>NZ_JAQMTY010000272.1 GCF_028330765.1 Spirulina subsalsa CS-330 | reverse complement strand
CAAATTGCTGCCCGCGTTAAACGGTCTGGGGCTCAGTGGTCTCGCCACAATGTGCCTAAGGTTCTTCTACACCGTTGTGCTTATCTCAATGGTGAACTCTATTAATCTCTATGTACTATCTGCATAACTGGGATGCACCCATTGTCTGAGGCGGAAAAAACGGAACTTTTATTAGAGATGGTCACGGGGGATTCAGACATGGCGCTGCAACTTAAAAGCCGTCTCCAGCAGCGATTTAAGCTCACATTAGAACAGGATACAGCAGCAGCGGAACCTCAGCGATCGCTGTCCGAATTACGCCAGCAAGCCGATGAACAGCAGGCCAAGCGAAAAGCAGCAGAAACAGCAATTCAAAAATCAGAACGGCGTGACTATATCCTCTCGTTAAAGCCCCAAAAACGTCAACTTTGGGAAACAGTGGATATGCTGATTGCGCAAAAACAAACGAAACTCTATGAACAGGCCATTGAATATTTACTAGAGTTACAAGAGTTGGCTCGATCAGAAAATGAGGAGGCGAATTTTCAGAATCGCGTCAACAAAATCCCAGTCAATTATGCGAGTTGTTGGGGATTATTATCGCGGCTGCGTGATGCGAATTTAATCCCCAAGAAAAAATAAGTATTGACAGCATCACCACTGGTTGACCGACAAAATTAGCCAGATCCCTGAAAGCCCTCACCCTAGAACTCTCCCCAGGGGCGAGGGAACCGGAAAAATGGATCGGTTCCCCTCTCTCTCTGGGCGGTGGGTTAGGGGTGAGGGTGATAAACTTTTGTCAGTCAACCAGGTATAGCGATTCTAAATCAATCGGAGATCTGATCTCCTCATCAACAAGGGGCTTAAGCCCCTTGCCTGTTCATGAATCAAAGAGGATTGCTGTATCACTAATTTGTTAAGATCAGGGCAGCGATCATCCTGGATTTTCTGATGTCAAATTTACCCCCAAGCCCATCTCTCAGCCCATTTCGTCAATTGGTGAAGTGGATTCTTGATCCAGTACAATTCATGGAGCAAGAAGCCGCAATGTGGGGGGATACATTTACGTTGGTTCTGAGTCGGAATCGACCGCTAGTCTTTACCCATAATCCCGCTGATATTCAACGCATTTTCCAGAATGATGCGGCGTTTGGGTTGGGTAAAAGTAATGATTTACTGCGGCCATTGGTGGGGGATTTTTCGCTGTTGTTGATGGAGGGGCAGCGTCATCGACGGGAGCGAAAATTGTTGATGCCGCCGTTTCATGGGGAGCGGATGAAGTCCTATGGGGATTTGATTCTGGCGGTGGCGCGTCAGGGGTTGCAATCTGTGCCACAGCATCAGACGGTGACGATGCGATCGCTGATGCAATCGATCGCCCTAGAGGTGATGATGTCGGTGGTTTTTGGGGTGCAAGATCAGGCGCGATCGCAACAAATCAAACCGCTATTAATTGAAATGTTGGCCATTGGGGCATCACCGCTGAAGTCTAGCGCGATCTTTTTGCAGTTTCTTCAACGTGATTTAGGCGTGTGGAGTCCATGGGGTAAATTTCTCCGCAGCCGTCAGACATTGTATGACCTCTTGCAGGTAGAAATTGAAGCGGGTCGCCACAATGTCGATCCCGAACGCATGGATATTTTGGCGCTAATGTTGGCGATTCGGGATGAGGCGGGCAACCCGATGAGCGATGCAGAAATTAAAGATGAATTGGTGACGCTATTGTTTGCGGGCCATGAAACCAGCGCGACGATTTTGGCTTGGGGGAGTTTTTGGCTGGCGAAACGACCGGAAATGGGCGATCGCATCCGTCAAGAAATTCGCGCTTTGGGGGATGATCCCGATCCAACGGCGATCACTCGCTTACCCTATCTGAGTGCGTTTTGTAATGAAGTGCTGCGGATGTATCCCGTAGTGCCGATTACCTTTCCACGTCGAACATTGGAGGAGTTGGCGATCGCTGACTACACCCTCCCCCCAGATACCGCCTTCGCCCCCTGCATCTATCTCCTCCACCGCCGCTCCGACCTCTACCCGAACCCCCACGAATTCCAGCCCGAACGCTTCCGCGATCGCACCTATGGCCCCCACGAATATATTCCCTTCGGCGGTGGGGAGCGGCGCTGTTTGGGCTATGCCCTTGCCCTCTATGAAATTAAACTGATTTTGGCGCTCTTGGTTACAGACCATCAGCTTACCCTCACCGAGAGGAACCCGCCCCGCATCGCTCGCCGGGGTTTGACCCTCGCCCCCCATAATGGCGTGCCGATGCAATTGAGCGATCGCCCTGCTCCTGTGCTGCAACCGGTTTAATTTGGCTCCATTGCTACCACGGTGGAGACGGGAAGGCGATAGTGACGCGATCGCCCCGGTCAGACCCCGTTCACCGTCTAGCTATCCAACGAGAGCGAACAAAAATACTATGGGAACCAGATGCGGCGATCGCCTTCATAAAACCGGAGCCGCGCCGGGCCAAGGTAGAGGCTGAAATCACCCTCCATTAACACCGTCACCCCATAGCTATATTCGCCGCCCCAGCGCGGGTTATAGCGGGGCCGAAGTTGGATCGTGATGGTGCTGTCGGGGGGGATGGGGTCGGCGAAGGTGAGGGTGAGGGGTTCGTTGTGGCCGTTGCCGCTGTGGGAGTCTAGGGCAATGGCCTCGCCATTGAGCCAGACCCTGATATCGTCGAGACGAAGGGCGATCGCTTCGCCGCCCGTGCGTTGGTCGAGTTGAACCGCTTGGAGAGGGCGGGCGTTGGGGGGCGTGGCGAGGGTGATGTAGTATTTCGCGAAGCGCGATCGCACCCGGTTATTGGTGGTGCGGGCTTCGAGGAGTTGGGGCGCACGGCGGGGGCGAGTTTCTTCCCTTTGGGCTTGCATCGGAGCCGGAAGCATGAGCGTAGGACTGAGGGCGATCGCACCCATGAGCAACAGAGCACCAATTCGCATGATTCAGATCCCCTCTAAAATTCTGCCTATATTCTTGATTGTGACTGATGGGCTAGGAATTTGTGCCCCGGTTGCGGTGTTGATCTAAAAATGTGAGGATTTCGGTTTCGCAGCGATCGGGGTCGGAGAGGAAGGCCCAATGGTGGCCGGGGATGATGTGATGGGTGAGGGGGGAGAGATGGCGGTGATAGGGGGCCAGTTGCCAGGCGGTGCGGTTGACTCCGGCGGTGGGTTGAAGCAGGAGGCTAGGGATAGGGAGCGATCGCGTTAACCCCGCCACTTTCATCACTTCTTGAAAAATGCCGTTGCGAGCGGCGATCGTGAATTTACTCCCCCATTGGCCATCGGGTTTTAACTCCATTCCCTCCCGAAAGATCGCCTCTTGGAAAGGTGTCCATTCGCGGTATTGTTTGAGGGTTTTGGCTTTGGCGATCGCGGCTTCTGCGGAGGGAAACGGCCCCAACAATTGCAAAAACGGCAAGGTGCGATAGAGAATCGGAAAGCTTAACTCCATCCAGCCCGGCAATTTTTGGATCAAAAACGGGTCAACCAGGGTTAAACTTTTCACCTGTTCCGGGGCTTGGGTCGCCCACACACAGGCCACCTTCGCCCCCCAGGAATGCCCCACCACATGTACAGAAGACTCTCCCAAGGTTGCGATCAACGCCTGTAAATCCGCCACCATCGCCGCAAAACTGTAGGCCGTCGGGTCTTCGGGCTTGCTACTTTCCCCATGGCCGCGCAAATCCGGCGCAATGCAACCATAGGCCGCCAATCGGGGCGCTAAACTCGACCACACGCCGCCATGATCCGCCAAGCCATGCAATAGAATGACGCGATCGCCCGTCCCGCCCCAATCTAGATAGGATAGGTGCAATCCGGAGGGCAGATCGAGGCGGTGGCGTTGGGGAGCGTTGGCGGTGGTGTCCATGGTCGGGTTGGGCGATGCGATGTGTGGTTCTGGTGGTTCTGATTCATCTTAAAACGCGATCGCACCTGTGATCAGGGGGTGCTAGCACGGGATAATAGGATCACTGTTTTTTGTGAAGAAGAAACCCGTGGCTCTCAGTTTTCAATCTGTTATTGCAACACTTAATCAATTTTGGAGCGATCGCGGCTGCCTGATCGCGCAACCCTACGACACGGAAAAAGGGGCGGGGACGATGAGCCACCATACCTTTTTACGGGCGATCGGCCCTGAACCTTGGTCGGTGGCCTATGTGGAACCCTGCCGCCGCCCCACCGATGGCCGCTATGGCGAGAACCCGAATCGGTATCAGCATTACTATCAATATCAAGTCTTGATCAAACCTTCGCCGGACAATATTCAAGATGTGTATTTAAAATCCTTGCAAGCCTTGGGGATTCACCCGGAAGACCATGATATTCGCTTTGTGGAAGATAACTGGGAGTCGCCGACCTTGGGGGCCTGGGGTGTGGGTTGGGAGGTGTGGCTTGATGGCATGGAGATCACGCAGTTTACCTATTTTCAGCAGTGCGGCGGGATTGATTGTCGGCCGGTGTCGATTGAGATTACCTACGGGTTAGAACGGTTGGCAATGTATTTGCAGGATGTGGATGCGATCGCGAAAATTCAATGGAATGATACTCTCTCCTACGGTGACATCCACCTGCAAGGCGAAGTGGAGCAATGTACCTATAACTTTGAAGCCTCCGACAGCGATCGCCTCTTCCAACTCTTCGCCCTCTACGAACAAGAAGCCACCCAACTGATCGAGCGCGGCTTGGTTCTTCCCAGCCATGACTATGTGTTGAAATGTTCCCACACCTTCAACCTCCTCGATGCGCGGGGCGTGATTTCCGTCACCGAACGGACGCGCTACATCGGCCGCATCCGCAACCTGGCCCGCCAAGTCGCTCAGTTGTATTACCAACAGCGGGAAGCCTTGGGTTTTCCTTTGTTGGTCGCTGATCCTGTTCCCGCTTAGGGCTTAGGATGCGCTGGCAACGAGGGCGCGGCGGGTTTGGGCTTTGTGGTGATATTCCTGGAGTTTTTCTTGGGCGATCGCGCCGGCGGTGGTGTTCGTGGGGATTTCTTCGAGAATCGCGATCGCAGCCCGAAATTGTTTCGCGATCGCTAAATCATAGGCCGTTTGTAACTGCACCATCGCCCGCACACTTTGCTTGCGTTGATATTCATCGAGTTTCGGCTGGATACTTGCGCCCACCTGCGTTTCAGGGGAAATCTGATAGAGAAAGCTTAAGGCACGGGTGAAATCTCGCTGTTGAGCCGAGCGATAGGCCTGGGCCAGCAGTCGCCGCGCTTCGTCTTCTGCTCGTGGCCGTGCCGCCTCCACGAGGGGGTGCATTTTTTGTTTCCAATAGTTGATCTCCGGCATTTGGGCGGCAATATTGAGCACCATTTGCCATTGGTGACTGTCGAGAGCTGTTTGGGCCGTGTTGATTAAGCTTGACGCGGTGCGCCATTCCGTTTGCCAGGCTTGGAGCGCCGCTTGGGATTGCTCATAACGGACACTGTTGCGGGGGATCGATTCGGCCAGGGTGAGCGCCTGGGCTAATTGGCCCCGTTGAATTGCTTCTTGGGCGGCGAGCCAGGCCTCTTCGCCGGGATCGGTGCTGAGGCTGCTGGTGAGGGTGTAGTAGCCCAAGGCGATCGCAAACACATTCAGCATCCCAATCACCAAGCCCATCCGCATCAACACCTGAGCGGTTGAACTGGGAGACTGCGATCGCAACAGGGGCAAATCCGCCACGATCGCCGCAGTGCGAGCCATCATCATCTCGGAATGCTCCACCTGCCACGGTTCATCCGACATCAGTTCTGGGTCATCCAGGGCGACATCTTCAAACTGGGCGGCGGTTGCTGTCCATGCATCGCAATCCGCCTCAGCGGATGGAGTCTGCGCCGCCGCAGCGGTGTGATGGGGCATCGGGACAAGGGTATTCAGCCGCTGTTCACCCCAGTAATGCAGCAGGCTGTGGTTGACTTGCGATCGCAACGGTTCCAAATCCTTCAACACCTCCATTGCCGTCGCGTAGCGATTTTCCGGATGGTAGCGAACCAGTTGCCGCAAAATCGCCGCCAGTGGCTCCAAATAGGGCGGCGGCGGATTGTGATCCGTCCAAGCCTGCCACTGAATTTCATAGGTCTTCGGATGAGGCTGAAAATGGGTCACATCTAACCCCGTCAACCATTCCAGCGCAATAATCCCCACCGAGTACAGATCACTGCCCATCGTCGGCTGGCCCCGCAGTTGTTCGGCCGCGAGATAGCCCGACGGACTAGACGTGGCGGTGGGATAGGTGGGAAAGGTGGCGATTTTCGAGGCCGGGCTAGGGTTTTTGGGCAGGAACTGGGCCGCTCCAAAGTCAATTAACACCACCTTGCCGTCATGACTGCGGCGCATGATGTTGTTGGGTTTGATATCGCCGTGCATCACATTTTGTTGATGAATGAAATGCAGCACCGGCAGCAGATCCCAGAGTAAATAGACCACCTGGGCGACTCGTTCGAGGGGGGAACTATGGCGGGCGATCGCCAACTCTTGACTGAGGGACGTGCCGGCAATATAGTCTTGCACCAGGAAAAACCCCCGATTTTCCTCAAAGCAGTTGAGAAACTGGGGAATTTGCGGATGAACCCCCAGTCGTTTTAAATATTCAGCTTCGTTCAGGAAAATGCGCCGACTGGTTTTAACGAGGTGGGGATAGTTCAGGTCGGAAAAGTAGTACTTGATGGCGCATTGCGATCGCGTTGGATCAAGGGTGTCTTGGGCGAGATATACCTGTCCAAAAGCACCTGAATTTAACACTTGGAGCACCTTGTAACGTTGGTGCAGAAGTTGTCCAAGGCTGGGATATTTAATATCAGTGGGGTTGACCAAGGCTCTGTGCAAAGAACAACAATTACCCCCCTTTTCAGGCATCCGGGAGAATGTCCGGATTGTTTCCCCTTGACCCCGCCGTCCGTTGTCCCCGCGTGAAAAAGTTGTAACAGTTCTTAAAATTTGCTTAAATAACTGGAGTGACGTTGATTCGCAACGTTTTCCCGTCACACCCCTGTGATACAACAATCATTGGGCCCACGTTCATCGACATCGCGTTTCTTTAGGAGAATAAACCCATGGAAGGATGCCTCCGCGTAGGACAAGCTGCCCCGGACTTTACGGCGACAGCAGTGTTTGACCAAGAGTTTAAAACCCTCAAACTGTCAGACTTCCGGGGTAAATATGTCGTTCTCTTCTTCTATCCCCTCGATTTCACCTTTGTTTGTCCGACGGAAGTAACGGCATTCAGCGATCGCACCGACGAATTTAAAGCCCTCAACGCCGAACTCTTCGGCATCTCCGTGGATAGCGAATTTGCCCACCTCGCCTGGATTCAAACCGATCGCAAACACGGCGGTGTCGGCGACATTAACTACCCCCTGATCTCCGACATTAAAAAAGAAATCAGCACCGCCTACAACGTCCTCGACCCCGAAGCTGGGGTTGCCCTCCGGGGTTTGTTCATCATCGACAAAGACGGCATCATCCAGCACGCCACGATTAACAATCTCTCCTTTGGCCGCAGCGTTGACGAAACCCTCCGCACCCTGAAAGCCATCCAACACGTCCAAGCCCACCCCGAAGAAGTCTGCCCCGTGGGCTGGCAGGAAGGGGACAAAACCATGAGTCCCGACCCGAAAAAATCCAAAATCTACTTCTCGGCGGTTTAAGTCCTGTGCATTTTCCTGGGCTGTGCTGCCTAAATTCGGAGGACAGTCCGAGGCGATCGCGCTGTGTTATTCTGCTTTTGCGATCGTGAAGGCGTGGCGCAAGGGGGGGGCGGTTGCGGGCTTCGAGGAGGGCGAGCACCTCGTATTCACCGGGGGAAAAATCGCCTTGGAGGGTGAAGAGAAACCCATCCAGGGACTGTTGTAGATCGACGGTGTTTTTGTTGATTTCTTCCCAAGTGCCATCCTGACGTTGATAGAACCAGAGGAACGTCAATTGCTCCCCATCGATCGCATCTTCTAGATCCGCATCTGCCTTGAGCGCCGTCACATCTGAGGTGAATTCCGACTGATCCACAGCGCAGCCGGTGTATTTACCCGTCGTGGGTTCGTCGGTGGGGGGCGGCTCGGTTTCCACTTGTTCAACAATGCAGAGCTTGAAGGTTTTGATCTCCGTGACTACTTCGGGCTTGGTTTGGTTAGCGATCGCATCGATCCAGTCCGCCGACGGCCAAACATCAAAGGTTTTCGTCACCGTCTCAAAGCCCTCCCCATCGGAGCTGAGGCGCAATTCATAGGAACCCACCGGCAACGTCTCCGGGCTGTAGGCGATCGCCTACAGTCCCGCATCATTGAGCGGCGTGGGAAAGGTTTTGCGTTTCACGATAGCCACCCTTTCCCTCAACGTCTTCTAGAATTACGCGACTGAATAATTGAGAAGCCCATGGCCGCCCAGAACTTAAGTTCTTGGCTCATGGCTCAAGCCCGTTGCAACGGGTTCTGAATGAGTAAGCGTTAGCCTACTTTCGTGATGAGCCAGGGATTTAAATTCCTAGCGGGGCTTTAACGCCATCTTCTGATCTGGAGATGCTGAGGTTTAGGCGGAGGGGTTGCGATCGACGAGGATGGTGGGGAGGGTGCTGGTGGTGAGGAGGGTTTGGGAGACCGAGCCGATCGCGCCCCCTTGATCGGTGCGTTTGCCGAGGATGATTTCGTCTACGTGGTGTTGTGCCGCTGTGGTGAGGATGGTGGCGGCAATGGGGCCGGTGAGGGTTTGGAAATCGTGGCGGATGTCGGCGAGATGTTGGGCAGCACGAGCGGCGAGGGCTTCGAGTTGGGGGGTGGAATCTGTGGGAGTGACCACATGGAGAACGATAACGTGACCATCGCAACGGCGGGCAAGTTCGGCGGCTTTGGTGAGGACGGCAGCGGCGTGGGGGGAGGTATCGACGGCGGCAAGGAGGGTGATGGGGCGATCGCGGTTCACTTTCGTTGGGTCCACCGTGCCGCGCTGGAGGAGTTTCGGGGCAAAGGTGGGGATCGCCCAAGCGCCGAGGGGGGCGGTGATTAGGATCGACAGGGCGGCGAGGGCGAGGATGCGATCGCCTCCTGGCACACCGGCGGCTAAGGGAATCGCGCCGATCGCCGCCTGTACCGTCGCTTTGGCGGAATTGCCCGCCAATAAAAACACCCGTTCGCGCCTTGTCCAATTACTGCCCCAAGTGGCCAACCCCCAACCGATCGCCCGCCCGATCAACGTCCCCACCGCAAGAATCAGCAGCCCTGGCCCCAAAATTGAGGCCAGGGTCTCGAAGGCGATCGCCGCCCCCAACAGCACAAACAGAATAATCTCCGCCACCCGCCACAGCCCATCAAACCCCTGCCGCAACCGCCGCGCCAAGGGTGCATCCAACTCCACCAGAAAAAACCCCAGCGTCATCACCGCCATATACCCCGAAAACAGCGGTAACATCTCCGCCCCCAACACCAACCCCATGGCCACCAACGCCGCCACGAGGAGATCCTGCACCGGGTTTTGAGTCCAACGCCAGCGGACGAGAATCAACCGAACGCCGTGGGCAGCCAGATAGCCCAAAAGCAAGCCGCCGCCGATCTGGGTGAGGAGTTGGAACGGGAGGAGTTGGAGGGGGGTGAGGGTGAGGGAACCAAGGGTAACACCGGCGGATGGGGTTTGGGTGAGGAGATTGAGAAGGAGGCTAAACACCAAGAGCAGCAGCACATCTGAGAGGGCGCTGCCGGTGAGAATCGCGTCAGGAATGCCCTTGGCCACGCCCCAGCCCAACTGCTTGAGGCGTAACATTCCCGGCACAATCACGGCGGGGGATTCTGCGCCGAGGATGCAGCCGAGGAGGAGGGCGGTGGGGAAGTCGAAGTGTAAGAGGGCCATGGCGGCGATCGCAACGGCGATCGCTTCTCCCGTGGCGGGCAACAATCCGAGGCGGAGGGCAACGGTTCCCTGCTGTTGCAGTTTGTCCCGATCCAGCCCTAGCCCGGCTTTCATTAAAATCACCATCACAGCCAGCGATCGCCACTGATCCGCCGTTGCTAACACCACAGGAGCCAAGCGATCCAACCCCTGGGGCCCGATGAGAATTCCCGCCCCAATCATTCCCACCAAGGGCGGCAACTTCAGCGATCGCGCCCCCTGCCCCAGGAGAAACCCCACCCCCAAAATCCAAATTAAGCTCCCTAACATGGCCCATCCTGACGCACTGAAGTCATTAGTGTATCGCACGAATTCCCAGGGATTGGGGGCGGTGGTCCCATGGGGTGGGGACTTGTCCGGATTGGCTGTCGAGCCGGCTGGATGAAGATTTTAAGCGGTTCAGAGAAAAAGTTTGGAGGCGGCTATGTTACAACGTATCGGTTTAACGGGGTTAATCGGGGGAGCGGTGATGCTGCTCAATAGTTGCGCGATCGCCCCCCGTGCGATGCAGTCCACCACCACAGCGCCGCAGCCCCCCGTCGCGCAGACTATCCCTGATCCTGACCTAACGCCTCCACCGGCCAACACCACGACGATTCAAGTGTATTTCCCCGATCCCAACTGTGCGGCGTTGATTCCCACCGTGGCAGCCGTACCGCAAGACCAAAGTTTAGACGGTGCGATCGCCGCCGTGATCGAGAAATTCAACACGGCGGATTTTGCGATCGCTGGCTATCGGGTCAGCCTCAACCCTCAAACCCAAAGCGCGATCGTCGATCTCCGTCTCCCCCCCGACAGTCCTCGCCACCTCAGTTCCCTCTCGCAATGCGAAAGTTTCGCCCTCTTCGGTAGTTTGCGCGAAACCCTCACCCAAAACCCCGAATGGCAGATCACCACCGTTGAATTCACCGAACAGGGTGATGCGATCGTCCTTTAATACCCATTCGCTCAAGTCAGGCGATAGAACAAGGGGCTTAAGCCCCTTGCCTGAATGATTTCATCGGCTGAACGCGATTCATTGGCCCTCACCCTAAATCCCTCTCCCAGAGTGGGAGAGGGACTTTGCAGGGCGGATAAGGTGTCGCTTTATTTTCAAGAATTAGGATTAACCCTGAAGCCCGACCATGAGCAACAGCAAGAGCGGCGGTTGCTCGTGCGATTAGCGAAACATACTGCTCACCGAGCTATCTTCGTGGATGCGCCAAATGGTTTCCCCGATCAGGTTTGCCACCGACAAAATCCGCAACTGCTCAAAGTGTTTCGTTTCCGGCAGCGGAATGGAGTTCGTGACGATCACCTCCTCAAACACACCACTCGACAGGCGTTCAATGGCAGGAGGTGATAACACCGCGTGAGTTGCACAGGCGTAGACCTGCCGCGCTCCCTGTTCCCGTAAGAAGCGAGCACCTTCTGCGATCGTGCCCCCTGTGTCGATCATGTCATCCACAAGCACAGCCGTCTTACCCCGCACATCCCCGATCACATTCATCACTTCCGCCACATTATGGGCTTGGCGACGTTTATCAATAATCGCTAACGGTGCATCGTTCAGTTTTTTCGCAAAGGCCCGCGCCCGTGCCACACCTCCCACATCCGGGGACACCACCACTAAATCCTCTAGTTGCTTGCTGAGGAGGTAGTTTAAAAGCACGGGAGACCCATAAACATGGTCAAAGGGAATATCAAAATAGCCCTGAATTTGGGCCGAATGCAGATCCATGGCAACGATCCGATTTGCCCCGGCTTGGGTCATCAGGTTCGCCACGAGTTTCGCAGTGATGGATTCGCGGCCGGCCGTTTTGCGATCGGCTCGCGCATAACCGTAGTAGGGAATCACAGCCGTGATTTGCCGGGCTGAGGCCCGCCGACAGGCATCAATAATGATCAACAATTCCATCAGGTGATCATTAACCGGGCGGCAGGTGGGCTGAATGATATAGACATCACAGCCGCGAATTGACTCTTGAATTTGGATATACAGTTCACCATCCGCAAATTGCTTGCGAATCATGGGGCCTAAGTCCATTCCCAGATAGCGGGCGATTTCTTGGGCAAGGGGGATATTGGCTGACCCGGAAAATAAGCGGAGGCGGTTATGTTCCGAAAGGGAGGTCAGGGTTGGCTGGAAGTAATTAAGTGTTGCTGTACGGCTCACGGCACCATGGATTGAACCTCATCTGATGGCGATTCTATCATTAGTGCTTTCGCCCTGGGCTGAAAATTAAGGAAAACACCACGATACCATTAGATAATTTGTGATTAAATATACAGTTTAAGATACAAATTGACACTTTTTGTTGACGGTCAGAAAAAAATCTTGCCTCCTGGGCTGGGACTTAATCCGCAGGTTAATTTTGTGCATCTGTACAGCGTGGCGAGTGGTTATTGAGTCCGTTGGAAGCCGGCTTGCACGCCCAGTTGAGGATTACGGTGGGTGAGGTTGGGTGTGGTTAAGTGCGGGGTGCAGGGTAAGGGGGCAGTCCAGCATTGATCGGCCCCGGAACTTGGGCCAGCGATGAGGGCTTTGGAGGGGCGAGAGGGTAGGGAGTAAGTCAGTCCATTTTGTTCTCGCTTGATTAACGGATTGGGGGTGAATTGGGCAATGGAGGGGGGTAGGACGGGGTGGAGTTGATAGTGGGTGGTTTGGAGGCGATTGGGGGCAATGCTGAGGAGGCTGAGGACGGCGACACAGCCCAGAATGGCGAAGGGGGGGAACTGTTTGGGGAAGAGGGCGATGAGGCTGAGAATTATCAGGCTGACAATGATGACAAACGTAAGAGTTGTTGAGGGGTTTAGCCAACTGTTAGCAACGATCGCAGCCACCAGGGGAAAAAGGAGGCGATCGCGCCCTTGGGTTTCAAACCAACGGGCTAAACCCAAGGCCGGCATTAAGCAGGCCATCCCCCACCCAAATCGCCACGCTGGGGCAAGGGCAGCTACGTAAATACTGCCGCCGAGACCCAGCAGCAGGAGATAGGGGGTGGCGGCGGGCCAGCGGCTGGGGTGCGATCGCGATCGCCACCAATCCACACTAAACAGGAGTGTTAACAGCCACAGTAGGAGCAATTGAGTTTCGCGGTCTAGCCACAGTTGCACCCATGCCAAAGGGTTGGGGCTGAGGGGGGTGACGCTGGCCCAGCGGGCCCAGTTGGTGATCGCACTGGCGAGGGTGTGGGCTTCGGAGGGGGTGAGAAGCCATGACACATTGATAGAGAGCAAGGTGGAGGGAAAGAGTAGATAACCGGAGGTGATCACGTTTGCGATTAACAGTGGGGAGGCAATCACTCCGATCAGGCTGATGCCGAGGAGCGATCGCTTCACCTTGTCCGGCCCACGCCACAGATAAAATAGGAATGCCACGCCCGTAATGGGCAAACTACTGGGTTTGATGCTAAAGGTGAGCGCACCAAGCAGCAGGGGAGCGAGGGCTAGCCCTGTGTCGTGACTGATCAGCATGGCCCAGGCGGTGACAATGGTGAGTAGGATGACCACCAAATCCGGGGACGTGGAATTGATGATCGTACTCCACCACATTTGGGGTAACACCAAACTCCAAGCGACCACCAGAAACCCATCACCCAGGCAGGCGCGACGCTGCTGGAGACGATGCAGCACGATCACGAGTTGAGCGATCGCTAATCCCAGCACGAAGGTATTCGCAACGGAGTAGAGCGTATGTCCAGAGGCGCGATGGTCTAAGATCGCCAGGAGGGCAAACCAAGCGCTACTCACCCCAAAACGATGATGGAGCAGGGCTAAACCGGGAACCGTACCAAAGGTATGGAGCCATTGGATCTGTTGGCTGTGATAAAGCCCGGTATCGTACCAGACCATCAATTGGCTCCCATCGATCGCCACCCAGATATAAAGTGCGATCGCCAATCCGACCCAACCCTTCGATGTGCGGATCGCGTCTAGGCTCTGCTGTTGCAGTTGCCGCAGGTCGTGACGTGCTAGCCACCCCAAAGGCAACCCAACTCCCAGCACCCATGCGAGCACCAGCCACGGTTTTAAGGGCAGCCACAGGGAAAGGCCCAGGAGGGTCACGGCGAAGCTCAACAAACCCAGCCAACTGGCGAGGATGACGCGATCGCCCTGGCATAGAGCGTGATCCTGAGACGGGGCGATCGCCGCCATAATTCCGTAGCCCACCGGCAACGTGCAGCACCATAGCAGCACTCCACAGAACACAAGCCCTAGCATTTACAGTCTCCACATTAGCGATTTTGGTTCTAGATCGCAGTCTATCGGGTGATGGGAGAGAAGTTGAGTCTTCACCGTTGGCGGAGGCTAATGATTATGAATATTCAAGATTGATATTAGTCAATCTTACTTGTTTTTTCATTCATAAAACACTATACTTTGAATCAAGCCATAGACTTTTAGCAATGTAATCGCCCGGAATCCCTGTAACAACAGAATTGTTCTGTTGGGGCTTTGTTCGGTGATGTTCCGGTGCGATCGCGGAAGTCTAGCCCCAGCTTTACCCCACTAGGATGACCGATTTTTCGATGAATACCTTTAGTCAAAGCATTTGGTTGATTCCCTGCTATGCGCTAATCGGTGCGGTGTTGACCATACCCTGGTCGCCGGGACTGATCCGACGCACTGGCCCGCGTCCGGCGGGTTACATCAATTTATTGATGACCCTAGCCGCGTTTACCCATAGTTTGTTTGCTCTGCGCGAGGTTTGGTCAACACCTGTTCAATTTTCGATCAATTGGCTCCATGCGGCAAACCTGGATATTGCCTTTGATGTGCTAGCGTCTGCGACGACGGTGGGGGCATTGGTGGTGATTTTGGGGTTGAACGCCTTGACGCAGATTTATGCGATCGCCTACCTCGAAATGGATTGGGGCTGGGCCCGCTTCTATGCCCTCCTCGCCCTCTTTGAAGCGGGGATGACCTCCCTCGCCCTCACCAATTCGCTCTTTTTCAGCTATGTGATGCTCGAAATTCTCACCCTGGGCACATACCTGCTGATTGGCTTCTGGTTTAATCAATCCCTGGTGGTGACGGGGGCGCGGGATGGATTCCTCACCAAACGGGTGGGGGATTTGGTCTTGCTCATGGGGGTTGTCGCCCTCTATCCCTTGGCGGGAACCTGGAACTTCGATGAGTTAACCGCCTGGGCCCACACCAACCCCCTCGACCCCACCGCAGCCACCTTGTTAGGGTTTGCCCTGTTAATTGGCCCGATCGGGAAATGTGCGCAAATTCCGCTGCAATTGTGGCTGGATGAGGCGATGGAAGGGCCGATGCCGGCGACGGTGCTGCGGAATGCGGTGGTGGTGTCGATGGGGGCATGGGTCTTGATCAAGATGCAGCCGATTTTGAACCTGTCGCCGACGGTGGTGACGGCGGAAATTTTTGTGGGTGCGTTCACGGCGGTGACCTGTGCGGCGATCGCCCTCGCTCAGGTAGATATTAAACGGGTCTTTTCCTACGCCACCAGTTCCTATCTGGGTGTGGTTTTCGTCGCGGTGGGCACAGGTCAAGGTGATGCGGCGTTGATGTTGCTCTTTACCTATGCGATCGCTATGGCGTTGATCCTGATGAGTGTCGGCGGCATCATTCTCAACAATATTTCCCAAGACATTACCCAACTCGGTGGCCTCTGGTCACGCCGCCCCATTTCCGGCATCTGCTATGTAGTTGGTGCTCTTTCCCTCGTTGCTGTGCCGCCGCTGGGGTGTTTCTGGGGCTGGTTGGCCATTGCGGACGGTCTATCTCCCCTCCTCCTGACGATCATTTTGCTGGTGAATGGCTTGACGGCTTGCAGCTTGGCGCGGGTTTTTGGTCAACTCTTTACGGGTTCTGTGACGGATTGGACACGCCGCTCCCCCGAAGGCCTGTGGGCTTTGGTATTGCCGATGATGATCCTCCTAGGGGTTGCCCTCCACTTACCCCAATTGCTAACCGCCTTGGGCTTGTTACCGAGTTGGAGCGCGATCGCATCCCCCACATCCCTCCTGTTGCTCACCTCTACGGCGGTTGGTGCAGGGGTGGGTCTCTGGCTCTACGGCGGGGAACGGGTGGCGAAACCGATTCGGCTCCCGGTTCCGGCGGTGCAGGATTTCTTTGCCTATGACCTCTACACGGCCCAACTGTATAAGGTGACGGTGATCGCGGCGGTGGGATTGGCCGCCAAGGTGGTGGACTGGTGCGATCGCATCCTCGTTGATGGTGCGGTGAACCTGGTCGGCTTGGTCACCCTCGCCAGTGGTCAAGGCCTGAAATACAACACCACCGGCCAAGTGCAGTTTTATGCCCTCTCGATTCTCCTGGGTACGATTCTTTTTGGCGCGATCCTGGCGTTCCCCTTAATCCAGGCCCTGCAATAGTTCTCAACTCATTCACAGTCTTCATCCCTTGCGAACCATGCTCACTCCTCTGTTAGTCATTCCCTTACTGGGCGCGATCGCGATCGCCATCCTCAAACCCCAATTCAGTCGTTTCCTCGGTGGCGCATTTAGCCTCGCCTCCCTGGTGTGGAGCCTATACCTCTTCAGCCAGTTTGACCTCAGCCTCGGCGGTTTACAATTCAGCGAGTTTCACCGTTGGATTGACCCTGTAGGACTCAACTACAGTCTCGGTGTCGATGGTCTCTCACTGCCCCTCCTGGCCCTTAACAGCCTCCTCACCCTGATCGCCCTCTACACCAACCGCAGCAACCTCGAACGCACCCGCCTCCATGACAGCCTCATCCTGCTGATCAATGCCGGGATTGCCGGGGCTTTGATGGCGCAAAACCTACTGCTGTTCATCATCTTCTACGAACTCGAACTGATCCCCTTCTACCTCTTGATCAGCATTTGGGGCGGCGAAAAACGCGGCTACGCGGCCACAAAATTTTTGCTCTACACCGCCGTTTCGGGCCTCTTAGTGCTGGCGGGCTTTTTGGGCGCGACCTTCCTCAGTCAGTCCCCCAGCTTTGAATTCAGCGATCTTCAGGTGCAAAATTTAGACCTGATTCCCCAATTAATCCTGCTCACCACCCTGCTGATCGGCTTTGGGATTAAAATCCCCCTCGTCCCGCTCCATACCTGGATGCCGGACACCTACGTCGAAGCCTCTCCCGCCACCACGGTACTGTTAGGGGGCATTTTCGCCAAGCTCGGAACCTATGGTTTACTGCGTTTTGGCTTGCAACTCTTCCCCACCGCTTGGCAAACTGTCGCCCCTGGCTTAGCAATTATCGGCACAGTCAGCGTCATCTATGGGGCGGTGAGCGCGATCGCTCAACGGGATATTAAACGGATGGTGGCCTACAGTTCCATCGGTCACATGGGCTATATCCTCGTCGCTGCCGCTGCGGGAACAGAATTGAGTGTCTTGGGTGCGATCGCCCAAATGGTCGCCCACGGTCTGATCCTCGCCCTCCTTTTCTTCCTCGTGGGGATTGTCGAAAAAACCACCGGAACCCGCGATTTGGGCGTGCTCAACGGCTTAATGAACCCCGTGCGCGGCCTGCCCCTCACCAGTTCCCTGTTGATTCTCGCCGGGATGGCCAGCGCGGGGATTCCGGGTCTCGTCGGCTTTGCGGCAGAATTCATCGTCTTCCAAGGCAGTTTCGCCACCTTCCCGATTCCCACCCTCCTCTGTATCATCTCCTCCGGTCTCACAGCGGTTTACTTCGTCATCCTGATTAACCGCACCTGCTTCGGCAAACTCGACAACGATCGCGCCTACTACACCCGGATCGGCTTCAGCCAGCAATGGCCCGCCCTTGTTCTCACGGCGATCATTCTTTACTTTGGTGTCCAACCCAACGCCCTCCTCCATTGGATTGAACCCACCACCAACAGCCTCGTGGTTGAACTGCACCAGCCTGCGATCGCCCAAATCGCCACCACCAACCCCTAACCCTACTCCCCACTTCCCACTCCCTACTCCCCAAACCCACCATGACCACCACCCTCGAAAACCCCACCGCCAAAATCCCCCCCTCCACCCACAAATACGCCGACATCATTCACCGCCTCGAAGCGGGCGGCTCCATGCTTCCCGACACCGAAGAAAACCTGATGCAAATCATCGGCATCTACAAAGCCTACGCCGTCCCCATGGACTTCTATTGGCGGGACTTGCTCTACATTGCCGAGCGCGTTTTCCTCGACCCCCTGCCCTTTTTTAAATACTTCTTACCCCAGGAATATCTCGATCTCCCCAACCACTACGCCGGAGCAACCGCCGATTTTCGGGTCTGGCAAAAGGGTGAAGCCTCCGCCCACCCGGAACTGCTCGAATTCATGGATCGCGGCGAACTGAAAAAGAAACTCCCCAAACTCTTCCATCACCTCTGGCACGATCGCATCAACATGGAATTCGCCGAAGCCTGCATGCAAGCCATGCTCTGGCACCAAGGCATGGGCGGCCAATTTTACGACTACCTCGAAAGTGAGGAATATTTGGCGAATTGCGATCGCGCCATCAAGGCCTATTTCAAAGGTAACCCTCTGATGTTGGGCTTGTATAAACTCTTCCCAGAAATGTTCTACGAAAAAGTTCGCGAACTCTCCTACTACGCCAACTTAGGGCTATTTTGGGAAGTGATGGCCCCGGTGTTTTTTGAAATGAGCGATCTGTACGACGAGGGCAAATTCAAATCCGTCCCCGATGCAATGGATTTTCTCGTGAACGGCATTTTTATCGCCGCCGGTCGGCCCATTTATCACCATGTTTATATTGGCGATGAATGTTACGAAATTATCCCCAAATCCAAAGGGTTTATGTGGCTCTATGAAGCAGCATTACCCTACGTGGAAGCTGTCTTCTATCGCACCGCCCCCTTCCGAGGCACAAAATCCTACAACGCCCAAGCTCACCAAGTCCCTGACGAACAAAAAGACTTCCATTACGGCATTCTTTACGCCGATGTGTTTCCCGTCGGTACGGCCGGAATTCCGCCCACCTTGTTAATGCAAGATATGCTCCATTTTCTCCCCCCGTATTTATTGGAGTATTACCAAAACTATTGTCGCGGCGAAGACGATATGTTGATTCAACTGGGGATCACGTTCCAGCGGTCGATGTATAACGTCACCTCGGCTGTGATCCAAGCCCTGCGCACGGCTCTCCTCTATCCCCTCGATGATCCCAACCCAGAACACTTACTCAAAAATCGTCAATTTTTTGAGGCCCAAATGGATCGCTTTCTACGTCCAGAAGCCCGCCTCACTGATATTCAAAGCCAGGACTATCGTTAGTCATCGGGAGACCGTTATACCCCGGTGATAGTCCATCAGTTCAAGCGTCAATAGTTGGTTGATTGTCTAGACTGACTATCTTTTCCAATCATTCATATTCCTGAAGACTGAAAATGCCAAACATCGTTGAAATTGCCGTTAGTAATGATGCGTTTAAAACCCTCGTCACCGCCGTTACGGTAGCAGGACTCGGCGACGCTTTACAACAACCTGGGCCCTTCACGGTGTTTGCCCCCAATGATGATGCCTTTGCGAAATTGCTGCCGGGTACGGTAGACACTTTGGTGCAAAATATTCCCCAGCTTCAGCGCATTTTGAAATATCACGTTGTGGCGGGTCGCTATACCACGGCAGAATTGAAAGAGATGGATACTGTCACATCGTTAGAAGGGTCGCCGATTCCGATTCGCTGCGGTGATGTCTTTGAAGTTAAAAATGCGACGGTGTTAGCTCCCGATATTGAGGCCACGAATGGCATTATTCATGTGATTGATACGGTAATTTTAATGGGGTAATTGATGGCTCTTGCTTCCCCCTAAGCTGATCGTCATTCAGCGTTCCAAGCAGATCCCTTTACCGTAAGGGCTTCAGAGCAATAAACATATAGTTTAGATGCCGATTAGCTTAACCGTTGTCCCTCTGCGGCATTAGTCGTAGTCCCTTTGGGTGAGTTGCTGCAACGGCTTCTCCCTTCGCGTTCTCCCTGTGCCAGCGTTGTTCTGCGGACAAACTCGGCTACACCCGTGACGTTTAGCTCATATTGCCTCGGCCACCGATCGCACGATCTGTGACTAATGATCGATGGCCGTCTCCTCGGTTAACTCTATAGTTTTAATGAATGAACAAATAGTTATGGATTTATACGAGGTCAAGATGGGACAACATGGATGGGAAAAATCCTTGAAAATGATGGGTTGGCTGGGTAGCGCGATCGCACTGGGTGCTTGGTGGGGAGGGGTTGCGATCGGGCAGACCCCGGCACAATCAAACCACCGCCTTGATGCCCAAACCCAGGCAGCAATGATCGCAGCCATCGAAGATGAATATCATGCCCACGCCTTTTATACGGCAGTGATCGAAAAATATGGAGATGTGCGCCCTTTCACCAACATTGTGCAGGCCGAAGAACGCCATGCCGCACGGTTGCAGGCGTTATTTGAACAGTATGGATTGCCCGTTCCGCCGGATACCTTTGCCGGCACTGTGGTAGCCCCCCAAAGCGTAGCGGCAGCCTGTGCCCTGGGCATCGAAGCAGAGATTGCCAATGTTCAACTGTATGACGAGTTTCTTACCTGGGTCAGCGAACCGGAATTACGGGATTTATTTAGCCAATTCCGGCGCGTGTCGAGCGAAAAACACCAACGTGCTTTTGATCGGTGTCAACAGCGCCTACGGTGATGGATTCATCCTCGCCCCTAGGGGAACTGCACGGGGTTCTTGCTCCTATTGTGAGAATTACGTTAAATTTAGTTAAGAAACCTTGGCCGTTTTTGCCAATTCTCTATAAAAATTTGCTCTTTAAATGCAATTTCTGCCGTAGCTAGGCGGCCATCCTAGCGTCATTGATCATCACTACGAGACTGCTACCTATGAAATTTTCTTGGAGAATCATCCTCCTTTGGACATTACCCGCCCTTTTGGTTGGCTTCTTTTTCTGGCAAGGCAGCATGGCTGGCAATGCCAACGATATGGGTAATAACAGCGCCAGTACCCGGATGACCTACGGGCGTTTTCTGGAATATGTGGATGCCCATCGGGTGCAAAGTGTTGACCTCTACGAAGGGGGACGGACTGCGATCGTGCAAGCCACCGATCCGCAACTGGATGGCCGCACCCAAACCCTGCGGGTAGACCTGCCGAGCAATGCGCCGGAACTTGTGGCCAAGCTGCGCCAAGAAGGGGTCATTCTGGATTCTCATCCGGTGCGTAGCGAAGGGGCGGTGTGGGGCTTCTTGGGGAACTTAATTTTCCCGCTGTTGTTGATTGGTTCGTTGTTCTTCCTGTTCCGTCGGTCGAGCAATATGCCCGGCGGCCCTGGCCAAGCGATGAATTTTGGTAAGTCTCGCGCCCGGTTCCAGATGGAAGCGAAAACCGGGGTGATGTTTGATGATGTGGCGGGGATTGACGAAGCGAAAGAAGAATTACAAGAAGTCGTTACTTTCTTAAAACAGCCCGAACGCTTTACTGCTGTGGGGGCGCGGATTCCTAAGGGTGTGCTCCTCGTCGGGCCGCCGGGAACGGGTAAGACTCTCTTGGCGAAGGCGATCGCTGGGGAAGCGGCTGTACCTTTTTTCAGCATTTCCGGGTCGGAATTTGTGGAAATGTTTGTGGGGGTCGGTGCGTCTCGTGTGCGTGACCTCTTTAAGAAAGCGAAGGAAAATGCACCCTGTTTGATCTTTATTGATGAGATTGACGCGGTGGGTCGCCAACGGGGTGCGGGGATTGGCGGCGGTAATGATGAACGGGAACAAACCTTAAACCAACTCCTGACGGAAATGGACGGGTTTGAAGGTAATACCGGCATCATTATCATCGCGGCAACGAACCGCCCTGATGTGCTGGATTCGGCGTTGATGCGTCCGGGTCGCTTTGACCGTCAGGTGATTGTGGATGCGCCGGACTTCAAAGGCCGCTTGAAGGTGTTGGAAGTTCATGCCCGTAATAAGAAACTTTCGCCGGATGTGTCCTTAGAAGCGATCGCTCGTCGCACCCCCGGCTTCAGCGGTGCTGACCTCGCCAACCTCCTCAACGAGTCTGCCATCCTCACCGCCCGCCGTCGCAAAGAGGCGATCACGATCCTCGAAATTGATGATGCGGTGGATCGTGTGGTCGCCGGGATGGAAGGTACGCCCCTCGTTGATAGCAAGAGCAAGCGATTGATTGCCTATCACGAAGTGGGCCATGCGATCGTTGGCACGCTCGTCAAAGAACACGACCCCGTCCAAAAAGTAACCCTCGTTCCCCGCGGCCAAGCCCAAGGGTTAACCTGGTTCACCCCCAGCGAAGAGCAGGGTTTAACCACCCGCTCTCAGTTGACCGCTCGGATCTGCGGTGCTTTGGGGGGTCGTGCTGCCGAAGAAGAAGTGTTCGGTCATGCGGAAGTGACCACCGGGGCCGGCGGCGATTTGCAAATGGTGACCAGCATGGCGCGGCAAATGGTGACCCGCTTCGGCATGAGTGACCTCGGCCCGCTGTCTCTCGAAGACCAGGCCGGTGAAGTGTTCCTCGGCAACGGTCTCATGAACCGCTCTGAATATTCGGAAAAAATCGCCACTCGCATTGATGCCCAGGTGCGCGAGATTGCCGAACAATGCCACCAACGCGCCCGCCAAATCGTCCGTGATAATCGTGTGGTGATCGATCGCTTAGTTGATCTGTTGATCGAAAAAGAAACGATCGACGGCGCAGAGTTCCGGCAGATTGTGGCGGAATATACGGAGGTTCCGGAAAAGGAACAGTTCACGCCGCAACTGTAATCAGACTGCTTTGATGTAGTCCTCAGATCCACCTTTAATGATCCAAAGCTGGGAGATGAATGCTCATCTCCCGGCTTTTTTTATGGCTCATGACCGGCGTAGCCATTCACCAAATTCGGGTTTGAGGTCTCGCTCCATCAGGCTTTGAACGGCATCTAGGGGGGTGATCTGGGCTTGGAGGAGGTGATGAACGGCGGTGGCGATGGGGACAGCGATCGCATCGCGCTGGGCCAACGTCACCAAAACCGCAGCGGTATTCACCCCCTCCGCTGTGCCTTCGAGATGATCCAAAATTTCGGTTAAATTCTTGCCCTGTCCGAGACCGTAGCCCACTTGATAATTCCGCGACAGCGGACTGCTACAGGTGGCGAGCAAATCCCCTAACCCGGATAAGCCAAAAAAGGTATCGGGTTGTGCGCCCAAGGTGACCCCCACCCGCACCATTTCCGGCAGGGCCCGCGTTAATAGGGCGGCCTTGGCATTGGTTCCCAACGCCAACCCATCACAAACCCCAGCCGCGATCGCCATCACATTTTTTAACGTGCCGCCCAACTCCGTCCCCAGCGGATCTGCGTTGAAATAGACCCGAAAGCGATCGCTAGCAAAATAATGCTGCACCGTTGCCGCCGCCCCTAGATCATCACTGGCCACAGCAGTCGCAGCGGGTAAACCTTGTTGAATTTCCTTCGATAAATTGGGCCCGCAGAGGACAACAATGGGATGATCTGGAAACGCCGCCTGCCAAAGCTGGGCGGGGGTTTGCTGGGTCTCCGGATCGAGGCCTTTGGTGGCGGTGACAATGATTAAATCCGGCGGCAGGGGGATAGCTTGGAGGCGAGCGATCGTCTCGCGCACCCCTTGCATCGACACCGTGATCAACAGCACATCGCTCGTCTCGACCCACGGCCCCAACGCCTGACCACTGCGCCGCGACCAGAGCCGCACATCATTCTGCCCCTCGGTGGCCAAGGTTGCCAAGGCAGACCCCCACGCCCCTGCCCCTACAATTGTGATTCGCCCGTGCTGATCTGCCATTGTGCTCCTGCTCCGATACAATCAAAAACGCACTCATTTTTTTCCGTTCAGCTTGTTGCTGCTCGTTTCGTCTTTGAACGCATGACCTATCGTAACCCGGTTCCCACCGTAGACATTATTATCGAACTCGTGGATCAGCGCGATCGCCCCATCATCCTGATCGAGCGGAATAATCCCCCCTACGGTTGGGCGATTCCCGGCGGCTTCATTGATTACGGCGAATCGGTGGAAACCGCCGCCCGGCGCGAAGCCCGCGAAGAAATTAGCCTTGATGTGACCCTGATTGAACAGTTTTACGTGTATTCCGATCCCCAGCGCGATCAACGCAAACATACGATCAGCACCGTTTTGATCGCCACCGCCACCGGCGAACCCCGTGCGGCTGATGATGCGAAAACCGTGGGAATCTTTTACCCATGGGCAATGCCAGACCCGCTCTGTTTTGATCATGGTCAAATTTTGCAGGACTATTGGCACTATCGGCATTATGGTCGGCGGCCTCGCTGTCGTTAAGCTGTGAGGGAGTTGAGGCGGCGATCGCTCTGAATTTGCCGAGTTCATGCGTATATTCCACACTCAAGACGTGATTTAGATCACTAAACTCCATTTCATGGATCACATCCTGAGGGGAACGAAAATTAGATGATGAAGGCATCCACTTAAACGCAGTATGGATCAGTGAAACGAGCACCATTAATTCGCCGCTTGGTGGAAAAAGCGTTACACATTCGCCGCCTAACACCTGAAATCGAAAACGAAATTAACGTTGAACTCACGCGCCTCGGCCACATTTCCGATGTGGACTATGAAGCCCTTGAACTCCTGATGGCCGAAATGGATGCCGGCCGTGTGCGTCTGACCCCTAGCCGTTAACGGGAATCTAACCCCTCTGGATCTGCGTGACCGTTCATCAAGCGATCGCGCCCCCACCTTTGCCTTGCAAACACGGCTCCAACCTCCACCCCAGTACAACGGGTGACTGCTATTCTTGAACCGGTGCGATCACAAGTCTCGCCCCGCTGATCTTGACTCCGTCGCATCCTTAACCCCGGTGATGCCGTCAGAGCACCCATCTCGCCAGCCTTGCGCCGATCTTCATGCTCCCGTCCGTTATTCTGAATTTGATCAAACCATCAATTGGAATCCTGAAACCCTTGTCCCATGAGCATTTCAGAAAAATTTGCCCCTAATTCAAAAAAAAGTTTTCGACAATTTGCATAAAACTTGTGATTCGGGCTGAAGAAATAAGTAAGGACAGCAATTCGATGTCAGATTGCAAAACACCCCAGAAGCGGCCGGTCTTCCACTTCTGAAAACCGCTGTTAAGGTTTCCCCTCTGCCCTGTCTCGGCAATTTTCCTCGCCCTGCTGTGATCAATCGCGACCCTGTCTCGGTCAGCCGGATGCAGCATCGTCTTCAAGGGTAATCGCGCCATGTCTGGGGCTGTTTGGGGTCTGTCGGCTCTAAAAAATGCCATTCATGCTTGAGTGTTGCGGTGCGAACTGTCCATTGCGCTACGCACTACAAAAATTTTCTATTTCAGTTTGGGTAGTTAGTGTCATTAAAACTACGATCTCCTGAGGAGCGGTTTGTCGATCGCTCCTTCTTTTGGGCCAAAATTTAAACGGCGATCGCCCTTCGTACTGTGGGAGTGTCAATTTGACATTTAAGATAGACAACAGTACTCAACAGGGAGATCGGTTTTATGGCCCAGCAACCCATTACGATTCAGTCTATCTATACCGATGGAGGCTGTTCTGGCAATCCGGGGCCGGGGGGGTGGGGAGTGGTGGTGTATTTTTCCGATGGCGCGATCGCGGAACTAGGCGGCAGTGACCCCCAAACCACCAACAATCGGATGGAACTACAGGGGGCGATCGCCGCCCTGCGCCTCTGGCAACGCAGTGACCAACACAGCCCAGCCACCCTTTATACCGATAGTGAATATGTGCAAAAAGGGATTACCCAATGGGTGAACGGATGGCAAAAACGAGGCTGGACAACCGCCGCCGGGAAGCCGGTTCAAAATCAAGACCTCTGGCAAGAATTACTGTCATTAAAACAAGCCTCTCCACCCCTTGAATGGAAAACAGTTCCGGCTCATCGTGGCGTGGCAGGAAATGAAGCCGCCGATGCGATCGCTAGTGCCTTTGCCCAAGGAAAAAATCCTTCATTACGGTGTGATATTCCGGCGGACTTCGTTACAATTTGGTCGGAAATCAGTGGAAATCCGGTAACAGGCTTATCAGACTCACTGGAGCCTTTAACGATACGTTACAACGATAAACAAACTAATCTTTTCGAGATGCAATCGACCATGAGTGACGTTAATTCCGGGACTCTCGATGATCAATACTTGCCCCGCGAGACACGGATGTTGCGACTAGATCATCTGATTGAAACATTAAGAATTGCCGAGGAGGTCGCAGAAAAGGGTTACCTAATCAGCAGTTCCGAACTTGCGGATTTGATGGATGTCAATGCAAGCGCAGTGACCAGTCGCGGAGATCATTGGTCGTGGCGTAATTGGGTTATTTCACGAGTTCGTCGGGAAGGGAACCAAATTCTTTGGCAACTAGAACGAGTGGACTAAAGGAGTTGTGGGGTCGTGGGGCATTGAACAGTAACAAGATGGCGATCGCGCCTCGGTCTTGCCCCTCGTTTTCTGCCTCAAGGGGTGTGGGGAATTGACTTTAACGGTGAACAATTCCCGTTTTTTCGGCTCACTGTCTTGAGGGATAACCCCCCATTCCCAATCCAACCAGGCGATCAGGAGAGGATGGGTTCATCCCTCCCCATCGCGACCCCATCTGAACAAAAATAAGACCCTAGATTGGTGATCAATCTAGGATCTTATCGTGAGGTTTTTTGGGCTTATCCAATGCGGATGGCGAGACTCGAACTAGGCTAATGCCGTTCATATCGTCTGAAACACTTGAAACCACGTTACCCTAGCCACCTACCAGAATCTACCAAAAAACAGAACGGTAGATAAACGGTAGAAAGATGGTAGACAGTAAAACGGCTAAAAACACGGTTAACGATAGCGATACCCCCATTAGCGTTACTTATGAATACAAGGGGTATACCGATACGCTTGAACTATACAAGCGAAAATCTAAGGATTGTCCCAAAGGTGTCAGACTCAAGTTACAGAAACAAAAATTTCTGATGATTTTGTGATATTTCTCAATGCAAATGAATTCATTATTTATTACATAGTAAAGATGAAATTCATTGTTTTTCCATGTGTAAGCCGGGAAGTAGTTTTCAAACTTATCTTTGATCTTTTTGTCAAAATCTCTTTTGTTTTTTGATGTTTTTCCGTACTTAATAATGTCATTAAAAATTCCCTTGAAATAAAAAAGAAGTTTAGCGATGACACTCTTGCCGCTGGCTTGAGGGCCGATGAAGATGTTGATTTTTTTGATTTCTATTTCAACGTCTTTGAGTCCGGCAAAATTTTGGATTTTTAGTTTTTCGGTACTCATAACGATTAATAATCTTGGAGGTTGCGGCCGCTGATGGTGTTGAGGGTGTCGGGGGTGGGGGTTTCGCCGTCGGTGTAGTAGCCGGCGGCGGTTTTGGCGGCGATTTCGACGCGGGCATCGTCGGGGATGTAGTGGTCGGGGATGGGGACTCGTTCGATGATTTCGATGCCTGTTGAGGCGATCGCATCATATTTAAGATTACTCATCGACACCCAGCGATCGATGCGGGTGATGCCGAGCCAATGGAGCACATCGGGCATGAGTTCCTGAAAGCGCATATCCTGAACCCCCGCGACGCATTCCGTGCGGTTGAAATAGGCATCGGCGCGATCGCCCCCCGCTTGACGTTTACGAGCGTTGTACACCAGGAACTTCGTCACCTCACCCAAGGCCCGCCCCTCCTTGCGATTGTAGACAATCACCCCTGCGCCCCCGGCTTGGGCCGTTGTGATGCAGACTTCAATGCCGTGGACGAGATAGGGGCGACAGGTGCAGATATCCGAGCCGAACACATCCGACCCATTGCATTCATCGTGAACCCGCACCGCCACGGGCCGCGTGGGATCAGCGATCGCCGCCAAATCTCCCAACACATACACCGTCATCCCGCCGATGGGGGGTAAGAAAATCTCCAAATCCGGGCGCGTCACCAGTTCCGGGAACATTCCTCCGGTTTGCTGAAAGAGCGATCGCCGCAGCACCGCTGTTTCCACCCCCAAGCGTTGCGCAATCCCCGGCAAATACCACACCGGATCGATCGCCACCTTCGTCACCGCCAAACTGCCCCCGGTTTTGACGATCGCACCATCAACGCAGATGTGACCCTGAGTCACCATCGCCTGAATTTCCGGGAGGTTGATTTGGGCCTTCGTGATCGCGATCGTTGGGCGAAGGTCGTACCCCTTGGCGATCAATTCGCTGTAGACCTCGTCCACCACCGCCCCAAAGGGATCAAGGGACACAATCTTTTCGGGGTCG
Organism: Spirulina subsalsa CS-330; assembly: GCF_028330765.1. Taxonomy (GTDB): domain Bacteria; phylum Cyanobacteriota; class Cyanobacteriia; order Cyanobacteriales; family Spirulinaceae; genus Spirulina; species Spirulina subsalsa_A. Next base: position 6,958 of record NZ_JAQMTY010000272.1, on the reverse strand, counting down.
CTCCAACTGGGATAGGGGCCCACGGGCACAATCGGCGAGGTGTGGGTCAAGTCCGCACGATGATCCGCCTGGAGGGAGCCACTGGCCACCGCCAACGCCCGATAGACCGCATAGGAGCCGGAATGAGTGCCGATGACATTGCGGTGAATTTGATCGGTGAGACTGCCAATTACCGGCCCCCGCTGCCCTGGATCAGGGTTGCCCCAATGGATAGGGAGGGGTTTATTTTTGATGCTGGGGTGGGAGGTGAGGACGATGTGCTGAGACTTGCGCGGCTTGTTCATAGGGCCTCGGATTGCAGTCCAATGGGGGGGCAAAAATTTAAGCTCTGATTCTAACAAATCAAACTCCGGTTCATGGTGAATCGTGGCGAGTTCCCCGCAGAAATCTTGAGCAATCCAACAATTGTTAATCCTGTTACAATTTTGAAGCAAAAAATTTTGCGGTTGCCGTTGCCGCTGCCTTGCCAATGTCCATAGATATGCCGTCCCAATCCCACCAACTCTGCACCCTGATCGCCCAACTTCACGCCCAAGGCAAATCCCCCGCCACTTCGACAAACTATTCCTATCGCAACGAGGCGGGGGATGTGGTTATTTCCCGCAGTGGGGTGGATAAGTCTCAGTTTAGGGTTGAGGATTTTTTGCAGGTTGATTTAGACGGCCAACCGCTGCCGGAATTTGCTGCGGTCAAACCCTCGGCGGAGACGTTAATTCATTGTTTTTTATATCGTGAATTTCCGGATGTCATGACAGTTTTACATACCCATTCGGTGGCAGCGACGATTTTATCAGATTTGTTTTTATCCCCACAGCAAATCTCGTTTACAGGATACGAAGTGATTAAGGGAATTGAAGGCCATCAAACCCACGATACAGCGATTCAGTTACCGATTTTTGCGAATCAGCAGGATATGGTGACATTGTGCGATCGCTTCACGGCCCGCCGTGCTGAATTAAACAATTACGGTCTCTTAATTGCGAAACATGGACTCTATGCGTGGGGGCAGGACTTCGCCACCGCCAAACGCCATTTAGAAGTGTGGGAATTTTTGCTAGAATGCGAACTTGAATTACTCAAAATTAAGTCTTAAATTACGCCGAACAACGTCCACCATCACCATGACTCAACTCGTCCAACCTCAAACCCATCTCAAACTCACCGCCATCACCGACATCACCGCCTTTCTCCAGTCCCACGGCATCACCTTCGCCCAGTGGGACACCCCCGCCCAACTCAGCCAAACCGCCAACCCAGCGGAAATCCTCGCCGCCTATCGTGATGTTCTTGACTCCTACATGGCCGCCCATGGTTATCAAACGGCGGACGTGGTGAATATTCACAGCGGTATTGAAAACTACCCCGCGATCCGAGAAAAGTTTCTCGCCGAACATACCCACGCCGAAGCTGAAGTGCGCTTTTTTGTGGAAGGTCAGGGGTTATTTTGGTTTAATTTAGACGATGAGCCGGTGTTTAATATCCTCTGTACGGCGGGGGATTTAATTTCAGTGCCCCAAGGGACAAAACATTGGTTTGATGCAGGGTGTGAACCGAATGTAAAAGCGATTCGGATTTTTTCCAATACTGAGGGCTGGGTTCCTCACTATACCGGGTCAAATATTGATGCAGAATATCATGATCCTGCTCTGGTTCTGACTCGTTAATCTTGATAATTTCTTATTTTCGATTACGAATAGATCGGTCAGGTGATCATGGGCGATCGCTCACTCATTTCAGAAGGTATCGATGAGCGGTGAACGGGATTTTGAAACATTATTGCGATCGCTCGCTCCGGAATTAATCGACGGAGAATATGTGTTTTGCACTTTTGAGGGGGCGCAGTACGGCGATCGCGCAGACCTAGAGCCGATCGCCGCCCTGCAAGAGCGGGAAGGCCTCACCCTCGTGATTCCCAGGGCAAAAGCAGAGGAGCAGCACCTCCCCTATGAATCCGTGTTTTGCGGGATTACCGTAACCGTCCATTCCAGTCTAGATGCCGTGGGGTTAACGGCGGCGATCGCTACTCAACTCACCCAATACAACATCAGTGCCAACGTGATCGCAGGCTATTTTCACGACCATATTTTTGTGCCCTGTGATCAGGCCGAAACAGCGATCGCCGCCCTGCACACCCTCGCACAATCCAGCAGATCACGAGCACAACAGTCCTGACCACGGGAGAGGAAACGGTAGCGTGTGAGCCTCTGGCCCACTCCTGATAGATCCAGACTTGCACCTTGGGTGATGTATAGCAATCCTATTTGATTCATGAACAGGCAAGGGGCTTAAGCCCCTTGTTGATGAGGAGATCAGATCTCCGATTGATTTAGGATCGCTACATGAGCCGTAGCGTCACTGAAGAGAAGGCATTCAGCAAGCCTTAATTTTTCTGTCCTCCCCGGAAGCAGTCCGGCAAGCTTTTGACGAATTTCACCGTGCCGAAAAATTCACTCGTTTCAGATCAGGCATTCACAGCATTTTCACAATTGTTCGATATATTCAAACCTTACAAAAAGATCACAGATTATTGTTTATCTGTAAAGGCATCACAAAAATCCTCAAACAACAGATTCCAATGAATCGTCATGAAAATTGAAACAAAGTTTTTACTCTCTTCACTTTCAGTGATTGCAATTATTGTTGCTTTTATTGGTGGCAGCACTTTTTTAGGAAAATCTCTACAAGAGAGTTTTGAAGACCGTGATGATATTACAGATGAAGCCTTGGATGTGGTGGATATGCTAGAAGTTCAAATTCGAGATGAAGTCTCTAACTTGAAAAACAGCTTACTTTTAAATCCTAATCAGGCATCCATGATCAAGATGCTACCGGATGATCAAAAAAATATCTGGAAAAATCTAAAAAGACTGGAAACATTGTTGCAAGATCCGGATCTAGTTGACCCCTTATTGCAACAGCATCAGAATTTACTTACCATTCCTAATCAAGAGTATCATAATGGGATTCAGCTTACATCCTTAGCACAAAAAATCTCTTATATTGATCAAAATAAAGCTCAATTTATTGACGCACTCGATTCAATCAATCAAATCTTAATTGCCCAAGAAGATAAAAATGATCAGTATTTTGATGACCTGACATTTTGGCTTAACATTGCTCGCTATAGTGGTGTGATTGTTGCAGTATTCATTGTTTTTTTGCAATTTAAGTTTACGTTTGTACCGATTAGCACATCAATCAGAACATTAAAGCGTAAAACTCAAGAAATTGCGTCAGGGCAATTCGATCAGCATGTTGATATTCAAACTGGAGATGAAATCGAAGCTCTCGCCCATGAATTTAATACGATGGCGAATCATCTGAAAGAAGTTCATAATTCGTTAGAAGAGAAGGTGCAAGGACGAACGAATGAATTAGTTGAAGCAAATAGGCAATTAAACGAGACCTTGGTGTACCTGAAGAAAACCCAAAGTCAATTAATTCAAACAGAAAAATTATCGAGTTTAGGGCAGTTGGTCGCAGGGGTTGCCCATGAAATTAATAATCCCGTGAATTTTATTTTTGGAAATTTGACCCATGTGTCACGGTATGTGCAAGATTTATTGGCGTTGATTCAATGTTATGAACATCATCATCCCCAACCCCATCCGGATGTGGTTAAACTCCAAGCCGAATTAGAATTAGATTTTTTGCAGCAGGATCTAACGGAAGCGCTGGACTCGATGCAGGTAGGGGCGAAGCGAATTCGTGAAATTGTACTATCTTTGCGCACCTTTTCACGATTAGATGAGGCGGAACAAAAGGAAGCTAATATTCATGATGGTATGGATAGCACGTTAATGATTTTACAAAGTCGTCTCAAAGCTCATTCCGATCGCCCTGCCATCACAATCCACAAGCACTATACGGATCTTCCGTTATTGTATTGTTATCCGGGACAGCTTAATCAAGTATTCATGAATATTTTGGTGAATGCGATTGATGCGTTAGATACGTTGTATCAGGCTCAATCGGCTACGGAGCGTAAAACTACTGAGTTATGGATTAATATTCATACTCAAGTCTGCTCTCACGAGGAATTAAAGGCAGAGGTGATCCCGACGAGTGCAATTTTTAAAGATCATGAAAAATGGCTTAAGATTACGATCGCAGACAATGGTTCAGGTATTGATGAATCGATTAGCAAACGACTTTTTGATCCATTTTTTACGACCAAAACTGTTGGGAAAGGCACGGGACTTGGATTGTCTATTTGTCATCAAATCATCGTGGATAAACATGGGGGCGAAATTTGGTGTGATTCACAGCCAGGTCAGGGGACTCAATTTGTGATTGTGATTCCGTTTTTACCCTTTCAGTAATCGATCGATGCAGGGTTTTCAAAATGAGAGAGAGGCGCTGAATCCGGTGCGGTGCTGAAGGATGGATCGGCTTGCTGTTAGGGGAATGGGGGCAGAGTGTTGAACAGGGTGGTGACGTTTTTCCAGAGGGCGTGGGGCCAACCGTAAAACCAGACTTGGGCGCGGCGGCCGGTGATGTTGAAGCAATGGCGGGGGAGGTGGCCTTGGGGGGCGTGGCTGTGGAATTCTAATTTGGCGTAGGGCAGCCAGCGATCGCTGCTGCGCCACCCGACGATATCCCCAAATTTTTGCCAGCGGACGGTTTGATAACGGTGATAGAGATTATTGCGCCCCAGCCGTTCATAGATGCGCCGCTGTACGGAAAATCCGAATAGACCATGGCTCTGCTCGACCCAGAGGCGATCCAACTCGGCGAGATCCTCCGAGGCGAGACGCGCCACGTCTTTTAAGCGTAACCAGCCGTCGCGATCGCGCCCCGCCCACTGCAACAACAGTCGCCCCGTCTCCACATCCGCCGCCTGCCATTGTTCCGTGCGCAAGAGGTCGATCAGGGGTTGAAACATGTCCCCTGTGGGCACGGCGGACAGATTCCCCACAGCGGCTAAAATCTCCTCACTCTTACCCCAGCGATCCTTAACAGCATTGGCCACCATGCGATCGAGCACCGCCCCCAACCCATCACCCACCGGATTCTGATCAAGATAAGCCCGCCAATTCCAGCGATCCTCATGGACATCAAATAAATCAAAGGGAGATAGTCCCGTTAACAACGCCAAACAGGTCACCCCCAAACTATACAGATCGCTGCTGAGGGTGGCTCGCCCCTTCAACTGCTCCGGTGCGGTATATTCCGCGCTGCCGATCATTGTCCCCGTTTGCGCTAAGGCGGTCGCCGTGGCATATTTCGCCGCCCCAAAATCCACGAGGATGAGACGGCGATCGCACCGCCGCCGAATGATATTTTCCGGCTTAATATCCCGATGGATCACCCCGCCCTGATGCACAAAGGCCAGCACCGGTAACAGATCCAGCAACAATTCCTGCACCTGAGCCTCGGAAAATACCCCCTCTTGCTGAAATTCTTCGGCCAGGTTTTGACCCTCAATATATTGCTGCACAATGTATTGTTCGCCCTGTTCTTCAAAATGGGCATAGAGGGCGGGGATTTGGTCATGATGCCCCAACTCTGCCAAGCGCACCGCTTCCTGCTGAAAGAGTTGGGCAGCTTTGGGGCTGTGGGGTTGCCCCAGGGGGTGAAATTGCTTGATGACGCAGGGGGTGGGGGTGGGTTGGTGTTCATCCTGGGCTAGGAAGGTACGCCCAAAGCCGCCTTGGCCGAGGAGTTTCAGACTGCGATAACGCTGGTTGAGGCGGAGGGCGTGGCCGCAATGTTGGCAAAAATTGGCATTGCTGGGGTTTTGAGGGGTGGAACAGAGGGGATTAAGACAGTAACTCATGGTCAGGATGGGCGGGGCTTGCCAGTCTAGAGGGTGTGGGATGGTTGAGACCGGGGGAGACGGCGGTGATTCGTGTCACGGTTTACATCGTTATAAGTCACCCTCATGATTTCTTAAGATCACGCGGATCGAAGACGAGAGATCACCCCTGAGATTCCCACAGTCAGACATAATGAGATCAACGACATAACACCGTGTTTTTAGTATTCAACTTTTTTAGAAAATCGGGTGGGAGACAACACTATGACTAGTATTCGCGAATTAAGTATGCAAGCCCTCAGCAATCGGACTCTGTCCCGTTACGATCATCAACGGATGCAGTTAATCCTGCAAGAACAGGGCGATGGCTTAGATGTCCTCGATCGCACCTTAGCCCAGCGTGTGTTCTATGGTGTGCGGCACGGCCTCCTCGATATCAAATAAGCTCCGTTTAACGAGTCTTCCCCTTGCTCCTTAAAAACGTTTTATAGCAACCCTATTTGACCTTGAAACCCTCAGCCTTGGGAAACAAGGGGCTTAAGCCCCTTGCCTGTCCCGCTCTGATTGAAGACTGCTTTACCCCTAGGGTGATTCTAAGATCACTTTAGGGATTTTTGTTGGGAGTTGATGGGGATTGCTCGGCGTGGATGGCCTGTTGACGACGGCGGTGATGCCAGAAGCGACGGGTTTGCCGGATGCCAATCCACAGCACGAGGATCACGACGATGCCCGCGAGGAGAGGCACGAAGAGGCCGAGCAGGGAGAGGGCGATCGCACTGATCAATTCCACGGAGGAAAAGACGGAATTCCCTAACCCAGCGGTCATGGTGGTGGAAGCCAACCGGGTAACGCTCGTGAAGCTTTCCACTGCCCCCGCGCTGCCGCCGCCAGCGATCGCCGCGATCGTCCATTGTAAAACAGGATCAATATCCCCCAAGGTGGCGGCGGAGAGGGCTGTACCAATGGCGATCGCGGTGGGAATGGCCACAAGATCCAGAGCATTATCAACGGCAGGAAGATAGTAGGCGGCGATTTCGACGGTGGCGGCGATCGCAAGCGTCATTGACATACTCCCCCACTAAACCCTACGGGCTATAGTGGGAGATTCTGAACAGCCAGTTACCTGACCATTTATCCACTCAAACAACGAGAGTTGCAGAGGGTTGCTAGGCTCAACGACTAACGCCATTGATTTATCCT
>NZ_JAQMTY010000271.1 GCF_028330765.1 Spirulina subsalsa CS-330 | reverse complement strand
CAGGATAAATCAATGGCGTTAGTCGTTGAGCCTAGCAACCCTCTGCAACTCTCGTTGTTTGAGTGGATAAATGGTCAGGTAACTGGCTGTTCAGAATCCCCCACTATAGCCCGTAGGGTTTAGTGGGGGAGTATGTCAAACCCCCTTTAGATTCGTAACTTGGGTGATGTAATTAGGTTGATGGAGAGAGGAAATCATGCTCGCGGATCGGTATGCCTTAATTCGCTCCAGTCAGGACGGCAAATATGTGACGGCGCGACCCCGCCGACCAGAGGAACAGTTTTTATTGCTGTTTCGCGAGGAGTATGAGGCGCGGAGTTATCTCAATGCCCACGCCGGGGAATTGCGCGATCGCTTCCAAGTCGAAGTGTTGAGCGCAGCGAATTTAAAAGACCTCCTCAGCCGCTGGGGGTTTCAAGGGGTGGGGATTGTCACCGATCCCTTGATGCCGATGATTGATTTTTTAACGGTGTGATCGGGATTCAGGGCAGCGATCGCCGGAGCCAGTCCCCCGAAATCTGAGACCGGGTGACGAAGCCAGACCACAGAATTGTGATTGCAGAGGGCAATGTGCTGAGGACATCCAACTCCCTCAAAACAAGGGGCTGAAGCCCCTTGCCTATCCTTACAAATCTGACTCGTGCTATCCATTGTGGTGATTGGTTCGTTTCGCTACAGTTTTCGCCTGCATTCCCCGGAATGATAGAGCCATCTTTTCACGATCCGGTCGCTGATTACCATGGCTCGATACGTTGACTCCGCACCCTACCCCTACCCCTACAACGGCGATCTGCGACCGGACAACACGGCGTTGATTGTGATTGATATGCAGATCGATTTTTGTGGTGAGGGGGGATATGTGGATCGGATGGGCTATGACCTGTCGTTAACACGCGCCCCGATTGAACCGTTGCAGCGGGTGTTTGCGGCGTTGCGATCGCAAAACATCACCATTTTTCACACCCGCGAAGGCCATCGCCCCGACCTCACCGACCTACCCGCCAATAAACGCTGGCGCAGTCAACAAATCGGCGCAGGCATCGGCGATCCGGGGCCCTGCGGACGGATTCTCGTGCGGGGCGAACCGGGTTGGAATATTATTCCTGAACTCGCGCCCTTACCGGGAGAAGCGGTGATTGACAAACCCGGCAAAAGTGCATTTTACGCCACAGACCTCGATCTACTCTTGCGGCGCAATCACATTGAAAACTTGATCTTGGCGGGGATTACCACGGACGTTTGTGTTCATACCACGATGCGGGAAGCCAACGATCGCGGCTACGAATGCCTCATCCTCTCCGACTGTACCGGAGCCACGGATCTCGGTAATCATCAAGCCGCCTTAAAAATGGTCACCATGCAAGGGGGCGTGTTTGGGGCAGTGGCTGACTCAACGGCCTTACTGAAAGCCCTCGCAACTCCTGCGATCGCCTAAGCCGCCATGATCGCATCATCGTGGAGCAGTTGCAGCGCATGACTTGCCCCCACCGGCTTCGAGAACCAATAGCCCTGGAGCGAATGGCAACCCAGGTCTGCCACTTGTTCTAGATCCGCTTCCGTTTCAATCCCTTCGGTAATCACCGTCAGACCGACGCTTTTCGCCAGTTGGATAATGCCGCGAATCATCTCCCATTGTTGCTGCACCACAAAGGAGCGATCCACCTTGAGCACATCCACCGACAGTTGATGGAGTCGCGCTAAACAGGAATAGCCCGTACCGAAATCATCAAGATAGACTTGTATCCCCGATGCCTTGAGGATTTGGAGGGTTGCGATCGCCGTCGGATTTTCAATCACCGTACTTTCCGTCACCTCCACCCGAAAACTCCCCACCGTCACCGCATGGCGCTCTAGAATTGCGATCGCCCGCTGGGCAAAATCCCGCTGCAACAACTGCAACGGCGACAAATTCACACTCATCGTTAACGGATTACTGCGGGGAAACACCTTCTGCCACTGAGCAAGCTGTTGGCAAGCCTGCTCAAACACCCAGAGACCCAACTCATGGATCAACTGAGTTTCTTCGGCAATCGGAATAAACAGATCCGGCGACACACCGCCGCGACTGGGGTGATGCCAGCGCAACAAGGCTTCAAACCCTTGGATCGTGCGATCCTGCGCATCCACAATCGGCTGATAGAACACCTCAAACTGGCGATTATCCCACGCTTGAAAGAGATCCTTTTCCAAGCGAAGCCGTTCTAACCCCGCACTGGAGAGCAACGCTTGGGTATTATGCCGTTCATCCTCTAGGGTCGTCGTGAGGCGCAGGAGGCGATCGGTGTTATTCGCTGCAATCCGGAGCAAGTGCTGGCCCTGTTCCGTGTGGGGATCAATTTTGCCGCTGAGCAATAACCCCAACGCGCCCCGAATCGAGGTTAAGGGCGTTCTAAGCTCATGACTAATTTCAGCCGTTGCCGGGCTTAGATCCTCACTGAGGAGAGAATAAAAATGTTGAGGAGAAGGAGAATTCATAACCAGTTCAGGTTTTTGTGACATGGTGACCATCGACATAATACCCTCAGTAAATCTAACCAGATCGGCCGTGCAACGAGCGTAGACTAAAATGTAAGCTTTTATTTCAATACATAAAGTTTAAGGACAACTTGTGAAAAAGTTGGGAAGGATATCCGTGATTCTACGGTTTCCCAGATCTATGTTTCGTCCATTCGTTGCTCGTAACTGGGCAGTGGAAGATACCTAAAGCTTTGGACTGTGCAACCTTACTCGTCTTTTGCCCTAGTCTTGAATCTATGCCTCATTAAAGATTAAGTCTGCTTGGTCAAAACAGTACGAATTTAGGGCAATATGTAAAGATGAGGGAGACAAAAAGATGAGTCAGAGTTAGTCCGAGCGAAGGGTTGAGATCGTACTGAGCCTCAGTCCCCAGGGAACCCCGTCGTGATTGAAAAACCCCAACTATTCAGCCCGGCAACTCCGCCCCCTCCAGTATAAAGCCCAGGGATTTTATCTACAGCCCAGAGATGTTACAAATTCACTGCTGAATTATTAAAACGGCTCAGGCCACCAGCCTGACCGCACTATTACAGTGTCATCTCTAGTGTCTGTCTGTGATGCTGGGTAATCAGGGGAATCGCAAAAAATAGATTAACATCACGGGCTGACATGATTGGCTGTTTCTCAAAAGTCTATGAATATACCTGCACCATCTAGTTCAACTGGGGACATTTTGGTCACAGATGATACACCCGCCAATCTCCGACTGTTAACCGGAATTTTGGTGAAACATGGGTATCAAGTCCGAGCGGCTCGGAGTGGCGCGGCGGCCTTGATGGCGGTGCAAGCGAAGCAACCGGATCTGATTTTACTCGATATCATGATGCCGGAAATGGATGGGTTTTCGGTCTGTGAGCATTTAAAGGCAGACCCGAATACTTGCCATATTCCGGTGATTTTTATTAGTGCGTTGGATCATCCGACGGATAAGGCGCGGGCGTTTCAGGTGGGGGGCATTGACTATATTCCGAAGCCGTTTCATCGCGAAGAAGTGTTGTTGCGGGTGAGTCATCATTTGGGGTTACGGCGGGCGCAGGATGCGTTGCGGGCCAGTGAAACTCGATTTCGGCTGATTTTTGAGAATGCGGGGGTGGGCATTTTTGTGGCTCAACCCGATGGCAAGATTCTCAAGACCAATCAAACGTTTCAGCGCTTTCTCGGCTATCAAAGCTCTCAGCTTTACCAAATGTCTTGTCTGGATTTTCTGGGTGAGGCGGATCGGGCCATGACGCTGGAGAAGTTGCAGCGGATTTCCCAGGGGGGGTTGGCGCATTACGAGACGGAGCAGCGGTATCGTCGTTCGGATGGCCAATGGATTTGGGGGCGGATGACGTTGTGTGGGGCGGTGCAGGATCAGGCGGTGCAGTTTGTGTTTGGGATGGTGGAGAATATTGATGCCCAAAAGCAGGCGCAGGAGGCGTTGCTGGCATCGGAACGGGAGATGCGGGCGATTTTTCAGGCGATGACGGATTTGGTGTTGATTCGCGATCGCGATGGCCGTTGTCGCAAAATTGCCCCGACCCAGGCGATCAAAACGCTTTCGACGACGCATCTGTTGGGTAAGACCTTGGATGAGATGATGCCGACGAATGCCGATCGCTTAAAGCAGGCGATCCAAACGACGTTGGATCAACAGCAGATGACGAAGGTGGAATATGAATATAGCTATGATGATCAGCCGCTGTGGTTTGATGCGCGTCTCTTTCCGTTGACGGAGGATACGGTGGTGTGGGTGGCGCGGGATGTGACGGAAGACCGCCTGATTGCGAAGAAGTTGCAGCAAAGTGAGCAAGAGATTCGCAGTATTTTTGAGGCGATGACGGATCTGGTGCTGGTGGTGGATGTGGAGCGTCAGCAGGTGCAGGTGATGCCGACGAACTATGGTCGCTTGTTTGAGAATAGTTCTGAGGTGATTGCGGCGACGTTTCATCAGTTTTTTGAGTCCGATGCTCCGACGTTTTGGCAGCCGATTCAACAGGTGTTATCGGAGAAGTTGACGTTTAATTTTGAATATTGCTTGCGGTTGCCGCAGGGGACGGTGTGGTTTGCGGCGAATATTTCGCCGCTGCCGAATCAATCGGTGATCTGGGTGGCGCGGGATATTAGCGATCGCATTCGTGCTGAACGTGATTTGCAAAGTTTGGCGGCGGAGTTGGAACAACGGGTGATCGAGCGCACGACCCAGTTACGGAAGGTGAACACGAATCTGCGGGCCGAAATTAGCGATCGCATTCAAGCCGAAGCAAACCTCGCCAAGTCCGAAGCCCGGTTCCGCCTCGCCGTCGATAACATTCCCAATATGTTTGTGATCTACGATCGCCACCTCCGCTATCGCTTCGTCAACACCCAAGCCCTGCAAACCCTCAAACGCCGCCGGGAAGACATGATTGGGCGCACCGATCGCGAAATTTTCCCGGACATGATTACCCAAGCCTATGTACCCCTGCTAGAACAAGCGGTAGACTGTCGCCAAGTGCAAGGGGCAGAATGCACCCTCGAAATTCCGCAACAGAGTCGTTTAACCTTCAATGTCACCTACGTGCCTCTGCTCAGTAGTGCCGGGGAGATTGAACAAATTTTAGGCATTGCCCATGATGTGACGGAGCAAAAGCGATCGGAGCGGGTCATTCGTCAGGCCAAAGAACAACTCCAGGCGGTGCTGGATGCCGTGCCGGGGTTTGTGTCTTGGATTGGGGTACTGGCCTCCAGCGAGGAAAACAGCCCATCGGAACTGTACTACCTAGGGGCCAATCATCAATTGGCCAGTGCGTTTGAGATGCAGCCCCAGGACTTTACGGGGCAGCCGTTGGGGTTCTTAGCGTCTGGCGATGCCTTTGAGCAGATGTTACGGGATCTGTTTCAGTCACCGGAGCAGACTCAATCTCGCGTCGTCTCAATGGATATGAAGGATCACGAACGGCGGCATTACTTGGTGGTGGCCCAAAAGTATCAACAGAATCAGGCGGCGGTGTCGGTGGGCATTGATATTACGGCCCGGATGAAGGCGGAAACGCAGTTAAAGCATGCCTATGGGCGATCGCAACTCCTCTCCGAACTGACCCTCAAAATCCGCCAGTCCCTCGACTTGGACGAAATTCTCCAAACTGCCGTTTGGGAAGTGCATCAAATCCTCCAGACGGATCGTGTTGCCATTTTGCAATGCGATGCGGATCATCAATGCTGTGTGATTAAAGAATCCGTGGGGGATAATGTTGCGGCGCTGGGGTTTGGGTCGCGATCGCTACCGCCCCAGGAGATGAATCCCCCCTACCTGGCGATTGATGACACCGAACAGTACAGCGGCGATCGCCAGCAGATTCTGACCTTTGGCGAGCATCCGGTGCGATCGCAGTTCTTGATGCCCATTTTTGTCCAACAACGGTTGTGGGGCAGTATTCTCGTCCAGCAATGCCAAGATCCCCACCATTGGGAATCGGACGAAATCGACCTCCTCACCGCCTTGGCGGATCAATTGGGGATTGCGGTGTCCCAAGCGGAATTTCTCAATCACCTGGAAGAACGAGTGGCCGAACGCACGGCAGAATTGCAGCTCGAAATTGCCGAGCGCACCAAGGCTGAAATTGCCCTGCGGGAAAGTGAAGCGCAACTCCATCGCGTCATTCAAAGTAATGCTTATGGGATTGTGGTGTGCGATCGCGATGGGCGAATCAATTTTGCCAATGCTGCCGCCACCGAACTGTTTGGGCGACCGGCGGCAGACCTCCTCAATTTTGATCTCGGCATTCCGATTCCCAGCGGCGATCGCAGTGAAATTTGCCTAATCCATCCCCAAGGGCAACAATGTGTGGTGGAAATGCGATCGGTGGAGATCAATTGGTATGGCCACACCGCCTATCTCCTCTCCCTGATGGACATCACCGAACGCAAAGCCATTGAACAGATGAAAGATGAATTCATCTCCATCGCCAGCCATGAACTGCGCACCCCCCTCACCTCGATCCGGGGTTCCCTCGGTCTCCTCGCCACCGGGCGTTTAGGGGAACTGTCCGGTAAAGGCCAAAAGATGCTAGAGATCGCCGTCAACAACACCGATCGCCTCACCCGTCTGCTCAACGACATCCTCGACCTCGAACGGATTGAATCCGGGCGGATTAAGCTCCTGCGGCGGCGTTGTGATGCCCTCGAATTGATGCAGCAAGCCGCCCAAGCCATGGTCAGCATGGCCGAACAGCAAAACCTCACCCTCTGCCTCGAATGTAACCAAAATGCCTTCGCCCGCTATCCTCTCCCCAACGACAGCGAGCCGCTCCATTCCACCTTCCCGGTGTATATCTGGGTCGATTCGGATCAAATTCTGCAAACCCTCACTAACTTGATCAGTAATGCGATCAAGTTTTCAGAGCGCGATCGCACCATTTGGATCAACCTCGTCCCCCATCCTGATCAGGTGGTCTTTTCGATCACAGACCAAGGGCGCGGCATCCCCCCCGATAAATGCGAGGCGATTTTCGGGCGGTTTCAACAAGTGGATGCCTCAGACTCACGGGAAAAAGGCGGCACAGGCCTCGGCCTCCCGATCTGCCGGGAAATTATCCACCGTCACGGGGGCGAAATCTGGGTCGAAAGCATCCTGGGGGTGGGCAGTACCTTCTATTTCTCCATTCCCCTCAAACCCGAAAACTCGTAACACCCCACCACCGTCCCCCCGCAGGATCTAGCCGGGGGATTAAACGGATGGCAGCCCCGTTGGACTTATTGGGTGTGGGTGACTTCAACCACGGTATGGACATTGCCTCTGGGGGTGAAATCGCCCTTAATCGTCATTTCTAGGGGATTGCAGGCCGCCACAAAATCATCCAAAATCTGATTGACGCTTTCTTCGTGGGAAATGTAGCGATCGCGGTAGCTATTGATATACAGCTTCATTGCTTTTAACTCAATCACCCGCTGATCCGGCACATAGGTCACCTCAATCGTGGCAAAGTCCGGATAGCCCGAAAATGGGCATTTACAGGTAAATTCCGGCAGGGACACCCGAATCGTGAACCGGCGACCCGGTCGGGGATTGGGAAACGTGATTAAAGAACCTTGTTCAATTTCGCGCTCACCATATTTAATTTCAGGCGCGGAGCAGGGAGAATCGGTTTGGGTCATGACAATGCTTTACAGTTGAGCAGATCGCAAGGATAGCAACGGCTAGGGCTGAGTTCCTTCCCAGTCGGGACAATGGGTATCGCCTTTACCGTAGGGATGCAGCGCACAGACGAGCAAGTTTTTATTATAAACATGGCCGTGGTAATGCTGACAGCCTTGGCAGGTGGGGGGCGGCGCGACCCAATGCAGGGAGGGAAAGGGCGCGATCGCATCCTCATCCTGAAGCCACGCCTCCCAATCCTCCGGCTCCGTCAGATCCGCCCACAGGGTTTGCACCCACGCCTCCCAATCCTCCGGCTGCATCTCATTCAACTCTTCACCGAAAGCCGTTGCCGCCGTGGTGATATCCTGCACCGCCTCCTCAAGCTCCGTCGCCACATCAGTGCAGAATGTCCAAAATTCCTTAGTCCAATCATTCATAACAGTTCAGATAAGGCCTAATCGAGGTTTTGCAGCCGTCGCAATTCCGCCTGGAGAGCGTCCACCTGTTGGCGGAGATGTTCCGCTTGGGGGTCATGGGGGTCATCCTCTTCGTCGTCGAGGATTTCGATGGGGCGCGGCCCTGATGGTGGCGGCGGCGTGGGGTCAGTGCCATCGGTGACCGGCGGCCGCTGGGCCTGCTGAATCAAGTCATCGACGAACTTACCCGCTTCTTCGGCTTGCAGTTCGCCCCGTTTGACCATTTCATCAGCGAGAAGCTGGGCTTGTTTGCGGAGTTCTTGGAACTGTGTGCCGGCTTTTTCCCCTGCATAGGAGGCAAGACCGACACCGAGATAAAATGCTTTTTGAACGAGATGACCAAAACCAGGCATGATGGATGTCTTTGATGTAAGGATGCGCATCAATATACCGTCTGGGTCTATGGTAGACGAAATCTGAAGAGGCTGCCGGGGCAGGGTCGGGGTTGAGGTTTAGATCGATGCGGGGATCAGTTCGATGGTTTTGCCTTCTTGGGCGAGGGTCGCGCCGGGAAACACCGCTTGGATTTGGGCCCCGATGTCATCAAGAAAATCATCGGTATGGAGGGGATCATGGTGAAAGATGATCAACTGTTTCACCTGGGCAGCCTGGGCAACTTTAACCGCTTCTTGCCAGGTGGAATGACCCCACCCCACTTTGCTGCTCTTGGGATTGTGGTATTCCGCATCGGTGTAGCAGGCATCGATAATCAGCACATCGGCATGATCGGCGAGGAAAAGCACACTGGGATCAAGGCGATCGGGATAATGTTCGGTGTCCGTCACATAGGCAACGCTGAGGCCTTCCCACATGACGCGATAGCCGATCGCTTCGCCGGGATGGTTAAGGCGGGCATTGGCGATCGCCACCTCCCCCAATTGAAACGTTTCGCCAATCTCCAAATCATGAAAACACAACTCCGCCTGCATCACCTGGATCGGCACGGGGAAATTGGGATGGAGCATCTGATCATGGTGGCGTTGCTTAATCGTCGCCCCATTGGGAGCCACCGCCCCGTAAATATGAAACCGATTCCCCCCCACAAACGCCGGGGTAAAAAACGGAAAGCCCTGAATATGATCCCAGTGGGTATGGGTGAAGAAAATATGGGCTTCGATCGGCATCTGGCCAAGCATGGATTGTCCGAGCACCCGTAACCCCGTCCCCCCATCAAAAATCAGACGCTCACCCCCCACCTGCATTTCCACGCAGGGTGTGTTGCCGCCGTAGCGCACAGTTTCTGCCCCTGGGCAAGGAATGCTGCCCCGCACTCCCCAGAATTTAACTTTGAATCGTGGTTGTTGCTCGGACATAATCACTTTGATTAGGGTGAGGGGTGCAGGTTAGGCAAGGGCGGATCAACGGGGGGTGAGAATGGTGTTGATTTTGAAAACACCCTCAGTACCATTGTGATCAAACTGCACCACTTTTGGGTTTCACTCAGGATGAAGTTCAAAATTCTTAGCGACAGCACGACAAGACAAGGCGAGCACGGAGATCCGGATCACGCGGGGTGAATGTTCATCATGGCCTTTCTATTGTACGTGTTGTCCGCAAGGGTTCCCACCTTGACATACTCCTCGCGCTAAAGCGACGAGGATTCTGCGATCCTGGCGTAGCCAGCAAACCTTCGTTCGTCTTACGACTACTCTCGCACTAGACAATGCCCTGCCTAGCTGAATGATTCAGACTCCAGAGTTGGTTTTCTT
>NZ_JAQMTY010000270.1 GCF_028330765.1 Spirulina subsalsa CS-330 | reverse complement strand
TCCCCCTTATCCTAACTTTCCTACAGGACTAAGTCAACCCTGTAGGATTCGCTTCGCTCAGTTTTCTTTGTTGGTCAAAATTCATCTCACCGTTAAGCCTTCGGCTATAACGGGAGTCCTCTTTTGACACTTGAGATAGAGTGCGATCGCGCCACCGCCGATCAACTCCACCGCCATCGATCAGGAAAAGCAAGACTGACCCTTGAGGATCAAGCTTTCTTGCGAGTTGAGCTTTTGCGGGTGGTGGTTTTCTTCGTCGTGGTGGACTTTTTCGCCGTCGTCGATTTTTTGGCGGGGGTGGACTTTTTCGCCGGGGTGCTAGTGGATTTTTTGCGGGTGGTTTTCTTTTTCGTTGCCGCCTTTTCCGCCAAAATGGGCAACGCCTTTTCCAGGGTCATCGTCTCAATCGTTTCACCCTCCGGTAAACCCGCATTAACTGTGCCATGCTTCACATAATTCCCATAGGGGCCGGCATAGATGTTGACGGGTTCTTGATCCTCAGGATGTGCCCCCAACTCTTTCAGCGGCGTTTTACTCGCATTGCGACCCCGGCCCCGCTTCGGTTGGGCCAACAGTTCCAAGGCCCGCTCCAAGGTGATTTCCAACACATCATCCGGCGCTTTAATCGACCGATAATCCTTACCGTTTTTGCCTTGATCATGAACGACATAGGGCCCAAACCGTCCCAAGCTGGCTTTCACCTTCGCACCGGTTTCCGGGTGTTCCCCTAACAGGCGAGGCAACGCCAACAGTCCCAGGGCCAAATCCAGGGTGACATCTTCCGTCTTCACCCCCTTGGGCAGGGAAGCCCGTTTGGGTTTCGGATTTTCATCGGTTTTTTCGCCCAGTTGCACATAGGGGCCATAGTTACCCACGAGGACATAAATGGATTCTTGCGTTTCCGGATGAACGCCCAATTCTTCGGGGCCTTCCAGTTTTTGGCGAATCAGTTGATCCACTTGCTCCGGGGTAAGATCCGCCGGGGTTAAGTCCGGGGGAATGGAGGCAGTCACCACATCATCACCGTAGGGGACTTCAATATAGGGGCCGAATCGACCGATTTTAACCACCCCCGTCAGGTTGTCGAGGATGACGGTTTTGGCTTTGCCCACTTCGATGTCCTGTTCGCGGACTTTGACCTGCTTTTCGAGGCCCTGTTCCCCTAAATAAAAGGATTCTAGATAGGGCAACCACTTGGCATCACCGGCGGCAATTTCATCAAGGGTTTGCTCCATCCGGGAGGTGAAGCCGGTATCGACTAGATCGGGAAAATGATCTTCGAGGAGACGGGAGACGGCGAAGGCGGTGAAGGTGGGGATCAGGGTTTTGTTGCGCATCTGGGCATAGCCGCGATCGATGATTGTGCCGATGATGCTGGCGTAGGTGCTGGGGCGGCCAATGCCTTCACTTTCGAGGACTTTCACCAAGGAGGCTTCGGTGTAGCGGGCGGGGGGCTGGGTGTCATGGCTGAGGGGGTCGAGGGCCTGACAGTTCAGCACATCATCCACCTTGAGATCCGGGAGGGTAATTTCTTGATCTTCAAGGGCGGCATCGGGATCATCGCTGCCTTCAACGTAGGCACGGAAGAAACCGGGAAAGTCAATCCGTTTGCCGCTGGCGCGGAATTCGGCATCATCGACTTTAACGGTGACGCTGAGTTGGGTGAGTTTAGCGTCGGCCATTTGACAGGCGACGGTGCGTTTCCAAATCAGGTCGTAGAGGCGGAATTCGCGATCGCTCAATCCCGTCTCCTGGGGTGTCCGAAAACTCGACCCCGCCGGCCGAATCGCTTCGTGGGCTTCCTGGGCTCCTTTACTTTTCGTGGTGTATTGGCGCGGTTTCTTGGGTAAATACTCGTTGCCGTATTTATGGGTGACACAATCGCGGGCGGCGGCGATCGCCTGCTCCGACAAATGCACCGAATCCGTCCGCATATAGGTGATGTAGCCCTCTTCGTAAAGTTTTTGGGCAATGCGCATCGTGTCCCGCGCTGAGTACCCCAGTTTTCGGTTGGACTCCTGTTGCAGGGTGGAGGTGGTGAAGGGGGGCGACGGGCGGCGGGTGGTGGGCCGTTCATCGGTGTGGCTCACCGTCCAGGTTTGGGGTTCGAGACGCTCTTTGAGGGCCAGGGCTTCGGCTTCATTGAGGACAACGACTTTTTTACCCTTGGCGACTGTGCCGGTGCTCGGATCAAAATCGCTCCCGGTTGCGAGCTTTTTCCCCGCCAGGGTGACTAATTTCGCCTCAAATTTACCTTTTTTGGCCTGCAAGTGGGCTTTGAGATCCCAATAGGAGGCGGTTTGAAAGGCTCGCCGCTCGCGCTCGCGTTGTACCAAAAGCCGCACCGATACCGATTGAACCCGTCCGGCGGACAGTCCGAAGGAAATCTTTTTCCACAGCAGCGGCGAGAGGGTATAGCCGACGAGACGATCGAGAATGCGGCGGGTTTCTTGGGCGTGGACGAGATTTTCGTTGATGTCGCGGCAGTTATTCAGGGCTTTTTGGATGGCTTCGGCGGTGATTTCATGAAAAACCATCCGCTTGGGGGGAGTTTTCGGCTTTAAAATTTGTAACAAATGCCAGGAAATACTTTCGCCTTCGCGGTCTTCGTCAGTGGCCAGGATTAATTCATCGGCATTTTTGAGGGCATCTTTTAATTCCTTAACAATCTTTTTTTTGGTTTTCGGAATGACGTAAATCGGTTCAAAGTTGTTGTGAGCATTGACCCCAAGTTGCGACCAATCTTGTCCCTTGTAGGAGGCTGGAATTTCATCAGCGGATGAGGGCAAATCCCGCACATGACCCATGGAGGCTTGGACTATGTAGTCACTGGGAAGATAGTTCCGAATGGTACGGGCTTTTGTGGGAGATTCAACAATAACAAGAGTGGACATAAGTCGGTTATCAAGGAATGGAGTTATCAGAGATTGCGAAACAGTCGGCTAATAACTTCAAGGTCAGGGGTAAATGATTTACCTATTTTCAGAGATACCACAGACCAGCCAGAATTGGCAGTGGATGGGATCAAGCTTGAGCCGATGCTGGGGCAAAATCGGGGGCTGTGGTGCGGTGAAATCAGGTCGATGGAATCGTAAGGGAGGCAGGATCGCGCCTTGCTCTGAACGGTGGTGTCACTATTCCATCTAAGTTAGCCGATGATGTGTCCTATGGTGGCCTGTGGGGGACAAACGGGGTTGGATGATAAAGATATAGTGAGGGCTTGACCCCATTAATTCTTTTGAAGCCTGCCCGGATTACCATCGATGGCCCAAGGGACGGCTTGGCTCTGGGGTAGGGGGGCGATCGCATCACCATGAATCCGAACCGTAAATCCGAATTGTGTCCCGCTTCCGCATCCCCCCAAAGGTTAGGATAAAATGTGGCCATTCCTCAGCGACAAGACTATGGGCAGTACATTTGGGCATCTGTTTCGGATCACCACCTTCGGCGAGTCCCACGGGGGCGGCGTGGGCGTGGTGATTGATGGCTGTCCCCCCCAGCTTGAGATCAGCCGCGATGAGATTCAGTTTGAACTCGATCGCCGCCGCCCCGGCCAAAGCAAAATCACCACCCCTCGCAAAGAGGCCGATCAATGCGAAATTTTGTCGGGCCTGTTTGAGGGGAAAACCCTCGGCACACCGATCGCGATCATGGTGCGCAACAAAGACCCGCGCCCCCAGGATTATGAGGAAATGCGTCTCAAGTATCGCCCCTCCCATGCTGATGCTACCTATGATGCCAAGTATGGGATTCGTAATTGGCAGGGGGGTGGGCGTTCCTCCGCACGGGAGACAATTGGCCGGGTGGCAGCAGGGGCGATCGCTAAAAAAATTCTCCACCAAGTGGCCGGCGTTGAAATCGTCGCCTACGTCAAACGCATCCAAACCCTCGAAGGCGCGATCGACCCCGAAACCGTCACCCTCGACCAAGTCGAAGCCAACATCGTCCGCTGTCCGGATGTCGAATGCGCCGACCGAATGATAGAACTAATTGACCAAGCCCGGCGCGATCAAAACTCCCTCGGCGGCGTTGTCGAATGTGTCGCCCGCCACGTCCCTCGCGGCCTCGGCGAACCCGTCTTTGACAAACTCGAAGCCGATCTCGCCAAAGGGATCATGTCCTTACCCGCCACGAAAGGCTTTGAAATCGGGTCAGGCTTTGCCGGTACCGTCTTAACCGGCAAAGAACACAATGATGCCTTCTGCCTCGATGATCAGGGAAAAATGCGCACAGCCACCAACCGTTCCGGCGGTATTCAAGGGGGAATCTCCAACGGAGAATCGATTATTTTACGGGCTGCCTTTAAACCCACTGCTACCATAGGACAAACACAGCAAACGGTGACAACCACAGGTGAGGCCACTGTCCTGGCCGCAAAAGGTCGTCATGACCCCTGCGTTTTACCCAGAGCTGTCCCCATGGTGGAAGCAATGGTGGCCCTTGTCCTGTGCGATCACCTCCTGCGGAATCAGGGTCAATGTACTGTTTTAATGCCTTGAGTGCTCCATGGAAACTAACCCTTCTAATGAATTTCTGATCCAATTCTGGGGAGTCCGGGGAAGCATTCCCTCCCCTGGCCCTGAGACTGTCGGTTACGGCGGTAACACCTCCTGCGTCGATATGCGCATTGGGGGTAAACATCTGATCTTTGATGGCGGCACCGGTCTCCGGGTTTTGGGTAAATCCCTGCTGAAACAGTCCCCTATCGAAGCCTACGTTTTCTTCACCCATTACCACTGGGATCACATCCAAGGAATCCCCTTTTTCTTTCCCTATTTCAGCCCCCAAGATCGGTTTCATATCCATGGCCAAGTGCCACCAGAAGGGGAACTGATGACGATGGAGCGGCACTTTAAAGAACGGGTGCTCCATGTTAATTCCCCTGTCCCCATCGCTGATATTTCCGCCGATCTGCGTTTTCACGATATTGTCTGCGGCGAAGCCTTCCAACTCGATGACATCACCATCGAAACCAAGCCCCTCAACCATCCCAACGGGGCCATGGGCTACCGGGTCAGTTGGCGCGGCTATACGGCAGTCTATTGCACGGATACCGAGCATTTACCCGATCGCTTGGATGAAAATGTGCTCCACCTAGCGCAGGGTGCGGATGTGTTCATCTATGACGCGATGTACACCGATGCGGAATACCACAACCCCAAATCGCCAAAAGTGGGCTGGGGCCATTCCACCTGGCAAGAAGGGGTACGGGTGGCTGAAGCGGCTGGGGTGAAGCAGTTGGTCATTTTTCACCATGAGCCAAACCATAGCGATGCCTTCCTGGATACCCTCAGCACAGAAGTGTTGGCCACCTCTCCGACGGCGGTGATGGCGAAAGAAGGCTTGATTCTGGATGTTACTCAGGCCGGCCAGTAATAGAGGGCCTACTCGTACTCTATGATTCATGGTACTATAGGAGACTGTGAGTTTTGGGCAAAACGAATGTTGCACGCAGAAGAAATTATTCGTTCCGTTGAGTCGGAATTTATTAAGGATGATATCCCCACAATCCATGTGGGGGATTTGGTGCGGGTCGGTATCCGTATTCAAGAGGGGGGTAAAGAACGGGTTCAGCCCTATGAAGGCACCGTGATCGCCAAGCGTCACGGCGGGATCAATGAGACCATCACCGTGCGGAAGATTTTCCAAGGGGTGGGGGTTGAACGGGTGTTCTTGCTTCATTCTCCGAAGGTCAGTGAGATTAAGATTGTGCGTCGCGGTAAAGTGCGGCGGGCGAAACTGTACTATTTGCGCGATCGCGTCGGGAAAGCCACTCGGATCAAACAACGCTTCGATCGCCCCCTCAAGTAGCCGCCAGCCTACTGTTGACGGTTTACCTGCGTTACTAGCCATTCGTTCCCGCTTTGCATTACAATGAAAATCCAGTGGAGAAACCCGTTGAAGCACCCCACTTCATCGACTCCCTGTGCGCTCTTAGTTCAGTTGGTAGAACGCAGGTCTCCAAAACCTGATGTCGGGGGTTCAAGTCCTCCAGGGCGCGTCACCACGCTTACTGGGATACGCCGTAGACAGCGGAGTGCTCCATTCCGATGATTCAGTCGCCATCATTGCTCGGCGCGGGTGAGTCTTTGAGCGGCCAGGAATACCCTGGATTTAGGGTATCGTGAAGAGAAGGGACACCCGACTCTTGAGGCGAGAGGATCGGGTCAATGGATCACGAATTGCGATCGCACCTCGGCCCACCCCCTTGAGTCGGTGCAATACCCCCCAATAACACCGTTTAGGTCATCCAAGTATCACGGGAGATTCTGGTTATCGTGGCTAAAAAAAACCCTCAGTCAAACAACACCCCCAAAGCAACAGCAACCCCAAAAGGCGGCAAACCGGATGCCAAAAAAGACGGCAAAGGAAGTGATGACTTCAGTGTGACCGGCTTTTTAAGCGAATCCAAAGAAGAACTAAGCAAAGTCGTCTGGCCCTCGCGCCAGCAATTGATCAGTGAATCCGCAGCCGTCATCTTAATGGTGACCCTCGTTGCGACCACGATTTATTTCGTGGATAACTTGTTTGTGTGGTTGAGTAAAGCGGTATTTTCATGAGTTTTCTACCCGAAGATGAACATCAAAATGAGCAGTCCCCAGAAACCCGCGAGAAACCGCGTTGGTATGCTGTTCAAGTCGCATCCGGTTGTGAAAAACGGGTGAAAACGAATCTAGAGCAACGGGTTCACACCTTAGATGTTGCTGATCGCGTCTTGCAAGTACAGATTCCCCAAACCCCCACAGTCAAAGTCCGTAAGGACGGAGTCCGGCTGCATAGCGAAGAAAAAGTCTTTCCCGGCTACGTGTTAGTGCAAATGCTCCTTGACGATGAATCCTGGCAAGCGGTGAAAAATACGCCCCATGTGATTAACTTCGTCGGCGCTGAGCAAAAACGCCCCACCGGGAGAGGGCGGGGTCACGTGCGACCAGTTCCCCTCAGTCCGGGAGAGGTCGAACGGATCTTCAAACATGCTGAAGATCAAGAACCCGTTGTCAAAATTGACATGGCCGTTGGTGATAAGATCATGGTCCTGTCGGGGCCGTTCAAAGATTTTGAAGGAGAAGTAATTGAGGTCAGTCCGGAACGGAGTAAACTCAAAGCCCTCCTCTCGATTTTTGGGCGCGATACCCCTGTTGAGTTGGAATTTACACAGGTCGAAAAACAAGGCTAACTATGGCAAAGAAAGTTGTTGGGCTCGTTAAACTGGCGTTACCCGCAGGTAAAGCCGCTGCGACCCCTCCCGTGGGGCCCGCTTTGGGTCAGCATGGGGTGAATATCATGGCGTTTTGCAAAGAATACAATGCAAAAACGGCGGATAAAGCGGGTTTGATTATCCCGGTGGAAATTTCGATCTATGAAGATCGGAGCTTCACCTTTATTTTGAAAACGCCTCCGGCATCGGTTTTGATTAAAAAAGAAGCCGGTATCGAGAAAGGAGCTGCCCAACCCAATACCCAAACGGTGGGCAGTATTACCCGTGACCAGTTGCGCAGTATCGCTGAAATTAAGTTGCCGGATCTCAATGCTAATGACATTGATGCGGCGATGAAGATTGTGGCGGGCACGGCGAAAAACATGGGCGTTGCGATTACAGACTAGAACACGATAGCGGGGAGAAGCACGGCTTCGTTGGAACCCAAAGGAGAATAAAATTCATGGCTAAAAAATTATCACGCCGGTTACAGGCTGCGTGGGCTAAGGTCGAAGACCGGGCCTACGATCCGCTAGAGGCATTGGCATTGTTGAAAGAGACGGCAACGGCGAAGTTTGATGAAACGGCTGAAGTCCATATCCGCTTGGGGATTGACCCGAAGTACACGGATCAACAGTTGCGGACGACGGTGGCACTGCCGAAGGGTACGGGGCAATCCGTGCGGGTGGCGGTGATCGGTCGCGGTGAAAAAGTGAAAGAAGCTGAAGATGCCGGAGCGGATCTGTTCGGTTCGGAGGAATTGATTGAAGAAATCCAAAAAGGAATGTTGGATTTTGATAAGTTGATTGCGACACCGGACATGATGCCGAAGGTGGCGAAGTTGGGGCGGATGTTGGGGCCGAAGGGCTTGATGCCGTCGCCGAAGGCGGGAACGGTGACCACGGATGTGGCCAGTGCGATCGCTGAATTCAAAGCTGGGAAATTAGAATTCCGGGCCGACCGAACCGGCATCGTTCATGTTATGTTTGGTAAGGCATCGTTTCCGGCCGAAGATTTATTACAAAATCTCAAAGCCCTTCAGGAAACGGTGGATCGTAACCGTCCCTCTGGTGCAAAAGGTCGCTATTGGCGCAGTATCTATGTTTCTGCTTCGATGGGGCCGTCGATTCAGGTCGATATCAGTGGGTTACGGGATCTGAAGTTAACTGAAGCGGCTTAGACGAACCATTATTCCGACACAATTGAATGATTCATTCTCTGTGACATGCTGAAGACAGCAGGTGCAGATGGCTTAAATAGCCTGCCGAGGTTTGTTGCGAGAATGATGTGCGATCGCGGACGACCCTGCGCAGCACATTATTTTCGTAACGTTAACCCCGGCCCCCGTGTCGGGGTTTTGTGTGGGCGAAGCGATGCTAATTACAAGGAGGTGAGACCAGATTATGGGGAGAACCCGCGAAAATAAGGCCGAAATCATTGCCGACCTCAAAGAACATTTGAGTGCGTCGCAATTGGCTGTTGTTTTTGACTATCAGGGCCTCTCCGTTGCGGAGATTACCAATCTGCGCGATCGGATGCGTCCCCTTGGCACAGTATGCAAAATCACGAAAAACACGTTGATGGAGCTGGCTATTGCCGAGGATAGCGAGTGGCAACCAATGACAGAATTTCTGTCCGGGGCCAACGCTTTTCTGTTAGTCCAAGATGACATTGGCGGTGCAATCCGTGCTTACCAAGCCTTTAAAAAGGAAACCAAGAAGACGGAATTCCGAGGCGGGGTGATGCAGGGCCGGGCCCTCAATGAAGAGCAGGTGAAAGCGATCGCTGATCTGCCTTCTAAAGAGGAACTCATGGCACAAATTGCGGGCGCGCTCAATGCGATCCCGACCAAGATTGCCGTGGGTGTCAAAGAAGTGCCGTCCTCGATTGCACGGGGTATCAACGAAGTGCCCAGTTCTTTGGGTCGGGCGATCGCGGCGATCGCCGCCAAAGACGACGCGGCCGAGTAGGCCAAACCCAATTCGTTGCCTGGCCAACGAAATTCACACGTTACGAACGATTACATTAGGAGACCAACTATGTCCGCAGCAACCGACGAAATTCTCGAAAAGCTTAAAGGTCTGACCCTCTTAGAAGCGTCTGAACTCGTCACCCAAATCGAAGATGCCTTTGGTGTGACCGCAGCCGCTCCCGCTGGTGGCGGCATGATGATGATGGCTCCGGGCGCAGGTGCTCCGGCAGCCGCTGAACCCGAAGAAGAGAAGACCGAATTTGACGTGATTCTCGAAGAGTATCCCGCCGACAAGAAAATCGCCATCCTCAAAGTGGTGCGTGCGATCACCGGTTTGGGTCTCAAAGAAGCCAAAGAAGTGGTGGAATCTACTCCTAAGGCTCTCAAAGAAGGCACCAGCAAAGACGATGCCGAAGCGATCAAGAAGCAGCTTGAAGAAGCGGGCGCAAAAGCCACGATCAAGTAGATCGATTACCCTCGATCTAGTGAATCGAGGATTCTGTAAAATCAGAGCTTGATTCTACAACGTTTAAAAAACCTCCCAACGTTAAAGATTGGGAGGTTTTTTATTAAAAAACGTCAGCACAATTAGCTCAAAAGCTATAGCGAATTACAAGGACTTGTGTTCACTTGGGCGGTATTTGGCACACCATTCTCAATCCAGCCGGAAAGGGGGTGAGTGATTTGAAGCCATTCTGTCCCGGTTTGTTGATTAAAGAAAGGTTCCCCGATAATTGAGATACGTTCAGCCGGATAGACACGATCCACCTTGGGAACCTCTGGACTCGAACTCGGCAAACTCCAAATTGTGAGGCCTTCAGTACTACTTACCCGACTATTAATACAGATTGAATTATTGTCTGGTGGCGTAGATTGTGGTGCAGCCGTTGGCGTATCAGACAGGTCAAGACCGCAGTCCGTCAAATTGTTCGGATCTATAAAACCAGAGATGACATTAGGTAAGGTGATATAAATTCGCTCGGCAATTACCCCAGGTTCATCTAATAACACCCGTGTCCCTTGGGGTAACGTTCTGATTGCGTCTGAGCTACCTCGCATTTCGTAAATCGGGCTGTTTTGTTTAACTTGCCGACACTGACCCGTTAAATTCTCTTGGGCGAGTTGGATTGGTTGCTGAAGCTGAGCATGAGCTGCTTGAGTAATCACCAATCCAGAAACAACTGTCCCAAGAATGACATTATTCCAACTAATCATTAATCACACACTCCTTCCGAAAGCTGATTAAGCTCAACACGATCGGAACTGATGAGAATCCATCCTGCTTCGGTAGGGGTATTCCTCCGTCCAGGCACTGGACGGAAATTTACCCAGTACGTACTACTATCAGGACGAACTCGTTCAATAAAGAAAATGAAGTCCCTGTTTCTTACAACAGGATTATTTGGGTATTTGATGTTGGTGTTGTCTGCTGCATAGATTGGTAGTGTCCCATCAACGATGACTTCAAAGCATTGGTAGGATTCTTCTGGTTCTGAAGGAGCGGGAAAAACAATATCTGGGCTACAAAAATCTACTCTGCCCAAATACTCACTACGAATAACGCCAATGCGGGGGGGAGCAAACGAATGTACTCGAATCATTTGCGCATTGGGGGATGGTGAGAGAATTTTGACGTAGGTTCCGGATGGAAGCTGAATCGGATTTCCGTCCTCAGTTACCATTTCTGTAGTTGTATCTAGAAATGCACATTGACTTTGCAGTGTTTGGGGAAAGCGTTGGGCAAGCTCACGCTGGGAAATGTCCTGACGGTTTTGTTGTGAGGCAGAAGTTTGAGGGAGGGCTGCCAGGGCAGAGCCTTCGGCCAAGGTTCCCAAGGTTAGGGTCAGGAGCGCCAAGCGGCGAGTCCAATGATTCTTTGGTTTCATCATCTCAGTGTTTTGGTATCCAATATACTGAAGAACTTTGCAAGTGCAGCACACGCTACTCTATCTTCGCCTAAAAATCTGGTTTTCTCTGCGGATTGTTAGCGAATGTTGAGGGGTTTTGGAATTTTTTAGGTGAATAGAGAAAATTTTGGGGATATTTGCCGCTGACAATGGCAGGCCCTACGACGTGCGAAGGTGTGAACAGTTCCCTTGATCAAACTGTAACGAAAGATAGCGAAGGTTAACGATGGATTGCGAAAGGGGGAGAGGGCGCGATCGCACCAAAAGCCCAGTGATAGGCTAAGGGACAAATTTAACCCCTCGCGTCATTGAAAAAGGGCGCAACCCTGCGCCCTAGACCGATGAAATTACCCTATGTACGATCACAATAGCAACAGTGGACTGTTAGAATCTGCACTCCTTGCTACGGTTGGAGCCGGAATTGTCACTTCTTTTGCGATTAGCCAGGGACAACATCCGCTCCACGCGCTCTTAATCACGCTCACCGCCGCTAGCTTCGCCTTGCTCTGTCAGCAGTGCAGCCAGCGTTAACCCCGGACTTAATAGTAATTGCCCACTTTGCGGTGATGGACAGCGGTGCGGGAATCGGTTTTCGCCACCCGGCCATCGGTCACTTGGCTGTAAACAATCCAGTGATCCGGCACATCCATGCGGCTCACCACTTCGCATTCTAAATAGGCAAGGGCATCGGCGAGAATCGGCGCACCGTTGTTGGCTTGGCGGGTTTCGATGCCTTCAAAACGGTCTTGACCGGGTTTAAACCGCTTGAGGAAATGTTTCATCAGGGGTTGATAGTTGCCATCTTCAAGAACGTTGAGGACGAAGCGATCGCCCACCTGCATCAACGATTCAATGGCACGGTCTTTCGCCACCGCGATCGACACCCCAAAGGGTTCAAAACTCGCTTGGCTCACCCAAGAGGCCAACATCGCCCCCTTCACATCACTCTTTTGAGCCGTAATGATATACAGGCCGCCACTAATGCGCCCGATCGCCTTATCCAAATCACTATCGAGGGATTTGCGCTTTTTAATACTCTTCTCACGGCTGAGGAATTGCCCCAAATCCGTCCCCGCCTCATCACAGAGTTGATAGAGCGCTTCATCGGGATTATCTTTGATCCGAATACTGGGGAACGCCACGGTTACGCCCAGGTTGCGGAATTTGGTGAGGAGCGGATCAAGGGGTTCATCATCGCTGCCGTAGGATTCCAGCAAGCCCACCACCTGCTTATCGTTGGCGGAGGCGAGGATCGTGCTCAGGCTCGTGGATGCTTCGGCGGCCTTGTCCCCAGCGGCGGGGGGCATCGCAATCACTAACCCGGCGGCCCGTTCGGCCAATTCCCGAATTTCCTGCTGATCTTCGCCGATCATGTCCATCATTTCGACGGCGATACCGGTTTTCGTGATGCCGTGGGCGATCGCTTGGGAGAGGCGATCGCTATACCCATAGTCCGACACATAAAACACCGCCACCACCGTTTCGCCCTTGGTTTGGGACACTGACCAATCGTGGTAACGCTGGATCAACTCGTGGGCATTGTGGCGCAACAGCGGGCCGTGACCATTGGCCACCGTCGTCACCTCGCCTAAATTCTTCATCCGTTTAATCGCCCCCAACACCGATCGCGCATTGGGGCCCATCAAACAGTCGTAATAAAACCGATAATCCGGCTCGATGGCACTCAACTGCACATCAAACAGGTCATCGCTGCAATAGTGCAGCCCGAATACATCACAGGTGAAAAGCGTTTGCGTGCCCCAGTCGTAGGTGAGGATCGTGTCGGGCCAATGGAGGTTTGGCGCGTTGACGAATTCGAGGACGTGACCCTTGCCGAGGTCGATTTTGTCGCCGCTCTTGACGATTTGGCGCTGGAAATCTTGGTGAATAAAGCCTTCCAGGAATTGGATCGCCACTTTTGACCCGACGACGGTGGCGTTAGGAGCTAGGGCCAATACATCTTTGACGAGACCGCTGTGATCGGGTTCGGTGTGGCTGATCACGAGGTACTCGATTTGGCTGGGGTCGATCTGGCCGGTGAGAGCGTCGAGGTAAAGCTGTTTAAATTTGGCGTGGGACGTATCGACGATCGCCAATTGATCGCCGCGAATAATATAGCCGTTGTAGGTCGTACCATTTTGCAGGCCGAATTCAATATCGAAGCGATCGCGATCCCAATCCAGCGAACGGATCACCGTGGTATCGGCGGCAACCTCGGCGGTTTGGATGGTTAGGCGTTTTTGGGCTTGCTCGGCAGTGGCAACCATGGAACGACCTCCTTCACATTTGTTAACAGTGTTTAATCTGTTTACATTGTGACATGATTCCTAGGGGCCTTGGGATTACGGTTCGTTATGGTGTCGATTACAACCAGCCGATCCGCTGGGGCGGCCAAAAGCGAAACACGGCGCGGCCAATCACATTCGACTCTGGCAGTTCGCCCCAAATATGGGAATCATTGCTGTTGTTGCGGTTGTCCCCCATCACAAAGAGGCGATGGTCGGGGATGGTGCGATCGCTCAGTTCATAGTGGGGCGGCGCGGCGGTATAGGGTTCGCTCAGGGGTTCATCGTCGCGGTACACCTGGTCAGCATGGACGCTGATGTGATGGCCGCCCGTGGCCATGACGCGCTTAATAAACGCCTGTTTGGGCAGATAACCATACTCCTGGAGCAGGCTGGGGGGATTAAACACAATCACATCGCCCATGGCCGGGGGGTGGAAATGATAGGAGACTTTTTCGACGACGACGCGATCGCCCGTCTCCAACGTCGGCAGCATCGAATCTGAGGGAATGTAGCGGGGTTCAGCGAGGAAGGTGCGAATTAAAAAAACACAAAAGAGTGCGATCGCGATCGTTTTCAAGTTTTCCCAGAGCGAGGCTCGCCATTGGGGAACAGGGCTAGGATTAGGCTCGGTCATCAGCAGTTGCAAGGTGAGGGCAGCCCAGAATAGGCACGAGTTCCAATGTATCGCAAATGGCCGAGAGATTAACCGAGGGTTGAGGGTTGTCGTTCGCGCAGCGTTTCCTGTGGAATAGCCGTTTGACTGATCAAAGAGAATGTCACACTGCACCGGGTTTGGAGACCAAACCCCTACCTGATCGCTCTCGTTGGGGCTTGGTTGCCAAGCCCACCGGGGTTTCTGCTGTATCGAGACTTATAATGAGAGGAACGTTACAAAAGTTTACAGAGTTAAAATCATGCCTCACGCGATCGTGATCGGGGCGGGGATCGGCGGCTTAACGGCTGGTGCGTTACTCGCCAAAGCAGGCTATCAGACGGTTGTTGTGGAACAGGCGGCCGTGCCGGGGGGCTGTGCGTCCACCTTTCAGCGGCGGGGGTTTACCTTCGATGTGGGGGCGACCCAGGTGGCGGGGTTGGAACCGGGGGGAATTCATCACCGGATTTTTGGGGAATTGGGGGTGGAATTGCCGCCCGCGTCGTTTTGCGATCCGGCCTGTGCGGTATTTTTGCCGGGGGAGACGGAGCCGATCCGGGTGTGGCGCGATCGCACAAAATGGCGGGAGGAGCGATCGCGCCAATTTCCCGGTAGTGAGCGGTTTTGGTGGCTGTTAAATCAACTGTTCCAAATTAGTTGGCGGTTTCAGGGGCGCGATCCGGTGTTGCCGCCCCGCAATGGTTGGGATCTGGGGCAATTGATCGGGGCATTGCGTCCGGATACGCTGCTGACGGCTCCCTTTGCAACGTTGACGGTGGGGGATGCCCTGCGCTGGTTGGGGTTGGGGTCGGATCAACGGTTGCGGACGTTTCTCGATTTGCAATTAAAACTCTATTCCCAGGTGGATGCAGAAGAAACAGCATTGCTCTACGCGGCGACGGCGTTGGCGGTGTCCCAAGCTCCCCAAGGTCTGTTTCATCTTCACGGCAGTATGCAGGTGTTGAGCGATCGCCTCGTGACCGCCTTAGAACAGCACGGCGGCCAATTACGTCTCAATCATCGCGTCACGGCCATTCATCAGGCGACGGGAACCGTGCAAGGCGTGACAATTCAGAACGTGAAAACGGGTGAGAGCGAGTATTTCTCAGCCGATGAGGTGGTGGCCAATGTGACGGCGCATAACTTGCTTGATCTGCTCGATCCGACCCCCAGCCCGCAACCCACACCCGCCCCGATTTTTCCCCCCACCACTTGGCTGAATCAGCGGCAATATTGCGATCGCATCACCCAATTGCCCCAACCCAGCGGCGCGTTTGTGGTCTATTTAGGGGTCGATCGCGCCGCCATTCCCGCCGACTGTGCGCCCCATCTGCAATTTCTCTACGATCCGGTGGGGGAGATTGGCGAGAATAATTCGTTATTTGTGTCGGTGAGTCAGCCGGGGGACGGTCGCGCTCCGGAGGGCCAGGCGACAATCATCGCCTCGTCCTTTGTGAATGTGGGGCCGTGGTGGGATTGCGATCGCGCCGCCTATCGCGATCGTAAACAAGCCTGGATGGAAGAAGCGATCGCTAAACTGGGCCGCTACTTTCACCTCACCCCCGACACAATCAAACATTGTGAAGCCGCCACCCCCCGCACTTTCGCCCGCTACACTGCCCGCCATCAGGGGTACGTGGGCGGTCTGAGCCAACGCCTCGCCACCTTTGGCCCCTTCGGCTTCGGCACACGCACCCCGTTCCCCCATCTCTGGCTCGTCGGCGATTCCACCCATCCCGGCGAAGGCACGGCCGGAGTCAGCTATTCCGCCCACACCGCCGTCCGCCAAATCCTCGCCCAATCCCAGCCTTAGACCGGATTACCGTTGACATACTCCCCCACTAAACCCTACGGGCTATAGTGGGAGATTCTGAACAGCCAGTTACCTGACCATTTATCCACTCAAACAACGAGAGTTGCAGAGGGTTGCTAGGCTCAACGACTCACGCCATTGATTTATCCTGA
>NZ_JAQMTY010000269.1 GCF_028330765.1 Spirulina subsalsa CS-330 | reverse complement strand
TTTTGCTGCGCCGCCAGTACAACTGGACTTCGCTCGTGTAGGCTGTCTGATCCATCGTCTCGGGTGGGTCGTTGACCAAGGATTATACTAACATCAAGCCGTCCTAGAAGGACGGGGTTTCTACCCAAATTTTCGATGATCTCCGATTGATTGAGGATCGCTATCTTTAATCCGGTCATCGAAAAAGGCTCTACACCTCTAGCGAGCAAGATGCTCGCATTCCGGAATGACCGGATTATTTCCTTACGTTTCATCAGCCGCCTTGTCTTTGATTGGCTTGGCATCATGCCTCCTCTGCGGTTTGGGCGGGGGAGGCTTTGGTATTTAGGAACTGCTGATAGTCGGGACTGAGGCTGTCCCAATCTGCATCGCTGAGGGGGATGAGGGGTAAGGCTTGCTGGAATTGGGTTTGGGCGGCGTGCTGGAGGGCGGCGATCGCATCCTCCACCGTCACCCCCAGGGCAGGCGGTTGAATCTGTTCCCCAAACACCTGATGAAACAGCCCCGGATCAGGGTCAAGGCGGATCGACCCCTGCTGAAGGATCGTCTGGCCGTGGCGGAGTTGGGCACTGCCGATCAGTTTGTAGCCCGTCGATGTGATGAGATCCGCAGCAGTGGCGGTGCTGAAACAACTGGGATGATGAATATAGCCCCGTTGCGCATCGCCGAAGTCCAACGCAACGCCCAACTGCCGCCAGCCCGCCCGCAGAAATTCACAAAGTTGTGCGTAAATCTGTCGCCGTTGTCCCGTTAGCCCCTTCACAATCAGGCTGTAGCAGAGGTCGCCCTGATGGAGCACTGCCCGGCCGCCGGTGGGACGACGGACGAGATCCACCGCTGCGCCGTGCCAGGTGAGCGATCGCCACGCATCGGGCCAGGTGTGTTGATGGTAGCCCAGGGAAATCGCCACGGGTTGCCAGCGATAGAAGCGTAGCAAGGGGGAGGGCAGGTGCGATCGCTCCACCGCCCGCACCAAGCCATAGTCCAACGCCATTTGGAACGCCCCCGCCGTTTCCCACAACGGCACGATGCGCCCCATGGTTGGCTGCTGATTCACGTCCTACTGACCGTATTCCGATTGGAGCAGTTCGTCATTGTCATCAGCGATCGTTGCCACCAACGTAATCGCCCGTGACACTTCTTCCGCTGACAAATCCACCACGGCCCGCTGCGACAACACCACCACCTGATCGTTGCAAATCCCGAAACAGGTTTCAAAGGTTTCGGCCCAGTTCATCACCATCAACTTTTTCATCAAAGCCAATTCGTCCTTGGCCGGTAGCTTGAGCACGGGCGACCATACCGTTAAGAGATCATCCGTCTGGTCTCCGGTGAGTTGGACAAACACTTCAACACTGCCGTATTGAAATTTCCACAGCGTCCCGTTGTCACTGTGGTTCACCATGGCGCTCTCGTTTTGTTCCAGGCTGGAAATGACGGTTTCAATCATGTCGTGGAGGCTGGTGGCCTCCTCCTGATCGCTCTCATCGGTTGCTACGAAGGTCTCTACATTTTCCATTATCAAACCATCTCCTCTGTGCATTGGCAGTCTGTACCCTCTAGCCTAGCCTATGGGTTTGCGGTCTCTCCACAGTAGACAATCAAATCAATTTCCACATTGCCATGGCCCGCTAACCCCACGACTCCTACCGTTGTCCGGCAGGGCAGTTGACCTTCTTTAAAGTAGGAGGCATACACTTGATTCACCGTGTCAAAATCCCGCAAATCGGTGATAAAAACCCGTGCCATCACGGCCTGATCTAAGCTAGCTCCGGCTTGATCAAGGACAATGATTAGGTTGTCCATGACACGCCGCACCTGGTCGCCAATGGGGCCGAGTTCCATCGCGCCGGTTTCGGGGTCTTCGGAGAGTTGGCCGGTGACAAAAAGAAAGTCCCCAGCCCGGATGGCATGGGGAAAGGGGCCAAAGAGGGGCAGGCGGCCATCGGGGATCACAATGCGCTCAAACATAGATATTTCGTGAACTGGTTTAATTTCACAGCCTAAGGGGATGGGGACAGAAACACAAGGGACGCGGGACGCAAGGCCACTTCCGGCATTCACTCCCTCGGATCAATGCTCATGGTTTCTTAACACGGCAGCGACCCGATCCGCCTGGGTTGTGGTGCGATCGCATCTTGCCTGAGCATGGGCCGACGATATTGCAAGGATTTCCGGCATTGCCCCGCAGGCTGAAAGATGGGGATGCCGCGATCCAGCCCAGCCGCTAGGGACTAACGGCGTAATCCGAGCCAGGAGCGTCGGGGTAGCCTTTTTAGACGAGGAGCGCGATCGGATCGAGGTACGGTTACCTCTATCGCCAGAAAGAAGTCGATCCGGGGCAAAGTCGCTAGGATGAGAAAAATTAACGAACGGTTCTGGAGCCATCTATGTCTGAAGCGAATTTTTCCCAAGACACCCAACCTATGGAATCTTCTGCATCTGATGTTAGTCCTGAGACCAAGGCTCTCGTTGAAGACAAGATGCCGCAAGAGTCCGACGAAATTAAGCATCACGTCATGGCGTTGATTGACGCTATCAAAAAACAGGCCCAAACTCAGATCGAAGCGGCGGGGGATGTGACTCGCGATGTCTATGTAACGGCGATGCGCCAAGCCCAAGATACCCTCAAAAATACAGGCTTATTACTCGACGACCAGCGAGAAAACCTGGATCATTCCATTGAGGGCTTAGAAAATACGGCGGCGAAGAATTGGGAATTGCTGGTGAATGATATGCAGAAGTTCGGCGATCGCGTTGATCGAGCCGTGAATGCGGCTTGGCAAATTCTCACTGAACCGGAAGAACCCAAAGCCCCCTCAGAACCCACCACCGTGGAAATCACCGACGCGGAAAGCCCCGAAGAACAAGAAACCCCCGTTTCTTAGGCGCACCTCATCCCCTGATTTGATGACTCTAAAAACCGAACCTTCTGCCCAGAGGGTTCGGTTTTGATGATCTGCTTGGGTGCAGGGACTGAAGCCGCCTGATCTGGATCGATGGGCGGTTAATGATTAACTCGTGCGACAAAACTTTGCAGGTCTTGGATCAGGCAGGCCATGAAGTTTTCCGCATCAATATCAACCGCCACCCAAGCATTGAAACCGAGCTTAATACTGTGGCGATGATCAATCAAGGTCTGGCCGGTGGTAAATTTGCCTTGGGTTTCGACCATGACTTGAGCACGGCGGAAGGTGAGTAGTTCAGGATAGAACAGGTAAGCGATCGCCACGGCATCATGCACTAAAAAACCGCGCTGCCCCCGCGTTTCGCGATATTCCAAAGCTGTTTTCGTTAAAAACTGGGCGAGCATTGCCATGAACTGGCTGAGTTTGCTATCCGGTGCGGGGGAAATCACCTCTTGAATCATCTCTGGGGTGAAAACGAGGTTACGGGTCACATTGAGGGGCAAGATCACATGGTCATCGCGACTGATCAAGACCTGCCGGGCAGCCTTGGGGTTAAAGGCGATATTAAACTCCGCCATCGGGGTAATGTTGCCGGGGGTATTGAATGCACCACCCATGATCACGATTTCTTTGGCTTTTTTGAGGATGCCGGGGCATTGATTTTCCGCGATCGCTAAATTCGTTAGGGGTGCGATCGCCACCACCGTCACCTCCCCCGGATAGCGGTTCAACAGGTCAATCAGCAACTTTTCCGACAGCGGCGCATCTGCAAACCGTCGCCGTCCGGGGGGCAACGTTTGGGAAAGATTCCCCATCCCGTCCGACCCGTGAATGTGACTCGCATCCGCCACCAACTGCTCCGGCAACTGCATCCCGCGCCCCACCACAATATCGTCCACATCACTGAGGCGCAGCACCTGACAGGCCGAATTAAAGGTATTGCGGGCCTGAACATTCCCCGCTGCGGTGGTAATCGCCAACAGGTTAACCATGTTCTGCTTGAGAAAACTCAACAACCAGAGGATGGAAAAAATATCATCTCCACCGGGATCGGTATCCAAAATTAATTTACGTGCCATGTCGCGGTCAGTCATAGGACAAAAAGTCGAGCACCTTTCGTAATGATCCCCTGATCTTAAAAGATCTCAGCGTCAACCATCCGATCAAAGCCTCGCACCCCGACCCTGGGGCTAGTTTTCTGTTCGCGTTGGTGTCAACACATCCGCGAGATTTTGCGATCGCTGCCCAGATTTTCCCCTCCTGATCGACTTGCCGAGAATCCCGATCATTGGCGCATTGAGTCCATGGGACACGGATCATTCCTGAAAACCACGCAGATCCTTATTTTTAAATGGTTGGATCGGCAAGATTCTAAGCATAAGCTTAGGAAGTTGAAAATTCAGCCCAAACTACGCTAGTTTGAAGCACAGAGATCATGAAAATCTAGCCTAAAATTGGAGAAACAAATGGCAACATTATTTGAAAAATTGGGTGGAGCCGATGCGGTGAATGCTGCCGTTGATCAGTTTTACGAGCGAGTCTTAAATGACGATCGCGTCAAGCATTTTTTCGCAGATGTGGATATGAAAAAACAAAAGGGCCATCAAGCCGCCTTTTTGACCTATGCCTTTGGGGGTGCGCCTCAATATGACGGTCGCACGATGCGGGCTGCCCATAAAAAACTGGTGGAAGAACAGGGTTTAAAAGGTGAGCATTTTGATGCGATCGCTGAAGATCTCGTGTTGACCTTACAGGAAATGGGAGTCGGTCAAGATCTGATTGATCAAGTCGTGGCTGTTGCCGGTGCGCCCCAACATCGTAGCGATGTGCTGAATGCATAGGGCTGAATACAGAGGGCGATCGCACCATTAGCACGCGCATTCATCCTCAAAAAACCGAGTTTCCATGATTGAGAAACTCGGTTTTTTGCGTCCTTGGCAAGAGCGATCGCCCTCAGAGATTACGACGTTGGGTTGATTGTATCCGGTGCTGCAACAGTGGGAGGCGTTGCAGCATCACCACCCCCTAGATCACGATTCCCCGGAGGCGGAGAATCCGTTGTCTCCTGAGCCAACAAGGTTTTAACCGTCTGCACTAACGTGGTTAACTTTCCTTCATCCAAAAGCGAATTAATCAACGCCAAACCACTCGTGGACAGCATTAATTTATTCACCTCATTGATCGACCCCGTCCCGGCTTCTCCATTCCCCCCCATGCCCGGAAATGCATAGATTTGGGGATTACCAAGCACACCGGGCTGCGGGGCGAGAGCTTTCGCCAGTTCGGGCAGTTGATCCGCGATCAGGGGAAAGAGAGTTTCAATCAAGGCGGCGGTACGGTTGGCATTGCTCAGGGCGTTTTCCGCTTCGATTAAGGCCCGTTTCCCTTGGGCATCGGCCAATTCTTTGAAGCGGTTGGCCTCGGCGAGGGTGCGGATTGATTCGGCTTCAAGTTCGGCGGCTTGGCGGGCAATTTCCGCCTGGCGACGACGGCGGAACACATCGATTTCCACCACGTTTTGATCGGCAATTTGTTTTTCTTGGGCGGATTGTTCGGCTTGAATAATCGACAGACGGCGCGATCGCTCCGCTTCTTCTACGGCTTGGGCGGTGGTGACGGCGGCGAATGCCGTGGCTTTTTCCGCTTCGGTGGCGAGCCGTTCCCGTTCCTTATTAATCACCGCAATCATCGATTCTTGTTGGGCAATTTTCGACTCTTGATCCGCTTCGGCAACTTCAATTTGGGCCCGGAGTCGGGAGGATTCCACGGACTGATCTTGAGCGATTTTGTTGCGTTGAATTTTGGCGGCTTCTTGGTCTTGGGCTTCTTGAATTTCGCGGGCTTTTTGGGCTTTGAGGGCTTCGATTTCTTGGTTTTGGGTGAGGCGCAGGGCTTCGATTTCTTTAGCTTGGTTGAGTTTGGCGGCTTCCCCTTCTTGGGCGATCGCCAGCGATCGCTTCTGCGCCGTCAATTCCTGTTCTTCAATGGTGACCTGCGTGGTCAGTTCTACCTCGCGTTTTTGCTGGATGGAACGCTGGATCGTTTCCGTCCGTAGCCTCACCCCTTGGGCATCGAAGAAATTATTTTCATCGTAGGTGTCATTCTCTTCAATTTCAGAGATGGCGATGTTATTCAGCGTTAGCCCCACCTTGCGCAAATCCTGCTGAATCAGGTTTAACACTTCATCGGCAAACCCCAACTTATCCGAGTCAATTTCCGCTAAACTCTTGCGTTTGGCAGCGGCTCGAATCGCATCATCGGCGCGTTTTTCCAGGGCATCCTTAATATCAACTTCGGATATTTTTCCCTGTTTTGAAAGTCTCGCCGCTGAGGTGCTCACATCCAATTCCACCGCATTAATGCAGACATAAAACGTGACCCGCATATTGGCCCGCAAATAGTCCTGCGTCCGCACCGCCAAGGGGCCCGTCCGCTCGACATCAATGGAAATTTCCCGCAGGGGGACGCGGGTTAATTCATGAAACCCCGGCAGAACGATACAGCCCCCATTTAAAATCACACTTTTTTTCTTAGTAAAAAGTCCCCCGGTGCGTACAAAGGCTTCGTTATTGGGGGTGATGACATAAAACAGTTTGTACGCCCAAAGAGCCGCGAGCAAAAAGATAATAATGCTGACGAGGCCCGCCACCCCGATTAAGAGGGTTCCGCCCATATTGACGAGGGTTTCGGTGACGGGGGGTGAGGTGGGGGCTTGGGCGAGGATGGCGGACTGGGTTTCGGGGGTGGTTTGGCGGGGGAGATGGGGCGATCGCGCTGTTAACGACGGTTCAACCTCTGTCGTCGTGCGTTCTAGCTCCGCCAACGTGGGCAGGGTTTGTAAAAAGTGAAACCAGAATTTCATCAGGTTTTAGCTCCGAGTGTCTTGGATAGGATTACTTTGGCTTAACCAGCGGTCAGCGTCATTGCTGTCTTTGGCGATCGCAATGTAGCCGTGTTGACTTTGTTCAATAATCAGCACAGTTTGACCATGGCGCGGGGTGACGGTGGCCCAATGGGGCCGGGCAGCGCTGACGGTGACGAGGTTGTGATCGGCATCGGTGACATCCACCTGCCCGACTTTGCCCTCGGTGAGTTTGGGAAGGCTGGCACTGGTGACGATGCCTTCACAGCCAATGAGGCGATCGCTACTGGCATCTTGGCCAAAGGGGGCAAGGAGTTGAGCGATCGGCCGTGAAATGACGCTGCCGAGATACAACGCCGCGATCAACGATCCCCCAAAGACCACACCGCCCCAGCCGAGGGCCCGGCTTGGCATCACGCCCAACCCCAACCCCAGCAACACATTAGCCACCCAGCCCAACAATCCCCAGAGGCTTAAATCCGTGGCCAGCAACAAAATTAAGGGCGTGCGGCCAATGCCCAACCAAGCCAGAATCGGAATAAACCCCGTGGCATTGTCTACCGCATCGGTATCGAGATTGAGCCAATCATCATGACTAAAATCGAGGTCATCATCGCCCCCGCCTGCCGCCATGACAAAAATGAAGAGCACAAGGCCCAAACCAAGCAGAATCCAATAGGGGAGGTTTGCCAAACTATAAAGCATCGGGTGGTGTGCGCTACTTTCCATAGCTTAAACAGCGGTGTTTTGAATCCCAAGGAATCCCTACGATTTTTAATATTTAGTCGGGGGAGCGTGGCATCGTTAGCATCAGGCTGGGTGACGGTGCGTTACGCTTCGCTAACAGCACCCTACTGGCGTGACACAGCCAAAATGATACTTTATTGTAGGGTGGGTTAGGCGGCTTAAACTCCTGCCATCACTACAACCTAGCAATCCGCCGTAACCCACTGTTTAATGTGTGTCGTGACAGTGATGGTGCGTTACGCTTCGCTAACAGCACCCTACTGCCATTACACAGCTAAAAAATGATTTATCGTAGTGCAATGGCACAGCTAAAAATAGGCTTTACTGTAGGGTGGGTTAGGCGGCTTAAACTCCTGCCATCACTACAACCTAGCAATCCGCCGTAACCCACTGTTTAAGGTGGGTCGTGACAGTGACGGTGCGTTACGCTTCGCTAACAGCACCCTACTGG
>NZ_JAQMTY010000268.1 GCF_028330765.1 Spirulina subsalsa CS-330 | reverse complement strand
TTTTGATAGGCTAGTTCTGTTTCAACTTCTGCTTTGGTTTGCCGCCACATCAAGTAGAAAAATAAGCCACTTAAGACGCAAAGAAAGCCTAGGTAGCACAAGAATAAAATTTGGATGGGTCGTCCTAATTTTTTGTTGTATGTATTTTGTTTCGACACCATGGTTTAGAAATTGTGCTGGATACGGTCAATCAACACCTTAAAAAGTAGAGCCTGGCTTCCCAGTACCAATCAACTGATTGCCTTGATCTTAAATCAATCTTGTTTTTTGTCGGTGTAATTTACAGCACGTTTCCCTGGAGAAATGGCTGGTTTATGGCTGAGTTTCCAGATTAATCGGGGTGCGAGATGGCGATCGCAAGAGTGGACGGAGGCGTTTGAGTTGAGTTTGGAGATGGGCTGTGTTGGGGGCGTGGGAGCCGTAGTACCACTGCAAGTAGGCTTGGGTAATTTCGTCAATGATAGTGCAGAGGTCTGGGGGGTAGTGCGATCGCAGGTGGTCTGCATATTCGTGGGGGGTTTGACTGGGGTGCTTGGGGGGATGGAGGGCGGTGCGA
This sequence comes from Spirulina subsalsa CS-330, assembly GCF_028330765.1. GTDB lineage: Bacteria > Cyanobacteriota > Cyanobacteriia > Cyanobacteriales > Spirulinaceae > Spirulina > Spirulina subsalsa_A. The sequence goes on along the minus strand of NZ_JAQMTY010000268.1, from coordinate 15,720 downwards.
TCGCCGGCGGCATCGAGGAGGAGGATCATTTGTCGATAGATTCGCTCCATCGGGGGTAGCGTCCGGAGACGTTGCTGTTGCCACCAGCGTCGCCCCTGTTGTCCGATCAGCCAGACGAAGAGACCAAACCCGGCGAGGCTAATACTCCCGAACAAGAACCCGATCGCACTGTTTGACATTACTTGCCACAGTGCTGCGATCACCTCCACGGCAACGCCGACGGTGACACTCCAGAGGACAGCGATCGCCCCCACCACGGGAGACGGCAGCCAACCGGCGAGCCAATTCCAAAACTGCCGCAACACGCCAAAGGTTTCCACTTCTTCGATGGAGGGGGGAATAATTTCATGGCCCGGTAGGGGGTCAAAACTATACCAGCCATGCTCTGGAAAATAGACTTCGGTGAGGGCAAAAGCATCGGTATTGCGCACGACGTAGAAGCCGGTGAAGGGGTTAAATTGACCGGGGCCAAACCCGGCACTTAAGCGGGCAGGGATGCCGAGCGATCGCAGCATCAGGGTTAACACCGTCGAGAAGTGGTCCGGATAGCCGCCGCCGTTGCGGAAAAACATTTCCGTCAGGTCTTCGCCGGGAAAGGCGAGGCCGTCGGGGTTGACGCTGTATTGCTGTTTGAGTTCTTGGGCGAGAAAGAGGGCAATTTCGTAGGGATTTTCGGGGCGGGTTTTGGCTTCACTGAGGAGGGCTTCGGCATTGAGGCGGAGGGAATCCAGTTGTTCGGGGGGGACTTGGAGATAGTATTTGCGGATCGTGTCGGGGTAGTTCGTCCCGGCTTGGCCGAGGGCGGTGCGATCGCGGCGTGGCACGTCAGAAATCGCGGTGTAGGTTAATTCTTCCGTGAGGGGAATGGGGGCGCGGAGGCCGCCTTCCGGGTCAAAGGCAATTTCTGGCGTGGGAAAGTAAAGGGTTTGGGGATGGGTGAGGACGGGGATCAGGTTGGGCATGGGGGCGGTGATCGTGAAGGTTTGGATCACCTGTTGGGAAAGTTTGGGGCCGTTCGGGATGCCCATGTAGAAACGGTAAGACCAGGCGGGGCGTTCAACGGTGATGAGTTGCTCGTCTCGTGACACATCCCAGCCGCTGCCGGTGTAGCGGTCAAAGGCGAGGACACGCCAAAAACCGGGAGCTTGCGATCGCACCCGCATCACCACTTTCGGCGTGAGGGTTTGCTTGCCTCGCCCCAGTTGATCCATCTGACGACTGAAGCCGTAATACATCGTCGTTTCTTCGGCTCCGGCGGCTCCCTCCGTGCCCGAAGCGTCATCCCCCTCGGCAGCGCTGCCGTCCGCCGTGCCTGGATTGAGGATGCCGCGATTGTCCGCCCCAAAGCGTTGATTTTCAAAGGCGATGGAACTGGACACCGGCAGGGTTTGCAGTTGGTAGCCGGGAAAACGGGGCATCAGGGCAAAGGCTGCCAGACCCAACAGGAGGGTTACGCCAAAAAAGCCGCCCCATTGCCGCAGGGAGAGGGGCAAGGGGAGGCGGAATTGCGGCGCGGCGGTTCCAGATTTTGCGGAGCGGTTGGGACGGAAGCCCGCGATCGCCCCCCCAGAAAAGCCTAACCGAGAGCGATAGTCGAGGATCAAAATGGGAAAGGCGATCGCTAAAAACACCACAATAAACGGCCCAAACAGCAGGGTTTCGCTCAAGGTTCCCGCCACCCCGATCAGGATCAAACCAATCACCATCGAATAGCCCAAATCCTTACGACGCGGCAGATCGAAGCTGTGCAAAACTTGCAGTTGAATCAACAATTGCGCCAACACCAACCGCGTATCATTCAAATTCGCCAGCAAATTCCCCAAAAACGACATCAACGCCGCCAGCATGGCGATCGCCAGTAAAAACTTCACCGTAATATTCCGATGCTTGCGACGCACCCAACTCCATCCCGTCCCGGCAAAACTGAGGGGAATCGCCCACACACTCATCTGTGTAGACGCAGCCACATCCGTCGCCACAATCCCCACCACCACCAACACCTGCACAAAAATGCGGAGGGTCAAAGACTCCTCCGTTTCTGGGCGTGGGAGATTCATCAAACGCTGTGGCAGTGAACCCACCACAGGAATCCGGCGGAACAGGGATGAAAGTTGCATAACAGTACGGTTCAAGCGAGAAGAGCAGAGAATGTCATGGGTGCGAACCTAGTTCAAGATTTCAGGCACGCATTCCACTACCACATCAAGAGCACGGATTCCAGAGGCAACGAGATCAAGGCGATCGAGTGGCTTACCCATTATCTTAAAGGGTCTTTTGAAATCCCTCTGTCCCGGAAATTAAATCGGCGGGGCAGGATCGCACTGCCATATTTTGAGGATGTCTCCTATAATGAGCACGTCTAAGCACGTCCATAGGTACGTCGTCTTTCGCTCTTCTGGATTTTTTTTGCGCCCATGTTGCATTCTCCTTCCGACGACCCGAATATTGCAGAGGCGTTGCCCCCATCCCCTCGGTTTAAAATTCCCCCGATTTTGCTTTGGGGAGGTGCGTGGCTTGTGGCCTTGTCGGTGACGGTGTCGGCAACCATGAGCCTTTTAAGTCCGGGACGCTTAGAGCCTGACCCGATTCTGTTGCCGGAACCCGTGGAGGTGAATCCGGCCGATCGCACCTTGGGCGAAGATGATGCCGCCTTAGAGGTGGTTCCTGAGATAGAACCTAGCCCCGAACCTGTCCCCCTACCCGTTCCGGCTGCGGATCAAGAGCCGAGTAACGTACCGCCATCCCCGGCCCCTGAAGCACCATCGGGGTCATCGTGGTTTTCGCTGCGGCTGTTGGTGTTGTTAACGGTGGGCTGTGCGACCACGTCGTTTGTGGTAACGTTGATTTTGCGATCGCTCTCCTCCCTTCCCGCTACCCCCCCTCGACCGCTGCCCTCGGCTCGTGTTACCCCTTTGCCCCCCTCGCGATCGCCCCAATTTCACCCCCACACCTCTCCCTTCACTGTGGCCGCGACCCCGAAACCCGTCGCCGCTCGCCTACCCCAGCAGCCCCGCGTCACCGTCCTCGCCCCCGAAGAACTGACCCCCCTCGATGAAATGCCCCTACCGCCGGGCGACAGCCTCGATCTTGCGGATCAACTCGATATTCGCCGCCATTACAGTTTGTCTGCCCTGATTCACGACTCGGAGTCTTAAATGTTAAATGCCTTTTGGAATTGGCTCAAACGGCTTTGGCAACGGCTCACCGGACGACGAACTTCCCCCCCACCTGCTCCTGTTCCCCCAACCCCCACAGCACCCCAACCCCTCAGCGCCACCGATTACGAATTCCTCTTTACCCAACTCCTCGAAGGGGTATCCCACGGCTGGACTGCGCCGCGCATCGAAAAGTTTTTCGACCAAGTGAGCGATCGCACCACCCTCACGGATTGGGTCAATTGGCTCTTGGGCTTTGGTCAGAGTGCGATCGCTTCCCCCCATCCCAACCTTGAACTCGCCCGCCGCCTCGATCTCCTCGCCCGTCAAACCCAAAATATCCCCAACATTTCCGAAATCGGAGCCGTCTCCAACGCCATCTCCACCCAACTAATGCTGCGACAAAGCGGCGGTGTCGTCTGGGAATACGACGGCCCCGATCAGTAACTAAACAAGGGGCTTTAGCCCCTTGCCTGCCGTTTCGTCACAGAATAACAAGGAGCTTTAGCCCCTTGCCTGCCGTTTCGTCACAGAATAACAAGGAGCTTTAGCCCCTTGCCTGTGAGCAGGATGCTCTAAATATTGTCACCTTCATAAAATCGCTCACATTCATCCGCCGATCGCCCTAACTGCAAGCCGCCCAACAGCGTCCCCACCCGCACACAGCGGATCTTGCCTTCGAGAGGATTCCCATTCGCATTAGGCATCGACACCAACATCAACAAGCCCGTATCAGGAGATTCCCCCGCTAACGTCCCTGTTTCATCAAACGTGATCCGCTGGTTTGGCATTTGAGTCATCGGTGTTGTTGTGTTGCTAATTCTGTTGACATTCTGTGAGCCATCCCAAAGCGTGATGCTACTAGAAGTCGCTAGAGAATTTTCGTCACCGATGTTAGTCATCAGCATCACTTGATTAGGTTTAACATCAGTGGTTCGACCCTGCTCAAAGAGTCGGTTTACTTGGGCTTGGGTATTCGCATCAAAGGAGTTGACATCATTGAGAGATGCCTCATACACAGCGATTTCCGGAATACCATCAATAACCCGAAACGCGACACTGTAGGGGACTTTGCTTGATTGGGCGTTGTTGCGGGCTTCTTCGATCGCTTGCAAAATTCGACCATTAACCGCATTGACGCGGCGCTGGGAGACCCAACCGATCCAACTGGGGCCTGCGATCGCCGCCAAAATCCCGATTAACACCACCACAACTAATAGCTCAATTAGCGTGAAGCCGCGTTCTAATTGTGATTTGTTGGGTTGATTCATAACTCACCGGAATAAAGGAACTAGGCTAACGGGTCTATTGATTAATCACCCCTTCTGCATTGACTTCAACAGACGTACTGGGGAAAAAGCTACGGCGAGTGACCGTGTCCACCCATTCCCCCGGATTATTACGATTTTGAATCCGAGCGTAGGCATTCCCCCGCAAAAAGACCTTAACAATCCCTTCTTCAGCATTAATACAGCTATAAAAACTATAGGTTTGGAAGTCGGCGGGCGGGGCAGTAGGGGCAGGGCTTGGTGCAGGGTTTTGAGTTCCGTAGTAGGGGGACTGTATCCAGCCTTCTTGGGGAATTTGGGGGTTTGTCACCGGAGCGGGGCAAGCCGTGCGGGGGATGTTGGCGTTATCCGTCACGGTGGTTTGATCGATGTAGTCCACCAAGATTTGCACGGTGCTATTCGCGTCGAAGGCTTCCGGGGTAATTTGATTGTTGGTATCTTTACTGCCCGATTCCCACTGGTTCATACTGAGGCGAATGCTATCATCGAGTCCCAAATCAAATGGCACAAACCCCGGATCGCGGATGTTCCCCCCTTGGGTCGTGGTGGCATCGAGATAAGACCCATCCACCCCTTTCACCCCATCAGACAGTTCAAAGCGACCGATGCGGGCGGTGTTTGACCACACTTTATCTGCACCATTGTTGAGAATCAGGTAGTACACCACGAGAGAATAGACAAAGGTGTCATCACAGGAGGCTTCTCGATTCGCGTCGCTAGCGGTCCGACAGTTGACATTGCTGCCTTGGGCGGGGACGGCTTCACGGGCGAGGCGGCGCGTCCAGAAGGCGAGGACGGGCTGACATAAATTGGCATCGGTGCAGCCGGGGGCAGGTTTGACGGGGGGGATTTGGTCGCGGATGCCGGAGTTGGCGGGGGTGGCGTTGTTATTGGTGGTGAGGGCGATCGCATCGTAGACATAGATGGCGCGTTCGAGGTCACGGGCGATGAAGTCGGCGGCGGCTTGTAATTCTTGCTCGGAGGTGGATTTCGCTTGCTCTTTGCGATCGGTGTCGATCAGGTTGATCGCCAAACTCATCAACGGAATCATAATCAATACCGCAATAATCATCGCCACGAGCAATTCAATCAGGGTAAACCCTGCGGTTTTGCGCTGCTTGAGCCGAGCGATGAGCAAGAATTTCAGCAATCGAGCCATGGTTCTCCTGATGGATTAATTACAACTGCCAGACGCGGTACGGTTGATCCGTTTACAAAAGTCTTCATAACGAGTGCCACCAGACCCATCAATCCCCATTTCGGTGGTCATTTCCACCACGGGTAAACTCCGGCTCCCTAAACCTCCGGTGACGATGCTGGCTTGGTTCCGGGGGCCGGTGGTGCTGGTGTTGTCTGAGCTTCTCTTTAGGGTCACATCCGATTGAAAACCGTTGGCCCGATAGACACGAATCCCCAGTTGATAGCCAGCTTCGGCCCGTTGGTCGGCGGTGGGGGTGGTGGTACTGCCGAGGGGGGCTTGTTTGCCGAAGGCTTGGATGATCAGATCGCTGCTGCTGGTGTTGGTGCAGAATCCATCGTTATCTTGGTCAATGCAGTAGAGGCTGGCTTCGTTGGTGGGTGCGGGGGCGGTGCAGTAGGTGTTGTTGGTACAGGTGAGGGCGTTGCCGGTGGGGGCGGCAACGTCTGTGAGTTTGAGGGCGACGGTGTCACCGGCTCCGGTTTCGGTGATGGGTGGGTCTGCGATCGTGCCGCTTTGAACGCCGCTTAGGTAGCCCCGTGCGGATTGGATGCCAATTTCGATCCGGCGGGACTGGAGCCGGGTCGCGGCGGAGAAGGCAATGATCGGCCCAATGCCCACCAGGACAATGGCAATCACAATCACAGCGAGGAGGGATTCAACAATGGTGAATCCGGATTCGGTGGTGTGTTTTTTTGGGGGGGTGGGTTGGGTGAACATGGTTCAGGTTAGGGGCTGTTGGTGTTGCAGAAGGTGTTGGGGCGTTGGTCGCTGTTGACGGCGCGGTTATTGGTGACTGTCCCATTGGCGCGGCTGATCTGTTTGGCACAGAGGAGGGTCTGTACCCAATCATCATTCCGGCCGACTTCGCGGAAATATTCGTTGGGGTCGTCGGTGGGCGGCAGGGTGAACTGTTGGGAGAACAGATCGGGCAGTTGGGAGAGCATCCCCACATCAAAACCCCATTGGCGATCGGATGGTTCGTAGTAGGCAAAACGTCCATTCCCGGTAGGATACCGTTGCTCATTGAGAAAAACAGAACCATCATTAACGCTGAAGTTTCCTTCTGTGGGACTATTTCCGCCTGCGAGGTCATTACTATAGAGTGGCTGGAAGGGAGCGGTGGCGTAGAAGCTCCGTTGCAGTTGGATCAGGGAGCCTTTGATCTCTGTTTTTTGCCGATTGTTCACCGATCCGGGTGTCCAGTTTTCGAGCAGGCGGGGAATATTGGTAATTCCACCTGACCCTTCGTTAAACCGAACGGGGGTATCACCAGACGCTAGCACCATGTTGTAGTGGATGTTGTTGGCATAGATTCCTACTTGCGGCAACCAATTAGTTTCTTGATAGGGTTGTCCGTCATTGGGAATATCATCCGGTGTTATTGCACTTGTTACAGAGTTGATTTGGAGAATCGGCAACAACGGCGGTTGTGATTTTGTGAGGTCAGGGTTTTTGTTGTACGCATCCGCTGGGCTGCTGTATGTTGTAATGCCTCGCACTTCCCTCTCATACATTTGGTCATACACGAGAAGGCCACGAATTCCATTTTTGTAACCTGTGTCTCCATCCAAGATCGCTAAAGGATGCTCTTTCTTGTTGTAGTCGTCTTTATCACCCGTAGGAAGATTTGCAATTGAATCACCGCTAGATGTTGCATACCAGAGAACATTGTTTCGTGGCGTGCTGCTTAAAGATGTTTTGATTGCAGAAAACTTGTCGCAATATGTCTTTGTTGCTGTGTCTGAATAAGTAAACCAAATCTTACCATCATTGATGGCCGGGTTGCTTTCAGAAAATGAATAACTGTCTCTTGGAGCAGTGCCTGTCGGCTTTTGTTCATTAATAAATTGAGCATTGTAGTGGTAGCAAGCGGGCTTTTTGTTTGCCAAGGTACTACCTAAAATTGCAATAGGAATGGGTCGCTTTTTGACTCGTTTTATCTGCTCTATACTGAGCATTAAATCACCATCTTTAGGCGCAAAATATGCACCTGCATCCTTCACATAACGGAAACCTGCACTAGAGTGCTTTGAGAAATCCGGTTCAATTGTTGATGTAGTAGCAGGAGATATGGGAGGGTTTAAAACACCTACATCAAGATTTTCTATGCGAGGTGTTTTGCGTAGGAATGCGACACGGCGGGGGTAGTGTTGCCATTGTGGGCTTGGTGGTGTTTCTGTGGTTCCTGCCCAATTTTGATTAGCAGGAGTTGCGCCGTTTGAAATCGCACTGAGAGTTTTATCTAAGGTATCAGAGGCCGGAATCAGTGTTCCACTACTGTCTTGGTACGCAAACCAATCTGTGGATTTACATTGAGACACCGGGAGCTTAAGACAGGTTTCCATTAAGTACTCAAGAGGTAGTTGATCTTGAGTTAAAGGAATATTTGGATCGCCAGTGTATAAACGCCGCTGCACTGGGGTTGTAAAGTTGTTGAAATAGGTGCTATCGAGAAAGTATGGCTGACTTGTTGGTCGATTCGGTCGTGTTGCTGCGGTGCTACGTTGCGAGTAGCCGCGATCTTCAACCTGTAAACCTTCCGCAACAAATGCTGAACTTCCTGCGGGTTGGTTACTCGATAGACCATTAACCGATAGGCTGTTATCCGTTAGATAGCCTTGCAGTTCTCGGACTGTTTGAATGTCGTTGTAGTGGGTTGTGTTTGCAGTCGGACTAAGATCGTTGGGCAAACTATCAGGATTTCCAAAATTGACAGTGTTGGATGCAATGTAATCCCGCTTCATCCCCACCGTAGCGGGTAGAAATGCCTGTTGGTCAGGATCGTAATCATCGAAAAGATCATGCAGCAACTTCCTTCCACCTGGTATTGGCACATAAGGATCGCGGAATAGGTTGTCGGATTGGTTGTTCCGAATGTCGTAATCCCCTTCATTGCGGAACCCAAACCGGAACTTATCGGATAACAACGTCGCCGCATCACTCAGAATATTCGCCGGTCGCCACTTATCTCCAACCGTACAGAGAGGCAAACGACTATCAGCACGACGACAAGCAAAGTTGATATTAAGATTAGTGCGGGTGTAGAAATTACTCCAATTCGCCGTCAATGGGTTGTTGAACTCTTCATTGTCATGGATGTTGAATCCTGGCAGCGCATCACTGCCTTTCTCCTCCGCCTTGATATAAACCGGAAGGTTACTTACTAAGGTTAAGCCTTTTTCGGTTTCACCTAATTTTTCACTTTTAGGATCTCCAGGATTTTTCAAAAATAGGTTGTTATCATCGCGATTGAGCCGCTTTCCGTTGATTAGAACAATGCCATTGGGGCGACGAGTGGGATCAAGCCAGAAATCTGTGGCACTGATTTTGTCCGCCGGTTGTTGCATAAATGGTTCATTGTTGAGCAAATCTAAGGCGGGATCATTAGTAGCAGGATTGGGCTGGGCCCGCCGATTACTGGCATCGGCTAACCCATCGTCCCGTGTGGCATAGACAATGCCACTCACTGGGAACATATATTCCGTGACCGGTAAGGGGTCAGCACCATTCGGTGAAATTGTATTCGGGTTAGCGGGGCCTTGGCGCAGCTTCTTCATGTCGATCACCGTGGCCCGAATCTCCATCGGTAAACGATGCTCAAGCTGAAGATCGTATTGCGCTTGACCGGTTTTGGCTTCGCTTTGCCCTTGGGTTAAGGGTTGAGAATTATAGACTTTTTGGGTGTTCGCCGCTTGGGTCGGGTTTTTGGGTTTTTCCACGCTCTTAATCTGCCGACCGTCTAAAAAGGCGACTTCTTGGATCGTGCCGTGGGAGAGCCGGAACCCTGGCCGGGGAGTTTCGGTGATTCCGGTGGTAGGAGCCCGCAAGATTTGTAACCCGCAGAGGGTGGAATCGATCGCACTCCGCTCGGCAATGGTTAGGTCTGCGGCTCCATCGGTTCTGATTTTGTCCAACGCCTTTTTAAGCATCGGATTGACAAGCCGACCGTTGGGATACACCAAGTTTGCTTGGTATAGCATCGTGGCATCGTTCGTGAAGGCGTAGGATGTATTCGCCGGGGTGTAGACAATCCCGTTATTGGAGAAACCATAATCATAGGGATCATTCCCTCTCGCCACATCCAGTTTTTTCGTATTATCTAACTCCGCTCCATTGCCCAGAGCAATAGCACTACTGATATCTTTATTATTGACACCTGCCGCTGTCGGTAAGCCCGGACGGTTTCGTGCTGTCTTCCAATCCGTTGGGTCATAGAAATTACTCACACAAGCAATAGGTTGTTTACCATCTTCATAGCGATAGTGGTAAACCGCCGATGCCCGCATTTTCAGGTATGGACGACTGGGGGGATTTACTGTTGCAGGAAGTTCATCGTCAATATAAACAGGCTCATCCCCCTCATAACGCTCAACAAGTCCACCACGTTTAAGTTGTTGACCGCTCTCATTCAGGATGGGAGCACCAGAATTATCAACCTCAATTGAACGGTAAGGATGTTGATTGAGATAGCGCAAATTATTGGCACTGCCTGGCGGTTCCGTTGTAATGTATGAAACCTTTGGATCAGGGGGTTGGGGCATCCAATCGGGCCAGACGACATATTCCGGATTTTGAGGTACGTTAATGTTCGCGTTAGCGGGGAAGTAGATCCCGGCTCCGGTGACGACGCGCAGGCCGCCGACGGCTTCGTTTTTCTTTTCCGGGACTTTGGCGGCCATGAGTTCCCAAAATCCATCACGACCGGTAACGCCGACATCATCCAGGCGACGGGCACGGGTGAGACGGTAGCGATCGCCCTCAGCGGCGGATTGTCCACCGCCAGGAGCATACCAATATTGACCATTGAGTTGGAGGGTGTTTTCTGTTTCATCGCCGGCAAACGCCGTACCATCCCACCAGACAGCGGGGAGGTTGTTGCCAACGAGGATGCGATCGCCTAAAAATTGCTCATTTTCCACCGTGTCCGGATTCGCCTGTTGGAGTTGGTCTCGCTTCAGGGTGAGGCGAGTATCGCCATCGGCGGGGAGAATCCAAGCATTGGGAGGGCGTAATTCATCGGTGCCATTGCCCGGTAAGGGCCAATTGGCTCCAGTGATCGCCACGGCCTTCGATGAATTAAACGCCACTTCGCGGGCGGGGACTTTGCGCGTCCGGTTCCGGAACCAAATTTCAAGCTCTTCAGACCGGAGGCGATCGCGCTCACTGTCTAGCTCTGGGTTGTCCGCAACGCGATCGTCAATTTTATCTCTGACCGCCGCCGGATCATTGGCCACGGTTTGGCCTGCGATCGTAATCGAAACGAGATGGGCGATCCGGTCTTCGTAAGCCTTTGTGTTGTAGGCGATATCCACCGAGTCATTCGTCACAGACCGATTCGTCGAATTCACCTGCCCCGTGCCCACGGCATTACCAACCCCCTTAAAGAGGTCAAAATCAACCTGACCGGTGGCGTTGGCATTATCTTGAACCCGACCCATGCCCACATTCCCTTGGACAATGACTTTGCCGTTTTCTTCTTCGTAAAAACAGGAACTCGGACTACTCACTTGATAGAACCGCAGTTCAATATCATTCCGCTCCGACGCAATAAAATTACCATTGGTCAAAATCCGACCACTGATGCGGAAATCTGTCCCGGCGGTGAAGTCTAAATCATCTTCGGTCACGATCGCATTATTGCCCAAGGGAATTCGAGCGCGATCCTGTTGATATTCCAGAGCTGTAAACCCTGGATTTCCTTTGAAATTCTCGTAATTAGCTCGGTTATTGTAGGGCGCGGCATTGTACCCATCGAACAGCCCAGCCTCATTAATATCCGTAATCGGCACATTCGTCACATAGGTGAAAAACGCCTTTTTCAGCACGCCATCTTGCTCATACCAACCATCACTACCCACTAAACTTGCAGCCGTATCCGCAGCACCAGGGCAAGCCGGGTTACTTTCCGTGGCGTTTAAGACTTGGGGACGGGTGCGGGCTTCAATCGGCACACGGGCGCGATCGTTCGTGGATTGGTAATACACGCCGTAGAGGGTAAAACTGTCGAATTTCCCGTTGTTGTCCGTATCCACAGGAAAACGCCACGCGGTTTTGATAGCTTCATCATCATTGATCCCACCCCCGTCAATATCAAAGGCAACCTGTAAACGCACTTCATCTTCGAGGGTGTATTTGCTTCCCTCAAGTACCCTTGATAATTCTGGGTCGGCTGGTGTACCTCGTGGCAAACTAGAGTTGGGGTCAGCAAACAGGTTTTCCACCTTCGCTTTGGCCCGATCGATCGCGGGGGCTGCCGCATTCATCACCACTTGGCTGACGCGGAAATTACTGGCATTCTTGGCCCGATCCATCGATCGCAAGACCAGGGTTGCACTGGTTAAAACGACCACCAAGGTCACCATTGTGACTGTCGGCAAGACAAACCCGGCGGTTGTGCCGCGTTCTTGGCCCGTCATCTGGCGTAGGAGGGTTTGTAGCGATCGCACCCCGCGTTGGGGAAGACGGATCAACTCCTGCCAGAGAATTTTTAGACTTTTGAGGAGTCGTTTTAACATAGCAACGTTCCTGAGTAACGTTCGTAAAGAATGGAAATCCCCCGATCAACGTGTGATCACGGTCGATACACAGGGAGAAAACCGAGTTGGAGTAAGACTACACCGCCGATCCGGATGATTCCAGAGCAACTCGTGAATCTTTTTTTGTGCTGATGGATTAATCGGTTGAGGGGGGGCGGTACGGATCACACAGTGCGATCGCACTGTTCCACGCTGTCCCTCAACCAGGAGCACCATCCCTTGGTTAGCATACCCAGCTTCCCCCCGAAATCGATCAAGACCCAAAACGAAGGCCAGACTCCCAGCCCCGAACAAATCCACAGACGATCGGAAGTGATACAATACGGGCAGTTTTAACCTTCACTTAATTATTGACGGAGAAAGTACACCATGGATTTTGATTGGCGGCTCGTGATTGTACTTGGCCCCCTTCTCCTCGCCGCAGGCTGGGCAGGGTTCAACATTTTTGCGGCGGCACTCGGTCAAGTGCAAGGCTTTCTCAGCAAACGCTAAGGCGTAAACCCATCAAATATCGGGGGATTTGCCCTCACCCAACCCTCTCCCACGGGAGAGGGTTTTTTGCTGTTGTGGACGCACCCCCACAGGCAAGGGGCTTAAGCCCCTTGTTCCTCAGCCCCTCGCCCTGTTGGAGAGGGGTTTGGGGTGAGGGGAAAACGGGAGATTTACAAGGTTTTCCAGGCGGATAAATCGCGGCTGAGGAAGGTTTCGAGGTGGGTGATGTCGTCGCGGTAGAGGTCGATCAGGTGGGCGCGGACGGGGGTGGGGAGTTTAGCGGTTTGGATGTTGGCTTGGACGAGGGTGGCGCGGAGTTTTTGGCGTTTTTCGGGCGAAATGAAGGGTTTGAGGGTGGTGGCGATCGCACTCCGAATCGGATTATCACGGGTGGCGAGGGCATGGAGCCAGGGGCGTTTCGGGATGCCGCCGGGTCGGCCGTGGTAGTTGCGTTGGGGCGATCGCGGTTCGATGCCGAGATAGACGCAGAGGGTTTTAAAAAAGTGGTCTTTGTCGGCGATCAGGTCTTCAAAGAAAAAGATCCGCAGTTGTTCCGGGGGGAAGTGGGCTAACACGGCTTGGATCTGGGCGAAATAAAACCCCCGCTGGACAAATTGCGAGGTGCGATCGCTCAACTCCTCCGCCACCGGTCGCACATCCCCCACATTGCGCAGCCGCATACTGTAGGAGGAAAACGCCCGATTCGCCGGGTCACGCAGGATCATAAACAGTTTCACCTGGGGGCAATGGTGTTTGATAATCGCGGCGGCTTCGGGGTAGGCGTAGTAGTTGGTGGAGAGTTCGACGGTGATTTGGCCGGGGGTGCGGTGGGCGAACTGTTGGGCGTAGGCTTCCGGGGTAGCGATCGCGCCCCAGGGTTTGTGTTTCTCTCGCTCGGCGGGGGGGAGAAAATAATACAGTTCTTTGGCGTGACTGAGGCAAACGCCGGGATGATCGCGGAGGTATTCGTGGAGGGAGGTTGACCCGACTTTGGCGGCTCCGAGCATCAGAACATCGGGGAGGGAGGGCGCAACGGGGGAAGACATGGCGGGAGCGATTGAGGAGCTATTCTTTTATCTTAAACTCTCGCTCCGAAAAATTAGCCGCGATCGCCCTCCCCTTGATAGGCCCAGTAGATCGCGGCGAGGATGTGATGATCTGTGAGGGGGGTGGGGGGCGGGGTGGTGAGGTGGAGCAGGTGTTCGGCTTGGCGGGCGAGGGCTTGGCTTTTGCTGTGGCGGGCGCGGGGGCTGAGGTGGGGCGATCGCAGTAGATAGCTGCGGATGGTGGCGAACTGTTCCGGGGTGAGGCGGTCAAGATCGGCTTGGGTGCGCAGTTCGGCGGCGTAGGCTTGGACGGGGGGCGATGGCGGGGGGATGGTGGCGGTGCTGAGGGGGGCAGTTTGGACGACCAGCGTACCGGCGAGCCAATCACCGAGGCGTTTTTCCTGCTGGCCGAAAAGGATCAAGACCATGCCCAGGAAAAACAGGTCATCAATGGGGCGGAGGAGCGATCGCAGGGTGGCTTGGGGTAGCCGAGCCGGGCGGCCATTGTCCCGAATCACCCGAATTTTGACCCAGCGTTTGCCCGGTGTTTGCCCCTGCCACCCCACCTCAAAGCCGATGAAATAGCCCATGTACAGCCCAAACCCGATCACCATCCCCAGCGCGATGATCCAAAGGCGCAGGGTGTCTTCATCCCAGGGCAGTACCGCTGCGATCGCGGTGAGTCGCTCCAAACTCACCGCCCAAAAGGTCAAGAACCCCAACAGCATCGCGCCCCAAATCAGATAGTCAATCAGCAGTGCATAGATGCGGTTGCCAATGCCCGCGAGGGTAAAGGTGAGTTCAACGCTTTCGGGGGTGCGGAGGGTGATCCGATTGAGGAGGGTCATGGGGGTCAAGGGGGCGATCGCGTTACAGGGACAGGTCAATCCCCTCGCGACGGATTTTCAGATCATAATAAACAACGGCTTTTAACACTTGCCAAAATGGAATCAAGAGGATGTTGGCGATCGCCCCCACCCCTCCACTCGCCGCCACCACAGCAACGGTAAACACCGGATTCATCGGGTCTACCCAAACCATCAGAATGCCTTGTAACACGACGCTCAACACCTGGACAACACTCAGGATCGGGATGGTGACCACCGTTGCCAAGAGTAATACCAGCATCACCCGGAAGGTGTTGCCCTGGGTGAGTTGCCAACTGGTGCCGAGGGTGCGGGTGGCACTGCTCTCGGTTTCCGCGATGATGGGCACATCGTAAATGAACAACCGTGCTCCGATCCAAAAAAATAAGCTCAGGATAGCCAACAAAAACAGCCCCGTCACCCCCAGAATTGTCAAGCCAATGAGGACGGCGGTTTCTGGCTCGATGGTGGTGGTTGTGGCGAGGTTGATGAGGGAAACACCGAAGAGGGCAGCAATGAGCACCCCACCCACCAGGAAAATGAAACTCAGACCCACATAGGCCACGAAAAACAGCAAGCCTAACAAGAAGGTGGCCCCGATTAACCCCCAGAGGCGCGATCGCGCCCACCGATAGGCCGTCGGTACGGTTTCCTCCCGCTCCTGTAAGGCTTCGACAGCGAGCCGGGTAATCGCCCCGACGGCAATCAGCGATCGCCCCCAACAATAGACCGCCCCGCCCATCCAAAACGGAATGGCCCCAAACCACAGTTCCGGGGCATCGGTCGCCAGGGCTGCCATCACCCCAAACGCCCCAATCACCAACGGAATCAAAATCCAGGCGCTGGACTGAAACGACAACGAGAGATAGGGCCGCCAATGGGTGCGATAGAGCGTCACCGTGGCATTGATCACATTACCAATGCTCAAGGGGCCCGCTGTGGATTTGTGTAGATTGGGCATGACCCTGACCAAAAACGATACAACAATGGGGTAGTGAAGTTCTCCCCCGCTAATCCTACGGATATAACGGGGGCTTCTCAAACAAACAAAGAGAGTTGAACTCCCGTCGTTGCTTGAGCTTCCTGCTTCACAGGCCGACTAACGTCGAAGCCTCCACAGGCAGGCAAGATGATC
>NZ_JAQMTY010000267.1 GCF_028330765.1 Spirulina subsalsa CS-330 | reverse complement strand
CAAACTTTTCAGCTACCGACTGTATTTTAAGTTTTAATCTTCCCCAAGAATAGCATATCAAACTATCATACAAAATGGCAAAAATTCAATTAAAGGACTCGCTGTCGCTCGATTTGTTTGTTGGTGCAAATTCATCTCGCTACTAAAAGGCACGTCCGCCGTTACCTTCGGTAACTCTACTCGGACTCGCTTTATAGTGGGAGTCTTCTTTGCACATTTTAAGATAAAGTTGATTGTGGCGATAATTGAGATCGCAGCTTGGTAGCCGTGTCCTCATCATACGATTGGTTTTCAAAAAGAGCCATAGATTAATCTGCTGGGCTTCAAGGTCAGCGAAAACGGTCGCGGAGAGTCAATGGATTGAGAAGGCGCGAGATCAAATCATGACTAGGATGACCAGGATCTTTTGCGCCAGCCGCGGGTTTCGGCGGGTGTTAAACTTTGACCAAATTTCAAATATTCAGCTTGGGCAGCCTGGAGAATGACTTGCATCGTGACGGGTTCATTGGCTTGGGCGGCGAGAAAGGCGACATTCATGGCAATGGAGCGAATATTGCCGCCGGTAATATTCAGTTGACTGAGGAGATCAATGTCTAGACCTTTTTGGGGCATTTGGGGCGGAAAAATCTGCTGCCAAATTTGGGCGCGGGACTCGGCTTCGGGAAAGGGAAAGTTAATGATAAATCGCAGCCGCCGGGTGAAGGCATCGTCGAGATTGTCTTTGAGGTTGGTGGTGAGGATGGCAAGGCCGTGGTAGGCTTCCATGCGTTGTAACAGGTAACTGACTTCCATGTTGGCGTGGCGATCGTGGCTGTCTTTGACTTGGGTGCGTTTGCCAAAGAGGGCATCGGCTTCATCAAACAGCAGCACCACACCGCCCGCTTCGGCTGCGTCGAAAATTTGGCGGAGATTTTTTTCGGTTTCGCCGATGTATTTACTGGTGACGGCACTGAGATCGATGCGGTAGAGGTCGAGGTTGAGTTCGCGGGCGATCGCTTCGGCGGCCATGGTTTTTCCGGTTCCACTGGGGCCCGCAAACAGGGCGGTAATCCCTAGGCCGCGCCGGCCTTTGCTGGCGAATCCCCAGGTTTCATAGACGGTGTGGCGTTGGTTGACCTGATCAACGGTGGCGTTGAGGAGGGCTTTTTCGCGATCGCCCAACACGAGATCATCCCAGGTGGCGATCGCATCAATGCGTTGGGCGAGATGGTCGAGGCGGGGGCGGGCTTGGTGGCGGCAAAACGTCCAGAGGGTCTGTTTAAACACCGTCGGATCGGGGTCAATGTCTAACAGGCTGGCGGTTTGGATCGTGCGGGGGGAGAGGGTAAAATGGGCAATGATGTCATTGAGGGCGGCATGGTGGGTTTCTGCCAATGGGCCAAGGGCATTGTGCCACAGTTGCCACTGTTCGGGGTGGGTGAGGGGCGGCAGGTTGAAGACGGCGATCGCCCCTTGAGACAGTTCAATCCGCTCCGCCGTAGAGAGCAGCAACGGGGCATTGAGACGATGCACAAACCGTTGCAGGGCCGTGGTTTGTTCACTCCCTAGCCCCGCTTCTAGATCACAGACCAGTAAACTCCCCGTCAAGATCACAAAGCGTTGCCAGCAGAGGATGAGGGAGGTTAACGCCGGGGCAGCGGTGGGCAGATCCGCCAGGCTGATCCGATAGAGGGGGGCGTGGCTGGCGTGGCTGACGGCGATCGCGATCGCTTGCCGTTGTTCAGGATTCGCCCCGCACAGTTGCACGATCGGGCTAGATTGCGCCGCCGTCAACATCGCTGCGATCGGCTCAACGAGGGCCCCATGGGAAGCCGACAGGGGCAATGTCTGCGATGACAGGGGTTCAATCACCCCCGCTAACAGCCCATCGCTGTAGGGTTCACCGAGCAGATAGTGCAAAATGCTTTCATCTATTTGCAGCCGGGCATGGGTGATGTCGTCATCGGTGGAGTTGTGCAACAATTGCCAACGGCGCAGGGGGGCGTGGGGGGTGAGGGCTTGCCAATGGCGATGGGGAAACAGTTGCAAGGCAAGTTGAAAGGTGGGATAGGTGCATTGGGGCTGTTGGTGGGCGATCGCACAGAGATTCCGAAACTCCGGATGCAACGCCCGCCCCACACAGAGCACCAACACATCCCGCTCAAAGGTAGACAAGCCAAAGCGTTGGCAGAGGTCTACCAACGCCGGAGGGTGCGACATCTGCGCCGCGATCGCCGCCAGCCCTGTCTCGTCCGGGGGCGGTGGCATCTCTGCGGTGCGATCCTGACTCTGGGCAATAGTGCGATCAATCCACGTCTGGATTGCTGCGATCGCTTCTCCTAAATAGTCGTAATTGTCTTGATACCAAGTCGGGTCAGATTGGGAGGGATGCGATCGCTCAAAACCCATAAAATCAAAGTATCCTAGCGTCTCTTAATTCCCCAGCGTAGTACAGTTCCCGGCCCGAATCACCCACCAAACCCGAAAAACTCGACTAAAGTCGAATAACCTTAGATCAACTCGTTCCCCTAAGCTAAAAAGTAGAATTACGCTCAGCCACACCCTAAATCTATCCCCATCTTGTCCCACAACAAGGATGGGAGATTCTCACACCCTGTAATCACTGGAGGCCCGTCGATATGCGTTCCCACTCCCCAAAAAAGCCCCAAACATCGACAACGCCCCCACCCCAGACCCATCAATTTGCCCCGCCCACCGTCATTCAAGCCAAAGCCGACCCCGAAACCGCCGAACTCCCCCAGTGGAACCCCGGTAAACGCGCCACCCTCCCCAATCTTGGCCAAAATCCCGGCGGCACACCCGCCATTCAAACCAAACTCACCCCAAACACCCAACAGCAAAACTCCCTCCAGCCGCACACCCAACCCATCATCCAACGGGTCACCACCCAACCCAAACAGGCTGATCCCTATGCTCAAGAAATCAATGCCAACAAAGCCGAATTCAAAAAGACCTATGGCGAGATCAGCACGAAAATGAACAAAGCCGGGTTGAGCATATCCGACCTTGAAACGTTCGCGGTCAAAGAATATTCGCGTGAAAACTTTGATTTCATGAATGCCTATAAAGCAATTCTTGATGCTTTTAATGGTAAAAATGCAGATGATTTAGTCTTGCCAATCTTGGGAATTCACCTACGCTATGTTGAAGATGGTGCTCCTTCAGAGGCAAATTTTTCGGGTGAGAATCGCAAAAAATGTGTTGAGATTTATGAGAATATTTTGACAGGGAACAAAGTACCTGATCCTGCAAAACTTCCAGCCTATATTGCTGCATTGGGAACCTATGCTTGGAAAGATGTGGGGGTGAATTTGACGGATACTGTCTCACGGGTAATTATGTCCAAAAAAACGGGGCTAGCTGGTTTTGGACAGTCCTTGAAAAAGGGAGTTTACAATGCTCCGGAGTACGTCAAAGAAGGCAAGTCTAATGTTGATAATTATGTGACCAGTGCCAAGAATGAAAAAGCCGCAATCAAAGAAGAGGTTGAACGTCAAGATACGCTAGAAACACTAGGGCGCGATCCTCGGCAGAAACGGAAACGCCATGGACAAACGTCGAATATGGTGGGCACAAGTCGGCGGCGAAGATAAGAACATTGGGCATCTCATGTCATTTCCAGTCAGACCCACTCAACGCCATGCTCATCGATACGAGTCAAAGCAGCATTGCTAAAGCGGAATAGTTTCAGCACACGCCTAAACTCGACCAAAGTCGAATGGCTTAGGTCGAGACGTTCTACTATGCTGGAACATGACGATGATGATCAGTTTCCTGCAACCCCATCGCCCAACATTCCGACCGAGAGAGTGAGGCGCGATCGCACTACCCTTAAATCCTTTGGAGGTTTGTTGAAATGCGCTCTCATTCCCCAAAAAAGCCCCAACAATCCACAACAGCCCCGCCCCAGGCGAACCCATTCGCCCCGCCTACCATCCTCCAGGCCAAAGCCGACCCCAAAACCGCCGAACTCCCCCAGTGGAACCCTGGGAAACGCGCCAACCTTCCCAATCTTGGCGGTACACCCATCGCCCCCATTCAAGCTAAACTCACCATCGGCCAACCGGGCGATCGCTACGAACAAGAAGCCGATCGCGTCGCCTCTGACGTTGTCCAAAACTTGAATGCCCCCTCTGCTGATCAAGCTGTGCAGCGCGACAACATCGAAGACGATGAACTCCAAATGAAACCGCAGTTACAACGAGCCACGGTGGCTGGCGATGCGGCTCCGGAACTCGAACAGGGCATCAACCGCGCTAAAGGCGGCGGCCAATCCTTAGATCCAACCCTGCAAGCCAAGATGGGCCAAGCCATGGGCGCAGATTTCAGCGGCGTAAAAATCCACACCGATGCCCAATCCGATCAACTCAACCAAGCCATCCAAGCCAAAGCCTTCACCACCGGCCAAGATGTGTTTTTCCGTCAAGGGGAATATAACCCCAGCAGTTCCAGCGGCCAGCATCTGATCGCCCACGAATTAACCCATGTGGTGCAACAGGGTGGAGCAGGTGTGCAACGCAAATCTGACTCAAACGACATCACATTATCACCACAAGCACCGATTCAAATCCAGCAAACTTCTACACCCAATGCCCCTATTCAACGATTGATGGATCTCGCGACCTTTCAAAGGAGAACCACTACCAAGAAAAAAAGAAAGGAAGTAGCAAAAATTGATAATCCCCTTGCTATAGCTCTGGGAGATAGAGAAAATCCTTTTGCTTTATTAAATCTTTATAAGAGTATTTTAATCTGGCTTAGAAAAGATTCCAAAAAGAAAAAAATAAGCGAAAAAGAAGAAGCTGTACAAGACCTGAAAAAAGAAGTTATTACAGAATTAACGGCTGTCATTACAAATACGAATGAAGGGGCGCGGCTATGGGAAATTCACAAAAAAATCCAAACAATTGAAAAAGAAGAGATTCCAGTTATGCTACATCTTCGTATGAAGATGACTCTTCTTGGCATCAAATCATACAATGAAGATGATGGTAATTATAAAGATAAGGAAGGGGGACAAGATACGAACTTCAACAATAAACAGTATCGAATTTCTGGCCGTCCACCCAATCGAAAAATTGAGCAAGTGATACGACAAACCAATCCAGAAACAGGGGAAGCCTACTATGTGGCCTTGGGAGAAATTCACAGTTTTAACGGGAAGAAACCTATTCTTGATGCGTACGATGTTCCTGAAAATTTAGGAAATTGGTATCCTCAGGTCACCCATGTTAATGGGATGAGTGTGCCACCGCAATCCGGAATGATGAGTGCGCTAGCTCTTCAAAATGTTGTCAATGAAGAATTAGATCGTCTTGATCAGGCTGTTGATCCAAATGTGATAGATGTATTGTATACCTATAGTGCCACGAAGGGTTTTAAAGGAGACATTGCAGAATGTCTTAAAGGCAAAATCAAAAAAGAGGATAGCGTCACAAAAACTCAACAAGATATAATGCTGGACGCGATTAATCGCCAGAAGCGGGTAACTGTATCTGCCCACAGTCGAGGCACGATTAAAACAGACAATGCGGTGCGAACTGTACACGCACACCTTGCTGATCAAATTTATGCAGAGTTAGCGCAACACCATGCTCAGCCCCGGCGAAGCTATGAAGATATGGGGATCGATTATAGTCTCGCACAACATGATCAGGTACGGTATCAGAAAGAACTTCGACACCGTGCAGCCAAAAAAGCGGAATTTTTGATGGATCGATATATTCAGTTATTGTATGCAGGCAATGCAGTTAAATCCCCCTCAAGTCACATTAATGTGACTGCCTATGTGGGAGGAGCAGATCTTGTTAGTATAACCTCAGGAAGTTATAGTAATGTCGGAAATCTTTTGGGCCCTGCCAAGATCAAAAATGTTGGAAAAATGAAAGGACATGGCTTTGAGCAAAATTATGTGGAGTATGTCGGTAAAGATATTGCTGAAGATGTAAGAAAACGTCGGGAAAATAGAACGTATTAGAACTATTAAGATGTGAAAAATCTTACAGTAGCACCCTAGATTCAGTAAATGACCTGACCTAGGGTGCTTAATGTGGAAATATTTAGTTCAATTAATTTCGGTGGCTTCGGGGGGGCGATCGCGCTGGATGAAATGCCCCAATGGTATGAGTATGGCTGATCAGTAACGCTAGAATTTAAGTCATTGTCTCAACGTTTAACACGATGGTTGCCACGCCAGCACATTCCTTAACTCTAGACCGGTTTCTTGAACAGCCAGAGACTAAACCCGCTAGTGAGTATATTGATGGATGGCAGTATTTTGGTCTTGACACCCGAACAATCTTCCCAACTGTTGAAGGGTGAAAAGATTTTACCGGTATTACCCAAAATTCAGTTAACGCTGACGGTTGAACAGGTTTTTAGTTGGTTAGTCATGGGCAAAACATAGGTTCGGGTTTGGGCAGGCCATCGTCAATTTCGCTATCCGTGAACAACAATGCAAAAATGCCCTAGAATCGGTGCTGTGTGCGATCGCAGGATGTCGATTCCAGGGCATTTTTATATGAAGCATTCAATCAATTAACTTCTGTGGCTTCGGGGTGAAGATTGCGATGAATTTTTTTACCCTTGCCGCCCGTCATCAGCGAAACCCCGACAAACGCCGCTAAACCCACCAAGGGACTAATCAACGTCGGGAAACCATCAAAATCTGGGGTGAAGATCGGGTTTGGAATATAAAGCAGGGTGTTGTCGCTGCCGAACATTGTCGGCATCAAGACAAAGAACGCCAAGCGGGTGATTGTGCCGAGGATGATGCAGGCTAACGCGCCGTATTCATTGGCTTTGGGCCAAAATAACCCCCCAGCTAAGGGAATTAATAACCCCGCAAACCCCAGGTCAAACGCCAGGAGGAGCAGAATCCCGGTTTGGGGCACGAGCACCGCGAAAATCACGCCCAAGGTGGTGATCACAACAGCCATCATCCGGGTAATCGCGAGGAGGCGATCGCCCGCTGCATTGTGGTCATCATGGCGAATCCCGATGATGTTATGGGCAATCACCGACGATGTGCCGAGAATCGCCCCGTCCGCCGTCGAAAGCGATGCCGACATAATCGCCATAATCACCAGCAGCCCCAAGGCCGGCGGCACAACCCCCGACAGCAGGTTAAACAGCAGCGGTTGATCCGCATTACGCGCCACATCAGCAGCCTCTAAAATCGTCGGAGCCGCCAGCGCCAACATCGAAAACGGCACACCGATCAACACCGTACCCGCCGACCCGATTAAACAAGCCCTCTGGGCCGTTTCCGGACTATCGGCCGCAAAAACCCGCGCCATAAAATCAATCGCGACAATATCCCCCAAGCCCAGGGCCAGCAGTGTTGCCCAGTTAATCACAGCCCCAAAGCTGGGGTCTGTTAACTGTTCGAGGTCAAACGGCCCCATGCCTTCGGGAACCGTGAAACCATAATTGATCGCCACAAACCCGATCAAGCCAACCGTCCCAATCAATGCAATGCCCACTTGAATCGCATCGGTATAGGCCACCGCAAACAGGCCACCACTGGCGGTGTAAATTAACACGACGATCGCAATGAGAATCACCCCCGCCACATAGCTTGTGCCCAGGAACGACTGAAATAAAAATCCCCCCGCCACTAAGTTTCCTGCCAAGAGAAAGGCAAAACTGAGCACCATAATGATCGAGGCAATCCATTCCGTGAGGCGGTTATATTTCACCCGATAAAAGTCCGGCAAGGTAATTAACCCCATGCGGTTCATCGGTTTGGCAAAAAACAGCCCCGTCAAGAATAAACAGAGAGCCAATCCTAACGGTAACGAAGCCCCCGCCCAAAAACCAAATTCTCCGGCGAGATCGGTGTTGCCCAAGGTGGCGTTAGAGTCTACAGATTGGGCCATTAAAGTTGCGGCGGCGAGGGGCAAAATTAACCCACGACCCGCGACTAAGTAGTTCACACTATCGCCTTTGATCTGTTTCGCAGCCCAAAGTCCAATGGCTAAGGTCAGGACGAGAAATGCAATGATTCCCCAAACGAAAATCTGATTTGGCATAATAAAATTTCTCTCAATGTTGATGTGTCATTGTGATTTCCCCTCGATCGCTTTCCCTCTCCACATCTACACCAGACTTCAGGTGAGAGCAGACCCAATCAATTAATGGGTAAGCAGTGGAGAAGACACCATGCCCTGGACTTGCGATCGCACCCAATCGAACCATAAATCGAGGCCCTCGCCTGTCTTCGCTGATACCGGAATAATCGCAGCATGGGAATTCATCTGGCGCACATTAGCCACTAGCATTTCAAGATCCAGATCTAGATAGGGCGCGAGATCCATTTTGGTCACCAAAAGACAATCCGCCTCCTGGAACATTAAGGGATATTTCAAGGGCTTGTCTTCCCCTTCAGTCACACTCAACAGCGCAACTTTAGCGTGTTCTCCCACTTCAAACTCCGCCGGACAGACGAGATTCCCCACATTTTCCACAAAGACGAGATCAAAGGTTGTGGGGTCATAGTGATGGGAGAGTTGATGCAGCCCCCCGGCGACCATTTTGGAATCCAAATGACAGGCGCGACCGGTATTAATTGCAATCACCGGCACATCGTATTGACGGAGGCGATCGGCATCTAATTCCGTGGTCATATCCCCTTCAATGACGGCCATTTTTAACTCAGCATTGAGGGTCGCCAAGGTGCGTTCAAGGAGTTCCGTTTTACCCGCGCCGGGACTACTCATTAAATTCAGACAATGAATCCCCCAGCGATCGAAATGGTCGCGATTGTGATCCGCTCCGGCCTGGTTGGCATGGAGAAGATTTAATTCAAGGGCTGCGTCAAAGGTTTGGTGCATGGGAATACCTCATAACGGTGGGATAACGTGGGTTAATTCAAGCCAATGGGAAGGGGGTTATTCAGAGGATGATCGGGATGCGATCGCCTCTTCTTCGTGATGTGAATATTCGATCCGATCAATTTTTAACTCACGCCCAGAGCGGATCTCCTCCATCGGAGCGTGACAGGTTGGACAGGCATATTGCAGCCCCATTTGGGGTGCATACTCCACCTCACAGCGATGACAAAACGCAATCAACGGCGTTTCTTGAATCATCAACCGCACCCCTGCCAAAAACGTGTTTTGGGTCTGAGCCGTAAAGGCAAACTCTAAACTAGCCGGTTCTACACAGGTGAACTGTCCCACGATTAAATGAATCGCTTCAATGTTGGGCGCAATGGGTTGATCCTCAAACCAGTCCCGCACCGTCATAATTAATGCCTTGGTCATGTCTGTTTCATGCATACAAAGTCCCTCTAAAAACGTCCCATCGAATCCGTAATTAAACAATGATGAGGTTGGGCTTTGACCCGTGCAAACCATTGTTGAATTGCCGTAAAGGGCGATAAATCAAACCCGCCTTCATCCGCCACATGGGTATAGGCATAGAGAGCAATATCAGCAATGGAATAGGACTCATTGACAAAAAACGCACGGGTTTTTAAATGGTCTTCCATGACCTGGAGGGCGGCATAGCCTAGGGGGCGTTTTTGGTCGAGTTGTTCCCGGAATTTTTCGCCTTGATTGAGGCTGTGGAGCCAATAACGAGACGTGGCAATGTGCGGCTCATGGCTGTATTGCTCAAAGAAAAGCCAGCGCATTACCTGGGCTTGATCCCAAGGATTATCGGGAAAAAAGGCGGTGTTTTGACTGAGATAAAACAGGATTGCATTGGATTCGGCAAGGTACTGACCAGGAGACACTTCGAGAACGGGAATGCGACCGTTGGCATTAATGGCTAAAAAGTCGGGGGTGCGCGTTTCTCCGGCAATAATATTTTTTTCAATGTGCTCGAAGGGAATTGCTAATTGACGCAATAAGAGTCGTACTTTATAGCCATTCCCTGAAGGGAGAAAATCATAGAGTCGGTACATTTTGAAGCTTCTCCGGTATCACCATAAAAATGGGTCAGGGCTGGCATGATCACCAACCCTAACCGTAGGGTTAATGCCAGGGTTGATCCACCACTTGGGCTTCGGGGTGGATGTAACTGGGGGTTTCTTTGCGGGGGAGTTGTTCGGACACGACGAGATGGGCGAGGGTGTCACAAATCACTCGTGTAGCCATTAAGGCGGTCATGTCACTGACATCATAGGGGGGTGAAACTTCGACAATTTCCATGCCGCACACGTTGGTTTCCCGAATAATTCGCTTCAGTAAATAGAGGGCTTCACGGGGTAATAAACCGCCCGGTTCGGGCCAGCCAGTGCCGGGGACGAAGCCCGCATCAATGCAGTCAATATCGAAGCTAATCCAGACGCAATCCGTGCCGTCAGTGGCACGAGCGATCGCAAAATCCGCCGCTGCATCCAGCCCCATTTCGGTAATGTCCGTGACGGTGAGAATATTCGTGGCTCGTTCACGGCACACCTTCACCCCTTGGCGCGGCACTTGCCAGCCCCCAATCCCCAACTGCACCAAGTTTTTCGCGGGGGCATTGGCGATGTTGGTGGCATGGAACCAAGGACAAGTGTGCATCCGTTCATCAAGGTCGGTTTCTTGGGTATCCACATGGCGATCGAAGTGAATAATGCCTACTTTTTTATCGCCTAGATGCTGACAAATGCCGCGCACCGTGGGAAATCCGATCGAATGATCGCCCCCTAAAATCATCGGAAATGCCCCGGAACTAAAGACATGGGCGACCCCTTTAGAAATCTGATCAAAGGACTTTTCATTGTTAGCGGGAATTGTGAAAATATCCCCCACATCACAGAGGGTAATTTGTTCGCGCAAATCCACACCAAATTCAAAATTGTAGGGGGTGTAGAGGGCGGAAATGCGGCGAATGCCTTGGGGGCCGAAGCGTGTGCCGGGGCGGTAGGTGGTTCCGGAATCGTGGGGCACACCGATGATCGCCACGTCATAATTGCCCACTTGGCGCACGTCTTCGAGATAGGGGGCCTTCATGAAGGTGTTAATCCCGGCGTAGTGGGGCAGTTCGCCCCGCGAGAAGGTGGGAATGGTGCGGTCTTGGATGCTGGCGGCGGCTTCAAGGCCAAATTCTAAGCCCTGATTCACTTCCTGTTGCCAACCGGTGAGGGGGAGGTGTTGTTCCATTCCGAGGGCGCGTTGGGCTTCGCTTTGGCCGTTGGGGGGTTGAAAGGCTGAGTCTGTCATAGATCTACTCCGATGTAGGGATTCGCTGCAAAATAATTAGCCCGGAAGAATGCACCATTCAAGGGGTCTGAATGATGGTGTTCTCCCGGGCTTTTATCCCGCCGTGGGGTTATCGACATTTGGTAAGGGTGGATAACCTGTCTCTCTTGGTCCAGCCGTTTTATTTGTTGAGGATAAAACCGGAACCCTAGAGACGTATTGAATTGTTGCCCCGTAGTGTATGGTGCTCCTCAGGAACTGCACCGTATCAATGGCTACGAAACAGCGATCGCGCTACAACTCTTCATTTTGTACAGCACGAGTCAGATTACTGAGGACAGGCAAGGGGCTTAAAGCCCCTTGTTTCGGGGGAGTTTGGATGTCCTAAACAGGTTGACCTTTGCTCTATCGTGAATTTTTCTCTCAAAAAGATGAGATGCCCTCAACCCCTATGAGATCATGGAAGAGAGAGCAAATCGAGAGGGTTGAGCCGAAGAAAATTGTGATCCGAATCGAGCCTGCTGAGATCAAGGCCTGGTTGACTGACTTGATCGCCCTCACCCCCAACCCCTCTCCCAGAGGGCGAGGGGAGCCGATCCATTTTTCCAGTTCCCTCTCCCAGAGGGAGAGGGCTAGGGTGAGGGCTTTCCGGGATCTGGCTAATTTTGTCAGTCAACCAGGATCAAGGCTGTTCTTCGTTAGCATCATTTCTGATTCTGCTCCTCACCCATTCTTTTGGAGGATGCTATGGATACACCAGCACAGGCGATCGCCCTCACGGACACCACTCCGACCCCAATTCAACGCATTTTAGTGGCGTTAGACCTTAACCACCACCATCAAAACCCGCAGGTGTTGGCCCAAGCGGTGCAGATGGCGAAACTGCACAGCAGTACATTGATGCTGTGCCATGGCATGAGTGACCCGTTACCGCCCGCGTCCAATGTGTTTGCCAGTGGCAGCCTGGGGATGTATGGCAGTTCCTATTCACCGGAATTATTTGAACAGTCCCAAGCGGCGGTGCGGGTGGAGCGCGATCGCTTAATTAATGAACTGACGGCGATCGCCACGGCCCTCCAAGAACAGGGGGTAAGCACAGAGGTGAGCGTCAAAGAAGGGGAACCGAGCCACTATATTTGTAAACTGGCGCAGGATTGGGCTGCGGATCTCGTCGTGGTGGGCCGTCGTGGCCGGACAGGACTTGCAGAAATTGTGATGGGCAGTGTGAGCAATTATGTGGTTCACCATGCGCCCTGTGCGGTGTTGGTGGTGCAGTAGTCATTGCGGCGGCGGGTAGCTCCAGGGTTGCCGGGGGAGCAATGTCGCCGGCTGGCGGGGTGATGCCCTGTCGGGGTGAATCGGCAGATGAATGGTGAAGGTGCTGCCCTGGTTGGGGGTGCTGGTCACGGTGATTTGGCCGTGATGGCGGTGGGCGATCGCCTTCACAAGGGCCAGTCCTAACCCGGTTCCTCCGGTTTGACGGGAGCGATCGCTCGTCACCCGGTAAAAGCGTTCAAAAATGTGCGGCAGATCAGCGGGGGCAATGCCGATCCCGTTGTCTTGAATCGTGATCAACGCGGTGCGATCGCTCTGGTCGAGGCGGAGGTGAATCGCGCCGCCGGGTGGGGTGTAGTGAATGGCGTTGGCGATGACGTTCGCGACGAGGCGGTAGAGTTGGGGTTCATCGCCCCACACCGGCAGGGGCGCGGCGGGAACGTGACTCGTGAGGGTGAGGTCAGCGGCGATCGCCAATTCTAAAAATTCCTCGGCCAAATCACTGACCAAATCGTTGAGACAGCAGCGTTGCCGGGGGGTGGTGGCGGTGTTTTGTTCAAGGCGACTGAGGAGCAAGAGGTCATTAATCAACTGGCTTAAGCGTCGTCCCTGCCGCTCCACGGTGGTTAAGAGGGGGAAGAGGGTTTGGGGATCAGTGGGGGCCAGGTGGGTGATCGCGTCTACGGTGGCGAGCAGACTGGCGAGGGGCGATCGCAATTCGTGGGCGGCGTTGGCGGTGAACTGTTGTTGCTGCTGGTAGGACTGATAAATGGGGCGCATGGCCAGGCCCGCCAGCCCCCAACTCGACAGCGCCACCACCAGGAGCGTCACGGGAAGTGCGATCGCCAAAATCCAGCCAATGCGCTGCGTTTCAGCCTCCAACGCGGTTAAGTCCCGGCCAATTTGTAGATAGCCCCAAGAATCATGGCTGTGCCCCGCCAAGGTCTGCCCCTCAGCATTGTGCAAAATGGTGGTGAATTGGCGGTAGCGTTTGCCATCGGGGAAGGTGATGGTTTGCCAGACAGGGGTGAGGGCGGTTTCCGTGGGGGCGGGTTGATTGGGGGAAAAGGCCAGCAGTTCACCGTGATGATCAAACAAGCGGATGTAGTAGAGGGTGCGATCGCTCACCCCCGTCGTATGGCGTTGAATCAATGTCCTGTTAACGGTGCAAGCCTGTCCCACCAGACAGAGATCCGGAACGATACGCTGCAACACCCGCGTTGGATCACCCGTGGTCGGCAAAAGGGGCTCAAGGCTGTCATGGAGGGTTCCCGCGATCGACTCAATTTCCCGCTCCATCGCCCCCCAATTGGACTGCACAATCGAACGTTGACACTCCCACCGTTAAATCAAAGATTATAACGGGGGATTCTTGCTTCATTGGGTTTGTCTAGTCTCAAGTCATCTCTGTCTTGAAACCCCGTCCAGATTCCCCTCCACAAGCATCTGTTTAACGTCCACTGAATGT
>NZ_JAQMTY010000266.1 GCF_028330765.1 Spirulina subsalsa CS-330 | reverse complement strand
GGCGTATCTGAAAATGTCTGTGGAGATGATGGGACGGGGGCTTTGCCTAGTTACCAATCTGTGAAGCAGAAACTCTTAGGTGTGAATCTAAGAATCCCCCGTTAGATTGCTTTAGCAATTAACGGGGGAGTATGTCAATAAGGCTATACTAAATCTCATCAGCAGATCCTCAATTTCAAATCACTCACCCCCCCAATCACCATGACATTACTTGAACTCTCCGTTGGTCAAATTGCGTTGGTAGACGGCATCAGTGACAGTGTTCACGGCCCAGGGCTGGTGTCGCGTTTGGCCGCCATGGGCATTGTGCCGAATAAGCCGATCCAACTGTTGCGCAAAGCGGCCCTCGGTGGCCCGCTCCACCTGCGCATTGGCAGCACCACCGAAATCGCGATGCGGCGCTCCGAAGCGCGTTTAGTCCGGATCAATATGGAGGGCTAATTTGCATTTCTCCTGCTCCTTCCTGTCCCTTTACCTCAGATAACGATCATGAGCCATTGTCAACCTGCAACCGTGCAACCCTCACGGGTGGGCGTTCAGAAACGGATCGCGCTACTCGGACAGCCCAACACGGGAAAATCCACCTTTTTTAATCGCTTGACCCAGTCCAACGCGGCGATCGCAAATTGGCCCGGTCTGACGGTTGACCTGTTTCAAGCCCGCGTCCAATGGTCGGGGGAAACGGTGGAAGTGGTGGATCTGCCCGGTATTTATGACCTCAATGGTTTTTCCGATGATGAGCAGGTGGTGCGGCGGTTCCTGGAAACCTATGCGGTTAATGCGGTGGTGGTGGTGCTCAATGCGACCCAAATTGATCGACAGATGCGCCTCCTGTTGCAGGTGAAATCCTTGGGCATTCCCACTGTGGCGGTGTTGAACCTGGCCGATGAAGCCAAACGCTACGGGGTGCAATACGATGCCCAAGCGTTGAGCGATCGCCTCGGCATTCCCATCCAACCGATCAGCGCCAAATATGGCACGGGGTGTCAGCGAGCGATCGCCACCATTACCCACACCGTCGAACACAGCGCCGAAGCCGTCACCGTTCCCCACCTCAACGCAGTTCTCGCCGCCCACCCTATCCCCGAAGCCGAGATTGAAACCCTCTTGCGGGGAGTCGTGCAAATGCCGTCCTTAACCGCCCGCACGATTACCCATACCATCGACGGCGTGATGTTGCACCCCCTCTTTGGTCTGCCGATTTTCTTCGCCTCCATGTTTGGGGTCTTTTGGCTGATTTGGACGGTGGGTTTGCCCAGTGCTGACCCTGTTGATGCTGTGACGGGATGGTTCCAAACCGCCATCCTGGAGCCGGTTCTCTCCGTTGCGCCCCAACTGGTTCAAGACCTTGTCCTCAATGGTATCTGGGCCGGATTCGCGGCTCTGCTGTCCTTCGTGCCGTTGGTGGCGATTTTCTTTGTGGTGATGGGTCTTTTAGAAGGCAGTGGTTATCTGTCCCGTGCCGCCTATTTGATGGATGCTCTGATGGGACGGTTGGGGTTAGATGGTCGGGCTTTTGTGTTGCAGATGATGGGGTTTGGCTGTAATGTGCCTGCGATTATGGGAACGCGGGTGATGCGTAGTCGAGGGATGCGGCTGCTGTCGATGTTGGTGATTCCCTTTTCCCTCTGTTCAGCCCGGTTACAGGTGTTTGTGTTTATTTTGGCGGCAGTGTTCCCCAATCGTCAGGGGGCGATCGCCCTCTTTTGCCTCTATGTCATGAGCTTTGTGAGCGCCTTCACCCTCGCCGCCCTCCTCAGCCGCTTCGACTACTTCCAATCCCGCGATCCCTTCGTCCTCGAACTCCCCCCCTACCGCCTGCCGACGATTCAGCAAGTCCTCCTGCGCGTCTGGGGTGAAATGAAAGAATTCGTCACCCGCCTTTCCATCTTCATGGTGATCGGCAGCAGCTTAATCTGGTTTCTCACCAGCTTCCCCCAAGGCAGCACCGGCCTCGACACCTTCGCCGGTCAACTCGGCGGCCTCTTCCAACCCCTGATGGAACCCCTAGGGATTAACCCCTTCCTCACCGTCTCCCTGATCATCGGCTTCGTCGCCAAAGAAGTCCAAATCGCCGCCCTCACTGTCCTCTACGGCCTCAACAATCACGCCATGGCCGTCGAACTGGGCCAAACCCTCACCACCGCCCAAGGCTTGAGTTATTGTCTCTTTAGCCTCCTCTATATCCCCTGTCTCACCACCCTCGGCGCGATCTGGAGTGAGTCGAAATCCTGGCGCTATACAGCGATCGCGGTGATTGTTCCCTTAGTGACCGCTTGGCTGTTGAGTTTCCTGTTTTACCAGGGGATAACGCGATTGCCTTGGGCAGTTTAAGGGGCGATCTTGACGGAGAGGAGGCCCATCCCCGGTGATCATGCTCTGGGATGGGCAGCCTGTTCAACCTGGCCTTAGAGACTGGCGGACTCGACAGCGATCGCATCACCCACAGCCGGTACTGCCATCTCTACATTTCCACAACGTCCCGCCCGTTGGCCGCGGCCGTTACCCTGCGCGATCGCATCACCGCCATGCCGTTGCTGTTGTCCACAGCCTCGCCCCTGTCCCCGTCGGCCTTGACCCCGCCGAGGATGTTGCGCCATCACATCCCGAACTGCACTGATCAACTCGCGCATCGGTTGCCATTCGGCTTCCCCCTGGGCATCACATTGGGCTTCATAGTCACGTAACACCGCTTCGAGTTCCATCCGCATCCGTCCACCCAGCACGCCCTGGCCACAATCCAACTGTTGCCCCAGAGACAGCAGTTCATCCTTGAGGGCTGCCGGAACTCGAATCGTTTGGGTTTCACCATGCTGCCAATTCCCTTTCCGACCGGCTCCCGCCCGCATTCCACCTCGACCTTTCATGATTTTGATCCTCAAAATAATCGTTTCAATACATTCACTGTAGCAAATTTTGATTTTGTGTCAATATCTATAAGCCTGACTGGGCAAGATCTATAGATTTTGTCACAAAATCGAGAGTATCCACTACTACCCCCCATCAAAATCCATCCAGACGTGCAACAAAACGAATCCCTTGGGCCAGGGTTTTGGCGTAGGGCCCAAGGGATTCAGAATCGGGAAGCGGGGGCGATCGCGCCCCCTGCACCGCTCTTACGGATCAGTGCGATCGCGGTTTGCATTGACCAAGGTTTCGGTGATTTCCGAGAGTGCGATCGCCCCCAGTTCCCCCGATGCACGGGTGCGAATACTCAGGGTTTCGGCGGCCACTTCCTTTTCACCCACGATCGCCATCACCGGCACTTTTTCCTTCTCCGCATTGCGGATTTGCTTACCGAGGCGATCGCCGCTGGCAATCTCCACCCGCAACCCTTGCGCCAGCAGTTGCGATCGCACCGTCTGCGCGTAGGGCAAAAACTCATCACTCACACAGAGCAACCGCACCTGCACCGGAGCCAACCAAAACGGAAAATCCCCCGCATATTCTTCAATCAAAATCCCGATCAACCGCTCCAACGAGCCAAACGGCGCACGGTGAATCATAATCGGCCGCTGCCGCGATCCATCCTCACTCACATATTCCAAATCAAACCGTTCCGGCAGGTTGTAATCCACCTGCACCGTCCCCAATTGCCATTCCCGATCCAACACATCTCGGAAAATAAAATCCAACTTCGGCCCATAAAACGCCGCCTCACCCGGAGCCTCGAAATATTCCATCCCCAGATGTTGCACCGCCCGCCGAATTGCATTTTCCGCCGTATTCCAAATCTGATCCGAGCCAATATATTTATCCGATGCCGGATCACGAAAACTCAGCCGCGCCTTAAAGTTTTTCAACTTCAATTTACCGAACACCGAGAGAATTAAATCCACCACATCAAGGAATTCTTCATCTAATTGTTGTTCGGTCACAAATAGGTGCGAATCATCCACCGTGAAGCCCCGCACCCGTGTCAAACCGCCCAATTCTCCCGACTGTTCATAGCGGTACACCGTCCCAAATTCCGCCAACCGAATCGGCAATTCCCGATAGGAACGTAGGTCATTTTTATAGATTTGAATATGAAACGGGCAGTTCATCGGCTTCAACACAAACCCTTGCTCTGCCGCTGCCGCCGCCTCATCTTCCGCCATCATCGGGAACATATCTTCTTTATAGTTCTGCCAATGACCGGAGGTTTTAAACAAGTCCACGCGGCCAATATGAGGCGTAACAACCCCCAGATAACCGCGCTTGGTTTGTTCTTCCCGCAAAAACCCTTCCAACAACGTCCGAATCACCGTCCCTTTCGGAGTCCACAACGGCAAGCCTGGCCCCACCACATCGGAAAAGAGGAACAGGCCTAATTCTTTCCCTAATTTACGATGATCGCGTTTGAGGGCTTCGGCTTTGCGGCGTTGATATTCTTTCAGTTGTTCGGGGGTTTCCCAGGCCGTTGCATAGATGCGCTGGAGTTGTTGCCGGTTTTCATCGCCGCGCCAATAGGCCCCGGCCACACTTTCGAGGGCGATCGCCTTCGGATTCAACTCGCTCGTATTCTCCACATGGGGCCCCGCACAGAGATCCCACCACTCATCCCCTAAGTGATACAGGGTAATCTCTTCTCCTTTAATCAGGTCGCTGAGAATTTCTAATTTATAGGGTTCTTCGATCTGCTCAATCCGCGCCTGGGCATCGTCGCGGCTGACCGCTTCGCGCACCACCGGCAGTTTCTTTTTAATGATCTTGTCCATCTCTTTCTTGATGGCCTTAAGATCCTGCTCCGTGAAGGGTTCCGGATTGTCAAAGTCGTAATAAAATCCCGTTTCTGTCCAAGGGCCAATCGTCACCTGTGCCGTGGGAAAGAGTTTCTGCACGGCCATCGCCATCACATGGGAGGCGGTGTGACGAATGCGCTTCAGGCTGTCCGATTCGCTGGTACGAAGGAGCTTCATCGGTTCGGGCGCAACATTTTCAGCACTGGACATGGATCAATTCACCTTAACGTTGTTCAACAGTTCAGACAGGAAGAGCGCAACCCCTTCAGGATTCCGCACCGTGATTATTGTACCGCTGTGGCATGGCCTTTGTTGCGATCGCATCTGGCTTTGGGGTGCGACTCTATCGGGATGGCCAGGGTGCGATCGCGCTTGCGCCATCAATTGACGAAACAAGTGCGATCGCATCCCTCACAAAACAAAGACAAGCGATCGCATTGATTTTCAATGCATTGAGCAAGGGTGCATCCCACTTTTGCAGATTCATATTGCTCGCCAGGTAGAACCCTCATCCCCAGCCCTTCTCCCGCAGGAGAAGGGAGCCAAAAGCCCTCTCCATCGGGAGAGGGTTGGGTGAGGGGTTGCACAACTGGGATGCACCATTGAGCAAGTTATCTCTACTTTCCCGTATTCAAGTGTTCTCTAGATCGTGAATCATCTGCTTTAAGGTTTCAATTAACTGGGGAATACGGTGGGCACAAATTGTATAGAGTTGTTCAGGATCAACTTAAAAATACCCATGAGCTAAAACATCTCGCAACCCCATTGCACCACGCCATTCGATCTGAGGGTACTGAGAAAATACTGTGCCTTTGGTTGCGCGATCTATGTTTTTGAATTCTTCTCCGGCGGCGATGAGTACCATGCAAATACTATCCATATGTTCGATGCCTGACTCGCTATTGATAAAGTCACTGGGAACGTTGATAGAAGCAAATCGGCTAGGAATGCGCTCTAAAGCAGACAATACCATCGTTAAGCGTTCAATCAGCCGGGCATTTTTAGACATAGATGACTTCGTGTTCTAGTCGAGCCTTAAAGTCAGAATTTAGATAGGAATGTAGTCGAATCACATCGACTGATCGATTCAGCCAAACTTCCAAATCTTGTTTCAAAATAGCGGTCTTAAATAAATCGGGATTGGTCGTGCCAAAGACAATATCCACATCACTATCCGGTCGAGCTTCTCCACGGGCATAGGAGCCGAAATATCCCAATGCAGTTAAATTAAACTGATCTCCCCATTTCGCTTTGAATTCCCTCAGAAGCTGCTGTAATTGTTCCTGAGATATCACTGTCTTAGTGTCTACTCGGTGCTGCACAATTTCTTGACTGGATGGCATCGGACATCCCTCAACGTTTTTCAAGGACATTATCTCTTGTCTCATGGCTCTGCCGTAGGGTAAATCATGCGAAACAAAGGGCACACATCCCCTTGTTTGCTGAGCGATCGCACCTCATCCACTCTCACCGCGTTTAACCCGCGATCGCACTCTGAAAGGGTGTGCTTTGGTTCGTGCCGAGGACGCGGTTGAGTTTGCCGCTTTGGTAGCCTTCGAGGTCGAGGGTGACATAGGTAAAGCCGAATTCTTCAAATTGGGCCACCAAGGGCGGCAAATCGGTTTGGGCGACAAAATCCTTGATCTGATCGGGCAGGAGTTCAATCCGGGCGGTGTCGCCTTCGGAGCGGACGCGGATGTTTTGCCATCCCAAGCGGCGGAGGTGAACTTCTGCCCGGCCGACGCGCTGCAATTTTGCCACGGTGATTTCTTCGCCGTAGGGAAAGCGTGAACTAAGGCAGGGTTGGGCGGGTTTGTCCCACCAGGGGAGAGCGAGGGCGCGGCTGATTTCGCGGACTTCGGTTTTGGTGATGCCTAATTCGGCGAGGGGCGATCGCGCTCCCCGTTCTTGGGCGGCTTGGATGCCGGGGCGGTAGTCGTGGAGATCATCGGCGTTCACGCCATCGACGACGTAGGGATAGCCGCGTTCGAGGGCGAGGGGTTTGAGGGTGTCGTGGAGTTCGCTTTTGCAGAAGTAGCAACGGTTGACGGGGTTGCTGGTGTAGTTGGGGTTCTGCATTTCGTGGGTATCAACGCAGTCATGGCGAATCCCGATCGCTGCTGCTTGGATGCGGGCATCTTCTAAGTCTTCCGGTAAGAGCGATGGTGACATGGCTGTGATCGCGAGGGCGCGATCGCCTAGTACGTCATAGGCGACTTTCGCCACTAAGGTACTATCAATGCCCCCAGAATAGGCAATCAAGGCCCGATCCATCTCGGCAAAGAGCGATCGCAGTTGCTCTAATTTAGTTCTGTTCATATAGATTTAATCAATAGTTATACGGCTTACTTCCAACTCTAACGAAGTTGCCTTGACCTTTGTGAGGAGGCAGGGTGACCCATGCCCCGACGAGATCCTTGGGGTCTTTCCTGCCCCGTAGGGGTTTGGTCTCCAAACCCTCTAAACCAACCAATTACGCATCCAGATCGATCGCTGCTGAACCGCCACGCACCAAAAGTTCAAGCATTGACCCCAATTGCAGCCAAATTAACACCGTGGTTGGAATCACCGTAATCACCGCAATCCCCCAGGCAAAGAGCGCCCCAATCTGAAACACCGATAGACATTCCCCCATAAAAAGCGTCAGGAAAATCGTCATCAAAATGTAGGCCAGGGTTCCCGATGATGTTTTGTAGTTGATGCGGTCTTGGGTGTCGCGATGGGCATACCAGTAGTCCACTTGATATTCCAATACGTCTTTAAAAATGAAGCCGGTGGCGATCGCAAAAAAGGTCGTGATCATGATCGCCGCACTGATTGCAGGTAAAACCATAGTTACTCAGGCAAAGGGTTAAGAATTGTAACAATATTATACCGCCCCCCGCGATGCCCTCACCATCGGATCGCCTCACCCCCACCTTGCCCTTCCCTGTCTAGAATAGGAGCAATTTTAAACAACGTTACCCCCATCCCACCCATGTCTATCGTTAGCCTCCTTCGCGCCGATACCTACGACGCTGCGCCCCTGGCCGCGTCCCTTGATCAACTGCTTGCCCCCCTCGGTGGCATGGGTGCGATCGTCAAGCCAGGCGATCGCGTCCTCCTCAAACCCAACCTCCTCACCGGCAGCCGTCCCGGCCATGAATGTATCACCCGCCCCGAACTCGTCGCCGCCGTCGCTCAACAAGTAATCACCGCTGGGGGCAAGCCCTTTATGGGGGATAGTCCCGCTTTTGGCAGCGCCAAAGGAGTCGCCCGCACTAACGGCTATCTGCCGATGTTGCAGGATTTAAATATTCCCGTGGTGGAATTCCACGGCCACCGCTACGCTGTGGAATCGGACAATTTCGACCATCTCCGCCTCTCCAAAGAAGCCATGGATGCGGATGTGGTGATCAATCTGCCAAAAGTGAAATCCCACTGTCAATTAACAATGACGATGGGGGTGAAGAATCTGTTTGGCTGTGTGCCGGGCAAAATGAAGGCCTGGTGGCATCTTGAGGCCGGGAAAGATCGCGATCGCTTTGGGGAAATGTTGGTGCAGACGGCAAACGCGATCGCGCCTAACCTCACGATCCTCGACGGCATCATCGCCCACCAAGGCAACGGCCCCAGCGGCGGCGAAGCCCGGCCCCTTGGCATCCTCGCCGCCTCCGCCAATGTCTTCGCCCTCGATTGCGCCCTCCTTGACCTTCTCCAAGTCAACCCCGACACCGTTCCCACCTACGCCGCCGCTAAACGCCTGGGCCTCAATCCTGAAACCCTAGAGTTTCCGTTACTCACACCGGAAGAATTAGCGATCGCTGATTGGAAGCTCCCCGATGCCCTCGTCCCCATCGACTTCGGCGCACCCCGTATCCTCAAATCCACGTTCAAACACCTCTACATCCGCTGGATTAAAGAACCGATGCAAACCTACAGCAACGCGAAATAATTCTTAAATGCCCTCATCCCCGCCCCTTCTCCCGCAGGAGAAGGGAGTAAGAAGCCCTCTCCCGTGGGAGAGGGTTGGGTGAGGGTAAAAAACCCTCCGGAATCGCTCCCCCCAGATGAGGACAAAGCAATGGTAGATGCACCCTGATACATAACCCCCTCGCCTCCGGGCTTAGGGGATTTTTTTTGGCCCAGTGTAAGGAGCGCAGAAGCTTGGGGCGGTTTGTTATGATTGTCCGGATTTAATCGTGATGAGGTAACGCTGCCATGAGTGAGTATCGGGTTGAAAAGGATTCCATGGGCGATCGCTCACTGCCCCAGGATGTTTATTACGGGATTCAAACCCTCCGCGCCACGGAAAATTTTCCCATTAGTGGATTGAAGCCGCTCCCCACCTATGTGGATGCGGGGTTACTGATTAAAAAAGCCACGGCGATCGCCAATGGTGAATTGGGCTGCATTCCCACCGAAATTAGTGATGCGATCGTCAAGGCCGTTGATGAAATTTTGGGCGGCCAACTGCGGGATCAATTCGTCGTGGATATCTACCAAGCCGGGGCGGGGACATCCCACCACATGAACCTGAATGAAGTCCTCGCTAACCGCGCTCTCGAACTCCTCGGTGACGAAAAAGGCAACTATGGCCGCGTCAGTCCCAATGATCACGTTAACTACGGCCAATCCACCAACGATGTGATCCCCACTGCGATCCGGATCGGGACACTCTTGGCGTTAATCCATACCCTTTATCCGGCCTTGGAGAGTGCGATCGCTGCCCTCAACACCAAAGCCAGCGAATTTCAAACCGTCGTCAAATCCGGCCGCACCCACATGCAAGATGCCGTCCCCGTCCGCCTCGGCGAAGAATTCCGCGCTTGGGCCCGCATCCTCACCGGCCACCTCACCCGGATCAAACTTGCCGCCGAAGACCTCTGGGTTTTAGGACTAGGGGGGAGCGCGTCGGGAACAGGCATGAATACCCATCCGGATTATCGGTTTCGCGTCGCGGCATTGCTCGGTGAATTTATCGGCCAACCCCTCACTGTTGCACCTCATTTAATGGCGGCGATGCAGAGTATGGCCCCGTTTGTGAATGTGTCGGGGTCGTTGCGGAATTTGGCTCAGGATTTGGTGAAAATTTCCCACGATTTGCGCCTGATGGATTCGGGCCCAAAAACGGGGTTAAAAGAAATTCAATTACCCCCCGTACAACCGGGGTCTTCAATCATGCCGGGTAAATACAATCCGGTGATGGCGGAAATGATTTCCATGGTCTGTTTTCAGGTGATGGGCTATGATACGGCGATCGCATTTTGTGCCCAAGCCGGTCAACTGGAATTAAACGTGATGATGCCGTTGATTGCCTACGATTTAATCCACTCGGTGGAAATTCTGGGTCATGCGGTGCAAGCCTTCAGTGATAAATGTTTGAGCGGCATCGAAGCCCAGCGCGATCGCTGTCTTGGTTATGCCGAAGGAACTCTATCGTTAGTGACTGCCTTAAACACCCATATCGGCTATCTCAACGCCGCCGCCGTCGCCAAAGAATCCCTCGCCTCTGGTAAATCCATCCGCGAAGTTGTCCTCGAAAAAGGACTCATGGACGAAGCCACATTATCCAACGTGCTCAACCTCGAAACCATGAGCCAAATGATCGGCGATCAAAGTTAACAATTCGTAGACTTCCCCCAACAGGCAAGGGGCTTAGATCACTTAAGAAAATAATCTGGTAATACTGTGATTGCACACTGCCAAAGCAATCGCCAAAACTGGCTTGGGGTAGGCACTGCCCACTCTGCACGATTACCAGATTAAATTTTTAATGCTCATAAGCCCTTTATTGCTAACCCTAATCAATGTGATTTGCAAAATACTGCATATGTTAAAAAATATTGCTTTTGTATCAATTTATTTTTGACCATTCATGATTCTTAAAGTGATATCACATCAGAATATTGGTGAGTTTCTAAGTACCCTCAATTATAATAAAGGGTATATGAACTAATTTGGTGCTTTGTTATGCCAAAATCAAATGTAGCGATCGCCTATCTGTTATGGTGTGCGGGTCTTCTAGGATTCTGTGGTCTGCATCGTTTCTACACAGGTAAACGCATCAGTGGTATTCTGTATCTGCTGACATTCGGTTTGTTGGGGATAGGGCAATTAATCGATGTATTCCTAATTCCGGGATTAGTCCGATCGCGCAACCAGGATATTGAACGCTTTGCTGTAGAGATTGCCACTAATGTTGCAACTCCAGAACCAGCCACAGGAGTTAAGACTCCCAGGCAAAAGCTCTTAGGAGCTGCTAAAGATCGTAATGGGGATCTGTCTCTCGCCCAAGCGGCGATGCTGACGGAGTTAGACCCTGAGCCGCTGAAAGCGGTGTTAGAACAGGCGGTGCGAGAGGGGTATGCTGACATTGGTAATGACCCAGTTTCAGGGGCGATTCGGTATCGCTTTGATCTGTGATTAAAGAACTGCGCGATCGCATTACTCATTGGACGCAACAGATCCAGCGTCAACCCAACTCTGCAAAAGCCTATATTCAGCGGGGGATGGCGCGGTTTATGGCGGCGGAGATTGAGGGGGCGATCGCGGATTTTGACCAGGCCGAACAGCTTGATCCGACGGTCACGCCTTATCTGTGGCAGCGGGGTCTAGCCTATTACTATGCCGAGCGGTACGAAGCAGGGGCGCGGCAGTTTGAGCAGGATTTGGCGGTGAATGGGGTGGATGTGGAAGAAACGGTGTGGTGGTGTTTGTGTGTGGCGCAGCTTGGGGGGATGGAGGCGGCGCGGCAGCGGGTGTATGGGGATGCACCGCAGCGGGTGCGCGATCGCCGTCCGATAATGACCCCCATTCAACAGCTTTTTACGGGTCAAATCGGCCCGGCTGACCTCCTCAACGCGAGCCAAACCCTGGGTAAAACTGGCCAATTTTACGCCCACCTCTACGCGGGACTGTATGGCGAAGTGACCGGAACCGCTGGCCTGGAGTTGATCCACAGGGCGGCCAACAATTTTCGCCTTGATGATTATATGTGGCACTTGGCCCGCGTCCATTGCCAACTGCGATCGCCCGGTTGAGGGGATGCGCCATAATACCCACAGCACACCTTAAAGAATCGCGATCGCACCATGTCAGTCCAGGTTGAATTTTTGCCCGATGGAGTCACCACCACCGCCGAAGTGGGTGAACCCATGCTTACCGTTGCCGCCCGTGCGGGGATTACGATTCCCACGGGTTGCCTGATGGGTTCCTGCCATGCTTGCGAGGTGGAACTCGCCGACGGAACCTCCATCTGTGCCTGCATTACGTCCATTCCCGCCGGTCAACCCCAGATCACGATTAACCTCTACACAGACCCCCTCTGGTAATGGCTAGATTACGGCGAGAATTCTGAACAAAACCCATCGCCTGCACCGATTAAAATAGGGGTTGCCTTTCCTTATTCGTCAGAATCCATGTGTCGTAACTTTAACGTCTGCCTGAGTCCCGTTAAGATCGAGTATCTCTTTTTCTCGAAACACCCGGCCACCGGAACCTATAGCCTCCGATCGCCTAGTGTGATTCAAGCGGATT
Source organism: Spirulina subsalsa CS-330 (assembly GCF_028330765.1). GTDB lineage: Bacteria > Cyanobacteriota > Cyanobacteriia > Cyanobacteriales > Spirulinaceae > Spirulina > Spirulina subsalsa_A. The sequence goes on along the minus strand of NZ_JAQMTY010000266.1, from coordinate 20,953 downwards.
TGCACGACCGGAATACCTACGCCACAGCGGTGGCCGAGGACTGCTCGAAACGCAGTACCAAGGCGGGTTACGATGCAGCGGGGATGGCGATCGGGACGATTCCCCTCGATCGCGTCTTTGCCCATTTAGAACCCTACGCCGATCGCACGGAACTGAGCCATGCGGAAATGACGGATTTGGCGGGGCAGATTAAAGCGATCGCTCAAACACAGATTAAAGTGTCGCGGGACGGGGGCGACCTGCTGAAAACCTGGGATGCCCTCCTAGAGCGCGTTAGCCTCCATAACAATGAATTCCTCACCAACTGGGAAACCCATGTGCGCCAAGCCTCCCAGGGGGATATGTATTCCGAGAGCAACGCCCACCCCCATCAGGAGAACCTGACGCGATCGCGCCTGCGCCTCTATCAACTCAGCAGCCAAGGCGACCTCTTTTTTGACGAACGGGACAACGACCTCGGCCCTAGTATTTTTTCTGACACCCACAACGGCGACATTAACGACGCGGCCCGCTATAAAAGTTTTCTGTCCTACGAAGGCTTTCACTTCAATTCCAATTCCGACTCCTGCGTTGAACCGGCCCTGAAACGCTTTCTTTATGAACATTTGCGGGCGGATCAACTGATCGGAGCCTTGCACCGCCTCGCCTACATTGACCCGGACTATCTCGATTGCGACAGCGCCACCGTCACCAGCGACGGCAAAATCGGAGCCTACGATCTCGGCATTGAATTTGCCCAAAAAACGCTTCAGGTCAAACTCAGCGGTAAAACCATCGCCTTTCACCATCGCAACGGACAAGCGATCGCCCAATTCACCCAACAGGGCTTTCTCCGTGATGACGAACTCTCCGAAGCCAGCGAAAAAATCTCCCAACTCCTCGAACTGGCGGCGATCATGGGAGCGGCCGGAGCCGAACAAGTCACGATCGCCGCTGCCCTCCTCGCCCGCATCCTCGAATATTCCGACCCGAAAAACAAATTCACCTTCCAATCCTTCACCCCCCTCGGTCAGCCCAGCTACGGGATGCTCGGCGGCGGCACTTACACCATGCTCCGGGGCGGCACAGAACGGGGCGGCGAAGAAGGGGGCGAACTGATCTTCTACCTCCCCAAATCCTACGACATCAGCAATTACAACCGCGTCGCCTTCCTTTCCGCTTCCGAAGAAAACGCCCTCAAAGAGCAAATGGTTTTGCTCAACCCCCACAGTCTCGACAGTGGCCGCACCGAACTCGCCGAAGCCTCCATTCAAGAGGTCACCTTCCTCAACGACATCCGCGCCACCGCCCACATCACCGAAGGCGTTGCCCCCATCTACGACGTGTTGCCGGGTGAAATTGTCGAAGTCACCGCCGACGGTCAGGTGCGAATGTTCAATATCTATCGCGGCCAGGACATTCCCCTGATCAGCATCGAAAAGCAAAAACAAGCCGATGCCTACATCCATGCCGATATTCGCCAAGAACGCCTCGCCCCCCTCAAGGTGTTTAACATCCAATATCGCGATCTGGATAATCAGCCCATCCCCTGCCCCTACAACAAATACGGCGAAGAAATCATCGTCATTCAACCCCTCGCCCTCCAAAAAAACAGCGAGAAACTTTTCACCATCAGCCAAGACGGTCAGGTGAAACTGCGCACCGGAGCCGATGGGATTGGCCTGGTGATGGGCACAGAAGATGAAGCCATTCGCCGCCAACGGATTCAAAACCTGACCCAGATCGTCACCGGAGCGGCCGGCACGTCCTTTTTGATCAATATGATCGCGGGGAATCTGTCGCGGAAATTGGGCTTAAATACGCTGCCGGTGGTGAATTTGGATGGGTTCACCGGGTCGGATACGATTCCGCCGTCGGTGGGGCGTGACACGCTCTTTTTGGCGAACTCTAATTCCGGGGGCACGTCCGACACGATTAAACTCACCCATGAACTCGCCAGTTTACCGGCGGTGATTAACCGCATTGAGGCGGAAATTGAGCGGCGCGACCCGAACCTCGCTGAGGTGATTGTGGCTCAGGCGCGGCTCACGGAATTAAAAGCCCTCGTCAAACCCGACACCCAACGCACGGATCTCCCCCAACACCTCCAGGCGTTTATCGCGACGAAAACGCCTTGGATCTATGTGGTGACGAATATTGAGGCGAGTCCCTTGGGGAATATTGGCCGGGGGTTGGATGCGGTGATTCAACCGGCGGCGGGGGCGGGGATTACCAACCTACCAGAAGAGGAATGTGTGGGATCGACCTTTGCGGCGATGGCATCGTTGCAGTGGCAGTTGGCATTGCATACATACCTGGGGGAGGTGCGGGGTGATATTTCGGCTACCTATGCCCAGAAAATTTATGCGGAGTTGGCGCTGTTGCCGGAGGTGGCGAAGCAGATTGTGGGCGATCGCACCCTGATCCGCGAAATTGAAACCATGAGCCATGAACTCGTCGGCGGCAATTTCGATTTTGTCTATACGGGCTATCTCGACGGCGTGCCCGAAGAGCAGGCCCACAAGGCGGCGGAAATGATTCAAGAAATGTTCGCGGGGTGGCATTTCTTCCAGTTCCAGCATGGCAAATATGCCCATATGAAACGCCGCACCCGCTACACCTTGGGGTCGATTCTCGGCCACAATGCGCCGCCACCCTCTTGGCCGTTTTTCAATGCGCGGGCGATTAAGTCGGCGGCGGAAATTGGCCCCCGCGTGGCGACCTCGTTTTTCATTGCCCACGAGCGCGATCGCGATCGCCTCGCCGCCATCCCCGACTACGCCCCGGACTATATTTTCACCTACCCCGCCGATAGTATCGTCCTCTATCCCTTTCAGGTGATCATTGTCAGCCATCTCATCTCCTATTTTTGGGGGCTGAAAAAGAAGGAATTGGCGCAGAGGATCGAACAGTGGAATCAGCCCTTTGTGGATGCCCTGTTGCGGGTCGATGCTCAGGCGATGGCGATTGATGATGAGGTGCGATCGCAGGTCACCCACCACGCCCAAACCGTCCTTAAAGAATTCACCCACACCTGTCACACGACCCATTATTTTGACCGCATGGAAGGGCAACGCCGGGAAGGGATTCTCACCACCTTGAGCTTACTCGCAGGGGAACAGACCGTAGACGATCGCCCCCACGAAATCGGCGGCTTTCTCGGCAGTGAACAGGGCGCGATCGCGATCCACACCCAGCGCTACCCCGCCGCGCCTCTTGATCACAAAACCTACCTGATCGTCCTCAAAGACCTCGCCCTCGAACTCAGCAACGGCGAACAGTCCAAACAACTCACCGACCATTTCCTGGTTGACGAAAGCGGCGCGACCCGTCCCCACCAGGTCAAAATTTCCCGACCCCACGGCAGCGATCGCACCCTCTACGAAAGCGACTATCTCGCCGAATACGAGGGCCTCGGCACATTCTACGACGTGGAACCCGTCCACCCCCCCAAAATCGCCAAAGCGAAAAAGGGTTGGCTCTGACCCGTTCAACAAGCCGGGAAATATAGCAATCAACAAGGGCATTAGGACAGGCAAGGGGCTTAAGCCCCTTGTTCCAGAACCTTTGAATGTCCTAACCGCTCTGGCTAGTGCTATATGTATGTTCCGAGCCGTAGTACGGGCATCTTGCCCGCTACGGCCATGACACAGCTAAAATAATATTTTATTGTGGGGTGGGTTAGGCGGCTTAAACTCCTGTTATCACTGCAATTCAGCGATCCGATGTAACCCACTAATTAGCGTGTGCCGTGACACTACGGCCTAGAATCGAGCATTTTAGCGATGTCTGTATTAATCAGCCTCAACGACTTCAATTGTGGTGGAAAATACTGCAAATTTATTGACATCTAAGGCTTGGACGCGGGGACGTACTTTAATCGGAGAACTGCGAGTCGCACGATCCATGTCGCCCAACAGCGCATTCATCATGGTCAGAGGATCATCACCTTGCAAAACGGTGGGATTCCCGGAGCGAGTACCTCGCTGGGTAGCGATCGCATTCAACCCCCGCAGGGCATCTCGCAGCGGCGTAACACTCGCCAAGATTAATAATTCTGCAAATCCTGCCGGGCCTTTAACCGTGAAGCGAAACCGATCATCCGGACGCGGTACGGTGATGGTCTGACCAGCGGCAATGCGGGCGGCATCTTCGGGGGCATCCCAATAGGGAAACAAAACAGCGAGATCCCCATTACCCATAATGATCAGGACAGCGAGGTATAAATCGCGCTGTTCTTGGTTTTCGACCCTGAGTTGCAGGGTCGTTTCGGGGGCAAATTGCACCGCTGCGACCGTGGGAAGGCGTGAAAATTGCCCAGTTTCTTGGGCTGCACGGCTCCCCTGCATCGGTTGTGGCGGGGGAGCTTGTCCAACGGGGTAAAGTTGGGTGGTGACATTGAGGGTTGAGGCCTGTTCATTCACCAAGGATTTCAGCAGACGGGTGGCGAGGAGTGTTTTGAGCTTGACGGTTAACCGTGCGATCGCGGTACTGAGGGGTTCTGCGGCGGGCCCGAAGCTGGCAGCAATAGGTGTCAAACTTGGGGTCAATAAGCCCCAACGGTTCCCAGATGGCGGTTCTGGGCGCGATGTTGGTGCAGGGTCAACAGTCAATCGCCCCAGGATGATGTCGAGCGATCGCCCCGGTTCAACGGGAACAGTGGTCAGACCCGTGAGCGTTTGGAGGGCTGCTTGCCATTGGGCACGCTCCGCACCGAGAGATTGATCCAGTCCCACCCGTAGATTCAGGTCTGGGGGCACACCTCGGATCTTCTCCCGCAGTAAATCACCCGGTTGCACAGTGCCCGCACCACTGATAATGCGCCCTAAACCCCGCAGCCCCTCGCGCTGGAGTTGTTCAATGTCCACAGCCGGCTGATTCTCCCTCGCGATCGTCGTTAAGATGGCTCCGCTGGTAAAATTTCGCAAACTCTGGGCTGAGACTCCTCCCAGCCAAAAGTAAACCTGTGCCCCTTCTTGCTTGAGGACAACGGCTTCAGCCGCAGGACGGGCCAAGCTCAAAAAATAGGGTAGTTCTTGGCGATCGCCCGCGATCGCGGCTTCAAAGACTGGCTCCTGAGCGACCCCATTCACATTAGCCACATCCTTGGTGCTCCGCTGCAAATCCACAAAGACCCGTTCGATAGGCTGATTCAGGGGCAGTTGCCACAGGTAGCGCGTGAGCAAATAGGTCAACGCCCCCGCAAAAAACCCCTCAAAACGCGCATCTGCCGCCAGTTGATCGCGCCGAGCCGAACCGATCGCAATACCCTGAGCAATCCCGCGTTGACGACGTGCCTGAAAATCCGTGGGACTCCATCCTAGGCGCGATCGCCATTGTTCTTGATAATCCAGTTCCAGGGCAGAGGGCAGCTCTGATCCCCGTGCCAAACGGGAGTTAATCGACCGAAACTGCACTGTCCCCCGCAGTCCCCCACCCGAAAAGCAACTATCCAGTAGGGTTGTGACTTGAGACGTGGGGAGAGCCGACAGGAGTAGAAACAACGTGCGGCCCATAATGTCATTTTGACCCTCAGCAGGAACAATAGTCCCATTCAACCCATCAGCGGTCAGCGGTTGCGGGTCTTGTAACTGTGAGCCATGGCCAGAATAGTGAAACACCACCACATCACCGGGCTGGGCTGATTTGATCAGATGCTCTTCAAACGCAGTGAGGATATTGATTCGGGTCGGTTTTTGGGCCGTTGTATCGGTCAGGCGCACAATATCTTGGGGTAAAAATCCGTAGCGATGCACCAAGAGTTGATATTGTAGCTCCACATCGGTGAGACATCCATAGAGCGGATTCAAATCATTTTGGTAGTCATTAATGCCCACCAACAAGGCCAGCTTACGGGGCGTTCGCTGGCTGAGAACCTGGGCGTGGCTTGTCAGTTGGGCGAGAAGGTGGCGATGCAACCCAGCCCCAGCGGCAAGGGTAGCTCCGGCAAATTGCAAAAAGTGGCGACGGTTCAGCATGATGCGGACAACATGATGGGGCAGAGTATGAATGATAAGCCAACAAACCCAGGCTCGATAGTTTCAAGCGTAATCCATGGGGATCAGGGCTTGAGTTTAGGGCCCAGTGTGGCTGGACAATTGAGGGGATATCTCTCTACTGCCCAGGGTTGATCCATCTCCCATCAGGACAAAGGCAGCCCATTGGCTGGGGTCAGGATTGGAAGACTGCGATCGCGCCATGAGCATCGCCTGCCGTAGGGCCTGGGCCTTAGACTGGCCCTTGGTAAGCTGGCGATAGAATTCTTGCATGAGTGTTGCAGTTTCGCGGTCAGGAATGGCCCAGAGCGACACCAGCACACTGCTGACCCCCGCTGTCATCAACGCCCGGGAAAGACCCACTACACCGTCGCTGGTAATGTTACCCCGACCCGTATCGCAGGCACTTAAAACAGCGAGTTCCGCCACTAGGTCAAAGGAGAACAACTCGGCGGTTGTGAGTAAGCCATCTTCATTTTGCCCAGGGGTGAGGGCGATCGCACCGGGAACGTCCGGTTGGCGATCGGCTTGGGGATCACCATATTGCAAAAGACCATGGGTAGCAAAGTGAATAATCTGTGCATCGGCTAATTCCTGTTTCACCCGTGCTTCCGTGGCTTGAGCACCAATTAAGGCGGATTTTTGGAGTAACTGGGCAATGGCTGCCGCTTCGGTTTCCGAACCTGCCAGGGGTGGGAGGGTAACCGGCAGAAACTGGCCGTTTCCGGTGGGTTCCCAGACGGACGGCATAATGGGGTTGCCGACAATCAAGGCCCTCTCAATCTCGCCGCCAGAGGGTGGCCGCAGTGAGGGCTGTTGGGTAAGCTGAAACACCTGAATCGATGGGGACACCATCAAGGTGTGATGGTCAATGAGATCGTCGCCTTGGGCATCACGCAGGGCTGCAAAGGGCACGAGAAAGAGACTGTTTTGGGGAATGATGACCACAGGCGCGTTCGGATCACGCGGTAACAGCGGTGCGATCGGTTCAATCAGGACATTATAGAGTTGACGGAGTTGTTGTTCCTGAACCGTTTGGTGGTTTTGCGGAGCTGGAGGCGGTTCGGTAAACTCCGTGACAATGCCTGTGCGCAGGGCCGCAACCCCTGCCGCCATTTCCGTTGCGGCAGGTTGCCCTCGGTAAAAGGGGGCAGCCTGGTTGGGTTCGAGGGCAAGGGTGCTCAGGCCATCATGATTGGGGCTGATGAGATCAACCGTGCGATGATGAATCTCGCCCGTGGGCTGCACCACCCAGATATAGAGTTGCTCCCCCACAAAGGTATATTCCACAAACGTGACCTGTGCGGTTTGGGCAAGCTGACGTATTTCGGCAACGGTGGGAGCGGTAAAGGAGTTGAGGGGTTGGCGTTGTCCTCGTAATTTGAGGCGATGGGCTAAGAGTTCCACAAAGGCCCGCGCCCGTCCTCGTTCGGATATGGCTAAGGCGGCTTCGGTTTGACCTTGGGCAATCAAGGTTTGTTGCAGGAGGCGATAGGTTTGGGCTTGGGTATCGGCCAGGGAGATTTTATTGCTGTCTTCAAGGCCCGGACGGAGTGCTTCCCAGCGTTGTACCGCCGTAGTGAGGGCGGTCTCGGCTTGGGAATATTGGGCTTGGCTCAACCATACTGTTCCGAGGGCGGTTAAGACCTCGCCTTCTCCGGCCCGATCGCGGCTTTGGCGGTGTAGTTGCCGAGCTTGCTGATAATGCGCGATCGCTAGTTCTGGGTTGTGGCGAGCGAAGGCTAAATCCCCCAGACTTTTAAAGGTTTGGGCGACTCCGGGCAAATCTGACAGCCGTTGGGAGCGTTCCAGGGCCCGATCTAGGTAATGTTGGGCTTTGTCCAGTTCCCCCAAGGCTCGGTAGGCATTCCCCACTTGATTGAGGGCCCGGATTTCGCCGGCGCGATCGCGGCCGTAGCGATAGACCGCGAGGGCTTGTTTCGCGGCTCGGAGCGATTGAACATGATCCGTCTGAAGCCCGTAGGCCAAAGCCAGATGACTGAGAATCACGCCTTGGCGGGGGCCCGGTCGCAGCCAACTCCGTTCTTGCACGGCTAAAGTTTGGGCAATGTCTTGGGCGAGGGTGAGTTGAGCGATCGCTGACTCAATCTGTCCTAAGCGCAGGGCCGTGATTCCCAAATCAGCCGCCGACTCGCCCTCTCCTTGGCGATCGCTCAAGTCTTGGCGCAGAGCTAAAGCCTGTTCATAAACCCCCAAAGCATTGGCATATTGTCCCAAAGCATCATACTGTTGCCCGATTTGTGCCAAAGCATCACTCGCCCGCAGGAAATCCTGCTGCGCCTCGTATCGCTGCAATGCTTGCTGGAAGGTTGCTAAAGCAGTTTGAAATTCGCCTTGTTGGGCCTCCTGTTCCCCTCGGCGGTAGAGATCAGCCGCAACATCGGTAAATAAACAGATCGTGGCCGGTTTGACAGGACAAACGTTGAACGTGATCGGGTTGTTGCGCAGATCTAGAGAGGTGAGTTGAGTGAGAGACCGCAACGCATCCACTTGCTCAATGGCATTCTGGCTTAAATCCACTGCCATGAGATTGGGTAGTGCTGCGATCGGATCTGCGGTGCGCAGACGATTATCACTGACACTTAAATGCGTGAGGGCCGACAGAGTAGCCAAGGGGGAAATTTGTCGAATCTCATTATCAAACAGTGACAATTCCTTTAAATTTCCCAGACTCGCTAACGGCGAAACATCGCGAATCTGATTGCTAATAACTGATAATTTCCGAAGCTGGGTTAAGGCAGCTAAGGGGCGTAGATCGTGGATTTGGTTTTGATCCAGTAACAACACTTCCAGATTAGTCAGGGTCGCTAAGGGTCGTAAATCCGTAATCTGATTGTCATGCAGATAAAGGGTTTTAAGCTGTGTCAGGCTCGCCAAGGGTCTCAAATCTGTGAGTTCTTGCCCCCCTAAATTCAGTTGGGCCAGGGTGGCTAGGGTGGCGGCTGCCTCGGTGCAAGTCTGGGTGTCAGCGATCGCCAGCAAGGCCATAATCGTGCGCTGCTCATCAACAGAGACCCCCGCTTGACGCTCACAATAGTCCTGAAACCCAAGCGGTTCCCCTTGGGCAACGCCGGGATCAGGGCAGCCCATCAGGACGATCGCACCAGTGGCGATCGCCTCCATCATGCACCAATGTTGTTTGCTACTCATTCACAGTCCCCCAAATGCTGCTGACCCGATAATGAAAGGGAAAATATCGCATTGCAAAAATTTGTATTGTCTTGAATGCTTTCCGTCAAGTCAGCATTGATTAACAGCACGCCTTCTAAATCTGCACCGCGTAGGTCTGCATTTCGCAAATTAGCATGTTCCAAATTAGCTCCCACCAAATCTGTATTGGACAGATTAGCCCCTGATAAATTTGCATTAATCAACGAGACTCCAATTAAATCAAGATTGCTTAAATCTAAGCCTGCTAAATTACAATTAACACAGTGATATTGCTCCTGAAGTTTTCGGACATTAACCGTTTGTTCTAGCCTGAGTTGTGCGGGTTCTGCGATGAGATTATTCTCAATTCTGAGCGTGATCAGATTCTCCAAGCCTAACAACGGATGTACTTCCTGAATTTGATTCCCGATCAGTTCTAGATGACGTAAACTCGTCAAGTTCTCTAAGGGGATCAGGGTCGTGATTTGATTTTGATTCGCCTGAAAAATGGCAAGTTTTTGCCAACGACTCACAAAATCTAGAGAGATCAGTTGATTTTCGGAAATATTCAGATGCTCAAGCTGGTGTAAGTTCGCGAAGGCATCAGCCGCTTGAACTTGATTATGAGCAATTTCTAAATGGCTCAAACGAGTCAATTGTCCCAACGGTGTAACATCAATAATTTGATTGCGGCTGAGATACAGTTTTTGTAGTTGATTTAACCTGGTAAGAGGAGCAAGGTGCTGAATTTGATTATTGTCGAGGGCTAAAACCTGCAAGTTGACCAGTTCTTGGAGGGGACTCAGATCGGCAATATCATTATTACCTAAATAGAGTTCAGTGAGCTGCGCTAGGGTAGCGATCGCGCTTAAATCTTGAAGCTCTTGATGATTGAGGCTCAAGTGGGTTTGTTGTCCTAAAAACTCTGCCGCTGCGCCACAGTCATCGGTTTTAGCTTCTCGTAACAACACCTCAATGGTGTGAGCTTGGGCTGGTGTGGTGCGATCGCGTGCTTGGCAGATTTCCCGAAACCTAGACTCTTGAGCGAGAACATTTGGACTGTTCAAGACACTGAGAAAAAATAATCCCAGACTCACACGACCCCATTGCCATAAACTATCCTGACGGTATTGATTTCTCATCATTCTACTTTAGACAAAAGTGTTAAAATCGGATAGACTTTCAATATCAATTTATCAGTCTCCTAAGCTCACGAACTATACTGTATTCAGCAATACAGTATTTCAGCAACTTAAAGACTAGAGATCTGGGATTCTGGTGAGCTTCAGCGTGTTGCTCACCAGAACTCCAGCAGACCCCAGCTTTCCCATTTTTTACGACTAATTTGGAGGTTGTTCACCCAAAATATGACCCTTAGATGCTCAATGCTTCAGTTGTTTATGATTAATTGATCAGAAAATTCATGTTTTGTAACATTGTGCAGGCTATCATCCCGTCGAAGATAGCCGACTTACCCCGGAATTACCAACGTATCGTCCGCATCTCCAAAACTGTCATCAGTAGTGCATTGTTTAGCATTGTCGGGATCATTCCTCAACCGCCCCAGGCCTGGAGTGCAATCCCCCACCAAGCGGCCATCGACCAAATGCTCGCTGGCAACAGTGCCGACTTACGAGTGCGCGGCATTCAGGAAGGCATTATTAACCCCGGCGAAACACGATTGCAGTCCCATCGAGACTCTTTACTGGTCGTTGAAGAAAACAGTCTCGCTCGGGTTATACTCCGCTTTCTTGATGAAAGTGGGGATGATCTGGCTAGCTATATTAAAACGAATCCCCATACCAATAAAACCATCTATTACTATCCCTGTACGAACCTCAGTGGGGATATGTTTATTGGCCATGTTGCTCTTGATCGAGATAACCGAGAACGTGCTTGTGATCAAGGGGTAGAAGTCCAGCGCGGACGACACCCCAACAGTTCACAACTAGACGTTGAGTGGCAGCGCATTGCTGCGCAATTTGGCTCTAAAACCCTCCAGGCCCAGGCCCCACCTCGCCGGATCTACTACTGCATGACAGCGGGGGAGAGTGGGGCGATGGGGTTTGCCACGGGGAGCGATCGCACTGATCCCTGTCCCCCAGCCCTCACTCAATGTGAAGCCTCTGGAGATACCACCTGTCAACCGATGACAATGGGAGTTTGGTGGAGTAGCGATGAAGATCTGGCCGCTACCCTCACCTGCCCCGATCAAGATACGGTCGTCGTAACAGGAACGGGCGAGACGATCGCCGCCGCAGCCATCGATCTGATTCCATCCCAAGCACCTCAAGCCTGCGTAGGACGGGTATTGAAACCGTCAAGCTTAGTCGTGAAACCCGCCAGTGATGATGCCGTGCTCGCCGCTGGCGATCAGCAAATTCTCGTCCAAGTTCGAGATACCCCAGACGGCATCCAAGCCGATGTCATTGAAGGAGCCATCACGGTAGAAGCAGTCAATCTGCCCCAGGGTCAAGTCGTCAGCAAAGGGGAGCGATATATACACACCAGCGAGGGCGGCCGAACAGAACGTTTTGATCGTGCCGCCACCCTCAAATCCGTTGATCTTGAAGTGCTCTGTGCCTTTTCCGCTGTTCCCAATGCCAACTTGACCATTGAAACCTGCTACGAGGCCAATCTACTCGGTAACGGTCAAGAGCCAATCGGCTTCTGCAACCAAGAACAAGATAGCGGTGGCAGAGGTGTACGAGAGAATGAGCTACAAATGAGCACCAATGCAGGGGAAATTCGGATTGAATACAACATGTATGACATTCCCGATCGCTTGCAAGTGTTCTATGAAGGCGAAGAAATTCTCGATACTGGTTTTATTTCAGGCAGCGGTCAGCTTCGGATTCCGTTTTCTGGCCAATCTGGGCGAGTGACCGTGCGGGCGACCGGTGCAGTGGAAGAATTTGGAACCCGGTGGAACTATAAACTGCGTTGCCCTCGATAAATGCGGCAATCCTGAAGCGATTCCTAGTCATCAGATTTTCTGACCCTGCCAAATGTTGTCTTAACGTTGTCTCTCCATTCGTCTATCACCTGAAAAATCATGTTTAACGTCCGATCTCATCGTCTACTCCGTTGGGTCATTGTGGCCTTGGCAACCTTGTGTTTAACCATCGGGATGCCGGGGTGGCAGCGTCGCCCGTCTTCTGCTCAGGTTCTACTCTCAGATCTAACTTCTCTGTCTGACCCAATGCTACCCTCTGAGCTTGCCCAAAATCGTACTGAGCCACAGGACAGTACTGATGAGCAAGTTTCTGATGAACAGGACAGTACTGCTGATGAAATATCTGATGAACAAGACAGTCCTGATGAGCAAGTTTCTGATGACCCAGACAGTGCTGCTGATGAAATATCTGATGACCCAGACAGTCCTGATGAGCAAGTTTCTGATGACCCAGACAGTGCTGCTGATGAAATATCTGATGACCCAGACAGTCCTGGTGAGCAAGTTTCTGATGAGCCAAACAATACTGTTGATGGAGCGGCAATACAGGTAAGAATTCCCAGGATTCGTCCCGAAACTCGGCCCGTGTTTCTGGCTGCGGATGAGGCTTATTATGTTGGTGATTTTGACACAGCCACTGCGTTATATAAAGAGGTCAAACCGGATTTTGCAGAGACCTCCTTTTCTAACATTCCAGACCCCATCTATGAAGTGATGGATCTCGCTCCGGAGAATCTAGCTCTTTGGGAAACGGCAACTCTGGCACTGGAAGAGAAGGACGAAGCTGGTGCGATCGCTGCCTTGCGTGACTTAAGTGCCGCAGAGCCAGCCTTTCTTCAGGGACAAGTGCAGTTAGCTCAACTGCTCCAAGCAGAAGACGAAGAAGAAGAAGCCCTCGCCCTCCTTGAACAACTGGCTGCCTTCTATCCGGACGAACCCTACGTGATCAAGGCTCAAGTCGAAGCCCTCTCAGAAGCCAATGACCATCTTGAAGCCTCAATTGCTGCTCGTGAATTTGCGATGGTGCATCTCGATCATCCTCAAGCTCCAGAGTTTGAAGAACTCGCTGCTGATGAGTTTGGTCGGTTTAAACGTAAGTATCGTAAGCGCAGTATCCTAGGCGGCATTTTAAATATTGGCATCAATTTTTTTCTGCGGGACAATGGCAACCTTGATTTAGATTCCGCCTTTGAAACTCTCAATATTGTCCGGATGATGCTGGGAAGTGAAGCAGATTTTGGCGGTCAAATTGCCCAATATTACAGTCAAGATTTATCCCTTGTGGATGATCCAGAGATCACTGATTACATCACTCAACTCGGCCTGCAAATGTCCCAACGGATTGGACGAGATTTTGACTATGAATTTTACGTCGTCAATGACAGAAGTATGAATGCCACTGCTTTACCTGGCGGCAAAATATTCGTCAATGTTGGAGCTATTTTAGCAGCAAGTTCCCAAGCCGAATTAGCTGGACTGATTGCCCACGAAATGGCACATTCTGCACTATCTCATAGTGTTCAGAGTTTCTTTCGAGCTAACATCCTGGGTCAACTCACGAAAGAAGTTCCATTTGGAGATTTTGCGAATGCCCTGCTCAGTACGCATTTTGAGCGCCAACAAGAACGCCAAGCTGATGTTCTGGGCACACGAATTCTCGCCACATCTGGGCTAGCGGCAGATGGTTTGCGTAACTTTATGGTGAAGCTCGAAACCTATGCCCAAGAGGTGGAAGAGGACGATCAAATTCCAGAATATCTCTCCACCCATCCTGCTCCTACCGAACGCATTGACTATCTAGAATCCATGATTCAACGTAATGGCTACAATCGCTTTGCTCTCGAAGGTGTTGAAGTGCATGATCAAATACGCCAGAAGTTGACCTGATCCCAAAGCCGAATTGAACAAAAATACAGCTTGTTCACTCATTACCCTCACCCTAAACCCCTCTTCCACGAGGCGAGGGGCTTCTGAATCTGTACGTGATGGATTTCTGAACAAGCTGTAACAAAAGCTGAGTGGAATCGCAGCCAGGGCAACTGGGTCTTGACTCCACTCGTTTGGGTTTTGCGCTCCGAACTGAGGATGTCAGCGAGATGGGGGATGTATTCAGTTTTGAGTTTCCAGACAGCGAGACTGAATACACCCTAACTTTTAGCGTTGACCTAGGGTCACGACACACGTTAATCGGTGGGTTACGGCGGATTGCTGGATTGTAGTGATGGCGGGGATTTTAGCCACCTAAACCACCCTACAATAAAGTATAATTTTGGCTGTGTCACGCCACTAGGGGTGTTCCGCCTGTCCAGGCTATTGTATGAATGCGATCGCTTATTCTGCTTCCTCTGTGGTAGCTTCGTCTTCCTCCGCCGGTTCAAAATTGGGGTCGATCACATCATCGGGGAAAATCCGGTTCCAATCTTCGACAAAACTGCCGCCCCGTTCGGAATTAATGCGCAGCCAGCTTTGATCTTCCACCATTTCGTAGGAGAGGGGTTGTGAGGTGGTTAAGCCCAGATGGCCGCTTGCTCGCAAGACTTCGGGCGGTTTTTCCTGCATTAATTCTTGGATTGCTTCAATGCGACGCGGCACGGCCGGATGGGTATCGCTATCCCGCAGCGTTCCCGGTAAGCGTGACAACATTTCCAAACCCCGCAGACAGCCCGACGCATCAAACCCCGCCGTTACGGAATATTCATAGCCGATGCGATCGGCTTCCGCTTCATGGGTGCGAGCGAGATTAGAAATCCGTTCTTGGTATTCACGGGATTGGGAGTTACGAAATTCCTCTTGCCAGTCAACGCTGCGGGAGGTGCGAATCGCGATGTGCTGCTCGGTATGGTGCGCCATTTCGTGACCCACGACGCAGGCCAATGCCGACACATCCCCCGCCATTTGATCCAACAACCCGTAGTGAACGATCACCAAATTCACTTCTGTGGCATAGGCGTTAATTAACGAATCATCGGCCACCACGACGCGCCACGGGTGATTATCTAGATCATTGGCCCGCGCAATCCGCTCCACAATGCGATAGAGCACATAGAGGTTGTGGGGCAATTCTTCGCGGGCTTTGTCGTAGTAGGATTCAGTCTCGGCATCGGTCGCGCTACTCGATGGGGTTGTGGATCGGGTGGTGACTTCTGCGATGGCGGTGGGTGCGATCGCCCACGGCAACGCGCAAGCGACGAGGGTGGTGAGCAGCGTGGCAGTGGTTTTCAAGGGATTCAACATCGCGCTTAAGCAGAATAACGACAACGGTGGGGATCAAGACTGAGGGCGATCGCACCATGGATTGCAGGGGCTAATCAGGTAAGGCTACAAAATTTTCCGGAACTGTTCCGTAAAATCCAAGCTGAGGATCATGGCAGACTGGATGATCGAAAAAATAATGGAAAAAATGCGTTAACGCTCAAAACACCGATTTCTGTTGCCATCCATTATATCGAGGACAATTGAGCATCGTCGTTGGGGTACGCAGTTTTTCAACGGTCAAGGTGTGAACCCTTTAGATGAGCAAGGGGGAGAACTCACACTCTCCCGGTCTCCAGGCTCCGCCGAATTTCGACCACTGCCCGCGTAAAATAGTGGCGTTACCCTGGTTCGATCCTGCATGAGCACCCTGTTAGCCCACCGTTATGAACTCCTTGAACCCTTGAGCCAGGGCGGGTTTGGGCAAACCTATCTTGCTCGCGATCGCCATCTGCCCGGCCAGCCGATCTGCGTCGTTAAGCAACTGCTCTTACCCTCCCAAGATCCAGACCATCAACGCGATGCCCTCCGTCTTTTTGACCAAGAAGCCCACATTCTCTATCAGTTGGGCAATCATCCCCAAATTCCCCGCCTGCTGGCCCATTTTGAGAGCGAAGGCCAAGCCTATCTCGTGCAGGACTACATTGAGGGCCACACCCTCGATGCGGAATTGGGGAAACCTTGGGCCGAGCCTGCGGTGCGGATGCTGTTGCGGGATAGCTTGACGGTGTTGGCTTTTGTTCATCAACAGGGGGTGATTCATCGGGATGTGAAGCCGAGTAATTTGATGCGGCGACGGGAGGATGGGGTGATTCTGTTGATTGATTTTGGGGCGGTGAAAACGATCGCGCCCCAGTCCGCCCCGACGATCGCCATCGGTACGCCGGGCTATATGCCCCTCGAACAGTTGTCCGGGTATCCCCAACCCGCTAGCGATCTCTATGCCTTGGGGGTTATTGCGCTCTATGCCTTGACGGGTCAGCGTCCGGAACAATGGCCCACCCCTGACCCCTTGGATCGGGTGCGATCGCTCTCCCTCAGTTCCGATCTGGCGGCGCTCTTGACCCGCTGCCTGCACCGCAATTGGCGCGATCGCTACCCCGATGCTGCCGCTGCCCTTGCCACCTTCACCCCCCACGCTGCCGCCGCCAATCTCCCCACCCAACCCGCCCCCGCCTTGGCTCCCACCACCCTCACCCCCAAAGCCCCCGCCCCGGCCAAGTCCAGCGATCGCCACCGTCAAATTCTGCTCAATAAAGTGCGGAATGCTTGGGTGAAAGGGGTGTTAGAGCGATCGCTCCATGGGCGGGTGATGCTGGAATTGGGATTGAGCGATCGCAGTGATGTCCTC
This sequence comes from Spirulina subsalsa CS-330, assembly GCF_028330765.1. GTDB lineage: Bacteria > Cyanobacteriota > Cyanobacteriia > Cyanobacteriales > Spirulinaceae > Spirulina > Spirulina subsalsa_A. Next base: position 4,248 of record NZ_JAQMTY010000266.1, on the reverse strand, counting down.
GAACGGCCCTGGGGGGTGGTGTGGCAAGCCGGTGAGCAGGAACAGCCGTTAACAGCGGGGGAAACGGTGGGGCGGCGGTTTCAGCAGTTGGGGGCGGGGCGATCGCTCCTAATTTTGGGCGAACCGGGATCGGGGAAAACCACCACATTGCTCGAACTAGCGCGGGATCTGATTCACCAAGCAGAACAGGATGCCCAGGCTCTGATTCCCGTGGTGTTTAACCTGTCATCCTGGCGCGGCCAGGGTAAACGGGAGGCGCAACCCTTAGCGGCCTGGATTGTGCAGGAATTGCAGCAGCAGTATCAGGTTGCGCCGTTGATCGGTCAAGATTGGGTGGAGGGTCAGCAATTGTTACTCCTGCTCGATGGGTTGGATGAGGTGCGATCGCAGTGGCGATCGCCCTGTGTGGAGGCGATTAACCAATTCCTCACGGACTATGGGCAAACTGAACTGGTAATCTGTAGCCGGATCGCGGACTATCTCGCCCTCACCTCCCGGCTTCGTCTCCAAGCCGCCGTCCGGATTCAACCTCTCAACCTCGACCAAATCCAGCAGTATCTTAGTTCCCACGGGTCTGGCCTCACCGCAATCCGCACCGCCCTCGACCATGATGCCGCCCTCCAGGAGTTGGCGCGATCGCCCCTGATGCTCAGTATCATCACCCTCGCCTATCGCGATTTGCCCGCCGAACAACTCACCTACACCGATGCCCAAAGCCTCCGCACCCACCTGTTCAACACCTACATCGATCGGATGCTCCAGCGCGATCGCGATCGTACCTATTCCCCCCACCGCCTCCGCCGTAGCCTCCGCCGCCTTGCCCAACAACTCCAACGGGACTCCCAAACCATTTTCTTAATCGAACAAATGCAGCCCACCTGGTGCGACACACCCCGCCTGCGTCGGTGCTATGCCTTGGGGGTCGGGTTTATTGGCAGCCTGATCGCGGGTGTTGTGGCGGGGGTTAACCTCGGCATTCTGATTAACCCCATCGCTGGCCTGAAAGCGGGCTTAATTCTCGGCATCGGTGGCGGTCTTGTCCTCGGCATTACCTTTGGGGCCCAATTTCCCCCCATCGAACCCGTGGAAATGATCCGCTGGTCAAGCCGCAAAGCCCGCGCCAACCTCTGGCCCGGCCTGCGGATTGGCAGCCTTGTGATGATCATCTCAATCTTGGCCTATGTGCTTTTTGGCTGGACGTTGGGCTGGACACGCACGGTTACGGAAACTCTACTCTACGGCCTCTGCGGCTTTGGCACGGGCATTATTTTCATCCTCCTTCAGGGTCTCACCGGGGGCAGCATTCCCACCAGCGTCGTCCCGAACCAAGGGATTCAGCGATCGCTCCGCTACACCGCCTTTTTTTCCCTGATCGGGGTATCCACCCTCAGCATTCTGGCCGGAATGATCGGCCTGCCCCTCACTGTTGGGATGTTGGTCGGCTTTATTTTCGGCTGTGCCTCCCCCCCCGGCGTGGCCTGCATCCAACATTTCACCCTGCGCATCCTGCTGTATTTCGACGGCTCCCTCCCCTGGAACCTCGCCCAGTTTCTCAACACCGCCACCCGTTTGATCTTGCTGCAAAACGTGGGCGGCGGCTATATTTTCATTCACCGCCTCTTGCTTGAACATTTCGCCACCCTCCCAGATTAAGATCCGTGGTTGAACCGTGAACAATGCCGCCTCTGTCCGTTAGAATTTTTGGGTGATTGAGTGAAAAAAGGGTGATTAAGTATGCCTCGAATAGTTGGGCTTTTAAAATGGGGATTAGTGGGAACTGTGGGCATTGCGGGGGGCCTGTGGGTGATTAATTTGCCCGTTCCTCCCCTGCGGCAAGCGATCGCAAAAACGGCCCCCATCTTATTAACCCCCAGCTATTTCAACATGGATCGCAACTATCGAGCCGCGATCGCCAATGTCGAACAGTCCGATCAACTGATCAACCAAGCCACCAGCAGCGCCGATCTTGAACTCGGAGCTGAAAAAGTCCAACAGGCTCAAGAAAATCTGGATCAGCTTCCGGTGTGGTTTTTGGGGTATCAACCCGTGATGTATTGCCAATGGTTTAGCTGTGGGTGGCGGTTTACGCTCGATGAATTTCAACAGGCGCGGCAACGGGTCGGCCGGATGGATGCCCAGGTTTTCCAAGAACGCAACGCCTTCACCCAACTGCAACAGGCCGAAGCGAGCTTAACCCAAGCCAAAGCGCAACATCAACAGGCCACCGACGACCCCCAACGCCAAGCCGCGATCGCAGCCTGGCAAGGCGCGATCGATCAACTCACCCAACTGCCCCCCACCACCCTCGCCGGACGCACCGCCCAAACCCAACTCACCGCCGCCCAACGGGATTTCCAAGCCGTCACCGGCATCCAAACCAGCACCCAGCAGACCAACACCCTGATCAGCGCGGCTAAAGCCTTCGGCCTCCAAGCGGCCGAAGCCTCCCAAAATCCGCCCCACTCCGTAACGGAATGGGACGCGGTGGCGAGTTTGTGGCAGAGTGCGATCGCTCAACTCCAACGCATTCCCCCCGATGCCGCTGGCTACAGCGAAGCCCAAACCCTCAACGCCCAATATCAACGCAACCTCGGCGAAATCACCACCCGCAAACAGGCCGAACAAGCCGCCGTCACCGCCCTCAGCCAAGCCAACAGCAAAATCGCCGCCCTCCTCGCCTCTACCCCCCAAGATGCCGCCCAAGTGGATCGACCCCGCACCGCTGCCCAAATTCAAAGCATCATCACCGACCTCGAAACCATCCAACCCGGAACCACCGCCCACCCCCAAGCCCAAGAACTCCTCACCTTCGCCAAAGCCAAACTCAACGAACTACAGTGAGGTGACCTGAAAAAAGCGGTAGCAATGCCCTGAGCCTGTCGAAGGGGGTTAGGCCTGAGGGCAAATTTTTGAATTCTGCGTTGCGGATTTCAGATCATACAGATTGCCACCAAAAAAAGGAAACGTTGATCACGCTTCCTTGGGGTGGATTGGGGCGGGTTGAGTAATTCCCGGAGATGCTTAAGCGTCTGATGTGGGGGTCATCCGCATGATCGAGGAGAGGTAGGCGACCAACAGACCAATGCTGAAGCCCATCACATTCCGGAAAATGGGGAGCCAATCCGAGGTGCGCGTGACTACGGGGCCGATGCCGAAGGCGATGAACAGGATGCCCCACAGCGGCGAAAAGATCAGCGCCCATTGCCAGGCGATTACTTGGCCTTCTTTGCGGGGCACTGCGGCTAAACCACAGATCACGCCGCCGAGAATTGAGGTGATCAGGGTGAGAATCCATTGTTCTTGGGGAAGACCGGGAACCACATCACAGCCGCCGTCCTTGAGGCATTGGGTCACGGCATCGATCGCATGGACGATGGAATTATTTGCGCCATTGTCCCGCACGTAGTAGAGGTTGCCGAAGCGGGTTTGCAATTCAATCCAGAAGGTGCGGGGTAATAATTCATAGACATCATCGCCAACACTGAAGGCGAGGAGGTTGCCCCCTCGTGAATCGGCGACGAGCAGGATGCTGTGGTCGTCTAACCCCCAGAAGGGAATGACGGCCCGGCCGGGGCTTTGGTCGTATTGGGTGAGGACGCGCACTTTCCAGCCGGTTTCACTTTCAAAGGTTTCCAGGTCTTTGATTAGGCTGTCTTCCTGGAGGCTGGGGAGGAAGTTGGCGAGGTCAACAATGGGAGTTTTGTTATTGGGCAGGAGTTCGGGATTATCGAAGGCTTGGGCGGGGGCTGCCATGAACCAGGTGGAGATGGCGAGGAGGCAGGCGAAAAAGGGAATAAAAATTCGTTGTGTTAAGCGATGTGCCATAGCGATCGGGAGGTTAGATTGCGACAGTGGACAAGACTATGATGATGAATGCGGTGTCTTAACTTTACAATTGTTAACCGTATTTTAAGAATAAATATGAAGATTAGCCAATTTTTAGGCGAGATTGGAGGGTGATCGCACCCGTACCCACCCCAAATCAGGGGCGATCGCACTTCAACACCTGACATGGCTGGGACTCCACCCTACGACTCAGATTCGGTGAGCGGGATGAGTGAGCGATCGCACCCCGTCAAAATCGAGGGGAACGAACATCCTATGTTGACTTGACATACTCCCCCACTAAACCCTACGGGCTATAGTGGGGGATTCTGAACAGCCAGTTACCTGACCATTTATCCACTCAAACAACGAGAGTTGCAGAGGGTTGCTAGGCTCAACGACTAACGCCATTGATTTATCCTG
>NZ_JAQMTY010000265.1 GCF_028330765.1 Spirulina subsalsa CS-330 | reverse complement strand
TCTGGGGTTGCTGTAAATCAGGCTCGTTAATTGGTGTTTTTCACGGTTGGCAGGTTTGAGGATTGCTCGAAAGAGATACGGTGCTTAAAGGTCAGTCGCTGAATTAAGAATCTTCGTGCGTTTACGCCGGAGAGTGTCAACTCGCCCCAGCGAGAGCCGCCCCAGCGGGAGCCGCCCTAAGTCCGCCCGCCGTCGCCGCGCCCGATGCCCATCAATGCCCATCAGCACCAGCAGCCCCAGGTCATAGAGAAGCATCACGGCCGTTACCTGGTCAAGGGGGAGCCATTGGGCCAAGGCCACCACTGCGATCGCCCCCAGTCCGAAGAGGCCGTAACTGCGCAAGCTGGGAATGATCATCGTTGAACCTCCTTCAGCATCACGATCAAGCCCGGCGTAACTGACGGGAGAGGGTCAGCAATTCTTGAAAATAGGGGGTGTCGGTGATTTGGCGCACGTCGCGATCGCGCTTGACGGGATCAATCGTCACCAACGGCTGTTGCATCTGTTGGCGTAATAATTCTTCCCGCGACTGCACCGCCTCGGTCACCTTCGCCAACGAATCCGACGCAGCGATCAAGGCCCGCTCGTCGGTATTGGTGGTCACCGTTTCAATGGTCGTCAAGGCTTGGCGATAGCTCCCTTCGATCATTTGGTTCGCCCAATAGCCCAGGTGTTCAATATATTCCGTCATGTGACGAGCGCGATCGCCCATCAACTGCAACACCCACTGCATCAACAGCGGCGAATCATAGATGGCCTGTAAAAAACAATCGCGCTCCAATTGCAGCACCGTGGTGGGTTCCATCGCGATCGCCGTCGCCGTCCGGGGTAGCTGATCAATTAACGCCAATTCCCCAAAACTGTCCCCCGCCTCCATCGTATTGAGAATAATATCCTGTCCTTGACGATCCACCGTCGAGATTCGCACTCGTCCGGATTGGATCACATAAAACGCTGTGCCGAGATCCCCCCGTCGAAACAGCACCTCGCCGGCGGCTAACGGTCGCAGGATCATCTGCTGGACAATCGTAGACTCCTGTTGCAAAATTTCGCCAATCTTGGGTGGTTCCATACTGTTCAACCTACACATTCTGAAAGGACAAAGCGACGCACCGATTCACCCCGACCCTTTAGAGTTTTCGTCGTTGTTTCATCAGTTCGAGCTGATGCCGCACCTGGTCAGGGTCAAGCCAACCATAGCCTGCTTCCCCTAATTCCTTCAAGAGTTGCTGAAAATCGGCCTCTGTCCAATGGGGTTCCCCTAACCGGGTCAAGATCCCATCGGGGTTAGCGGGGCGCGATCGCACCTGAGTCAGCCACTGTTGCAACCGCCCAAAGAGTCGCCGTTGCAGCAATCCAGGGGCAGCATCCGGATGACTCATGGCAGCGCGGATATCCCACTGTAACCCCTCTAAATCTGTTTTGGCTTGATGGAGGGAATAGTCATGATAGTTAGGGTCATGGTTGAGCAACGTTTGGAGCCATTCCTGAAACTGGGGCGGCAGGGTGGCGCTGAGGGCATCCGAGAGCCGCGCCGCCGTCACGTCATCGGTGGTTAATCGTTTTTGGCTGTGGGGATCGCGGTTGAGGAGGCTCAGTAATGTGCTGCCCAAATTTTGCAAGTCATTGGGGGGCATTGGGGCGGTGGTCATCAATGGCGACCCAAAATCTGTTAACTGTGTGGTGAAATTTTCATCCACGAAAATATTCGAGGGCTTGAGGTTGGCATGGACACAGCCGTCATCGCGCTGCTGGAGGTGAATCAGGGTATCGAGGACGTTGGTGGCGATTTTTTGGATTTCGCGGAGGGACAGTTGCGGGGCCAAATCCAACGCACTCGATGGGATGTAGTCACGGATCAGGGAAAAGCCCGTGCCGGTTTTGTGGGTGTGGAGGTATTTCACAATTCGGCGACTATGCACCGATTGAAAGCGATCGCACACCTGTTGATAGCGGCTAAACCACTGTTCACCCTGCTGATGTTCTGGAATCTTAAAGTCCTTGATCACCACCAGATTCCCAGTGATTTGATCATTCGCCAGCGTAGATGCACAAAGACCTTGAAGCGAATGACCTAAGGTTCGGACAATGCTATAGCGTTGATTTAAAGAGGTCATAACCTGACATCAACCGTAGGGTGGATTGACATTGATTCCCACTGCACCGGGCAAGTTTGCCGGAGGTTGCAGATCACAGTCAAGGGTGTCAAGGATTTAGAATCCAGGGATGATCCAATTCCCTCGACCCGCAAGGGTTTAGCCTCACAAGCATCGGCGGCTGAGAGGGGGGCAAAACTGATGTGGTGCGACGGAGATTGATCAAGGGGATTGATAAACACGGATTTTATCGGGGGCTTGCAAGCCAGCAGAGGGGGGTCTGCCTAACCAAGGGGGTTAGTCATTGTTGATCCTGGCATGATATTTAATTTCATTTAATTTATAGTGTGAGGGATGTTTTTAACAAAGATTTCAGGATGGTGCCTGGTTTAGTTTACCCCGTGCATGGAATGGATTGTGATCCGCGCGATCGCGTTTCCGTCACCTTTGCACCCTTGGCATTAGAGACGGTGTACAACCAGGCCGATGATCCGGCCAGTGGGGCAGTGGTGGTGATGAGCGGGACGGTGCGATCGCAAACCGACGGCCGCCCGGTGGAGTATTTGGAATATCAAGCCTATGAGCCGATGGCGATCGCCGTGTTTGCCGCGATTACTGTCACCATTCGCCAACAATGGCCCGACACCAATCGTATCATCATCCACCACCGCACCGGCCGCCTCAAAATTGGTGATATTAGCGTCCTCGTGGCCGTCAGTTGTCCTCATCGCGGCGAAGCCTTTGCCGCTTGCCAATACGCGATCGACACCCTCAAGCACAACGCCCCAGTCTGGAAAAAAGAATATTTTCAAGATGGCAGCAGCGAATGGGTCAGCATCGGAGCCTGTGAGGCGATCGAAAATTGCCCGCCGCTCTTGCCCACACCCCATGCTGAACAAGGGGCTTAAGCCCCTTGCCCACCCCATTCCCTTAATCCCATGAACTCTGCCCCCCGCACCCTCCTCGTCTGCCAAAACGTCAACTGTATCCGCCACAATGGCGAAGCCGTCCTCGCTGCCTTTCAAGCGGCCGAGTTGCCCGATGATGTTGTCGTTGAGGCCTCAGATTGCCTGGGACAGTGCAACATGGCCCCCAATGCTCGCTTAGTTCCCGATGAGGTGTGGTATTGCCGCCTCACCCCGGAGGATGTGCCACAAATCGTCACGGAACATCTCCACAACGGCAAACCCGTCGAAGCCAAGCTGCACCCCCGCATCCATCCCCGCTTCTCGTTTTAACCCAACTGCCGAGCGATCGCACCAGACCCAAATGCGTGAGGGGTTTGGCAACCAAACCTGATCTGTTGGAGCGGTCAAACGAAGCATCCTCAGTCTAGGATAAGAATCGAGTCCATCCCGCCCCCATCACTTATGGTTGCCGCCGCTGATCTCCCCTTCATGTCTCCCAGCGAATACCTGCATTGGGAAGCCGAACAAAACCACCGCCATGAATACATCAACGGTGAAATTTGCGCCATGACCGGCGGCACATTAGCCCATAACTCCATCACCCTCAATCTTGCGGCTGCCCTCAAAGCCCACCTCCGGGGCAAACCCTGCAAAGTCTTTATGGCCGATGCCAAACTCCAAATTAACGAGACGGTTTATGTATATCCGGATGTTGCGGTAACTTGCGATCGCCGTGATCTCGAAGCGACCCAACAGATTCAACACCCCAAACTGATCATCGAAGTCCTTTCACCCGGCACGGAAGCCAAAGATCGGGGTCGTAAGTTCTATCACTATCGCCGCCTCCCCTCGCTCCTCGAATATTGCTTAGTCACCCCCGATGCCCAGCAAGTGGAATGCTATCGCCTCAACGATCGCGGTAAATGGGAACTCACCACCTACAGCGCCGACGAAACCGACACGCTGACCCTCACCACGGTCGGGTTAGACTGTCCGTTTTCGCGGGTCTATGAAGATGTCGTGCTGCCCACTGATGATGTCACTTTGTGACAGGAGCGCATTCTAGGAATTGTCCCGGTCAAGACCTTCAGCGGATTGGCAGCACCTTAAAAGGAGAACGTAGTCCGCAGGGCAGCGATCGCCACCGGATCATTACTGCTGTTATGGCCCGGATTAAACACCACCATCATCCCCGGCGTAATCGTGATGTGTCTGCTCAACCGCCAGCGATAAAACGCCTCCAAATGATAGGCCGTATCCGAACGCCCCCCATTAAACGCCGTACTTCCCTGCGTAAAAAAGCTCGGAATATTACCGAGCGGTTGACCATTAATATTCATATTGCTTTCTGTGATGCGCGGCGGCATACCAAAGAAAATTGCCCCCAAATTGCCCTCTCCTAACAGATCCGGGAATTGCATCGACACCATCCAATTTTGTGTCTGAGCCGACCCATCAAAGTTCAACTGATGAGAGGTCGTCCAACCGATCCACCCCCCCAGAGTGATCGCATCATTCACCGCCCAATTCGCGGTAATACCAAAGGCATTGGTTTCTAAATCAACCCCATTGATCGATGAAACCTGTTCATCCCCCACAAAGGTATTTAAAAATCCTTGATTGGCCCCCGATTGACCATTGAGAAAATACAGCGCAATATCGGTGTTACGGGTGGGAGTCACGAGAGCCTGTAAGCCCACAGTATAGGCTTTCCCCAGCAGACCTTGACTCGCCACATTCGCAAAAGCCGCCGAATAAACCCCTTGCAGACTCAGGATCGGCGTTGCCTGCCAGTCAAACCCAATCCCGGCACTGGTTCCCCCCAGTTGAATAATCGGATTGCGTTGGGCAAACCGAGAAATCGGCCCAAACCCCGCACTTTCCACCCGCGACGGCCCCCGGAACACATTCACCGCATTCACCCCCGCCGGGCCAACAATCAACGCCAAATTATCCGTCACACGCTGACGGAAATTGGCATCACTAAGTAACACACTATTGCCCGTGTCCGACTCATAGCCGAGGCGAGTGAAATTATTGTTCACTAAGCCATAGTCAGCAGGATCGGTAACGCTGGTGTTGAGGTTGCCTGCCTGCATCCCGGTGAGGAGATAGCTGCCGGGCGCAAATTGGGTCAGAAAGGTGAGTTGGGCGTTATATCCGAAACTGATTTCATCGTTGGGGTCGGCGGTATCGGTGCGGCGATCGCTCCCCACGGCTCCGGTGGTGTTGTTGCGATAGTCCACGGAGTTGCTGAAGCGGCCTTGCAGCCCCATGACCACTTGTCCGTAGAGTTTGGTGGTGGTGGAAAATTGATTGTCTTCGAGGAATTGGGTGCGGCTTTCGAGGTTGTCTACTTGTGTGCCGAGTTGGGCGAGTTCGGCTTCAAATTCCGCCATGATCCGGTTGAGGGTTTCCATGTCTTCGCGGCGGACAAACTCGGCGCTGGTATCAGCGATCAGGCGCTCCATGGTTTGCATACAGGCGTTGAGACCAGCGGCGAATTCGTAGCGAGAGAGGGCGTGATTCCCCCGAAATGTGCCATTAGGATACCCTTTCAGGCAATCGTAGCGAGTGATCAGATCACTCAATGCCCCATAGGCCCAATCCCCAGGACTCACATCGGTGAGTTGGTTCACCCCGGTCAATTGGCTCATCGCATCGGATGAGAAGAAGCTGAACTCTGGGCTGATGCCTGATTCTGGCAAGCCGAGATCAGCAGCATTTGTACTAGCATCGGGCAGTACGGGCAGTGGGTCTTGTCCGTGGGCATCCTGTACCGGGCTAACCGCCAGAGTGCATCCGAGCGTCAGAGAGTACAGACCAAGGCGAGATGGATTGAGCATCTTTAAAACTAGAGCAGCGTATAAATACTGAGTGAATCACTAATTTATATCACAACTCAGGTAAAGAAAGCATAATTCATGTATCGTTCAGTTCCAATCTAACTATTTTTTGAGCAAAAAATATTCTTGACTTCTATAGTTAGAAAGATAAGGAGTAAGATGTGCGAAGCGGGTAAGGTTTTTCAGTTTTTCGGGTGTATGTTCTCAATCCGCCGTAACGCACCGCTTGGCTCGCTCTTGGGTACGTTACTTCTAAACTGGGAGTACGATCGCAAACAAAATAAGCACGTTACCAATGCTTCAAAAAAATTTTGCCACTATTGTAGTAAGCCTGAGCCATCTGACCATAGCAGGGATCTTTCACCCAGCGAGTTCCCAAGTTAGTTCTCTTTCCATCCAATCGTTTGATCTCTCAAATAATTCGATTACCTTGACAAATTCTCGCGGTGTTTTTGTGCTACCGAACTCAGTGTCACTTGACGTGACGGTTTTTGTCTCGTTTGGTTCTCAAGTGATGTTTGATTCGGCTAATTGGGGGCCGCTAGATAGCTCAGACAATATAGGCACTGTTACACTGAACTTTGATAATACTGGCCCCGGTGTTTTGCTTGCAACCTCACCATTTGAATACACAATATCTGGTTTTGATAATTCAGGAAACCCTGTGAGCGCGTATTCATCACAATGGTCTATTTATGGTCTTTCCAATGAGGCTATTATTTCTTCGATCGCAGGGTCTGCCCAAGTACCATCTAATACTCGTGGATTGCTTCGAGATGAAAACAATGGACAGCAATTTCCTAATGGTTTTCAGTTTACACCCCCACCCTTTCAAACAGCGATCGCTCCTGGTTTAAATACCTCACTAGCTCCTATACCATCTGAGACAACGATCGCACCGAGCTTAAATACTTCACTTCCTTTACTACCTGAAAATACGACACAACCCGGTACAACTCTTTTGAACAGCCGTCCCACTCCCAATCAACGCGCCTTCCGTCCCAACGGTGTCCATCCCCGCATCGTCCCTGCAGGGAGTCCGGGGCGATCGCTCAAGTGAATGTCTTGACTTATCAGGATGTGCGGGGTTCCACCGCTATAGAAGTGACCCTGACGAACAGCCGGGGCGTGATGACCTTACCGGGGTTTGCCTCTGCGACGGTGGTGAGTGCATCCGGTGGGATTGCGATTGGTATCCAGTCAAAATGGACGATGGGTGCGGGTGGCACCAGTACGGACTATATTAGTGATCGCAACGGCGCACCTTTAGTCATTGACCAAACCGGGAACACCACCAATACGTTTTATGCCACCGGCCAATCTGCTCCATCGGTGTGGACATTTAGTAGCATCTCTGTTGCTGGCTATAGTGGAGCGGGGCAACCCTTTGAGTACAGCGGCAATGCAGACTTATCTTAAATGTGCAAAGAAGACTCCCACGATAAAGCGAGTCCGAGTAGAGTTACCGAAGGTAACGGCGGACGTGCCTTTTAGTGGCGAGATGAATTTGCACCAACAAACAAATCGAGCGACAGCGAGTCCTTAATTTTC
>NZ_JAQMTY010000264.1 GCF_028330765.1 Spirulina subsalsa CS-330 | reverse complement strand
TGCCTGTCGTAAGCCCCTTGCCTGTCGTAAGCCCCTTGCCTGTCGTAAGCCCCTTGCCTGTCGTAAGCCCCTTGCCTGTCCTAACAGATTTGTTCAGCGCTATAATACAATCGAACTAAGCCGAACTTCACCCCAGTCTCTAGACTATGGTTGCAAACCTCAACCCAAAACACCGTTGGACGATCGCCGATTTAGCCCTGTTTCCCGATAACGGTCATCGCTATGAAATTATCGACGGAGAGTTATTCGTGACCCGCGCCCCCCATTGGAAACATCAAAACGCCATCAATAACCTTGGCACTTACCTTACCCTCTGGACGAAACAACATCAACAAGGCAAAGTTTTAGCCACGCCCGGTTTGGTTTTTGCCGGGGAGGATAATGTGATTCCTGACTTGGTGTGGATTAGTGATGAACTGTTGGCCACCTGTGTGGATGAGTCGGGACATTTTACGGCGGCCCCGGAATTAGTCGTAGAAGTGCTATCCCAAACGCCGAGGGATATTAGTCGCGATCGCCAAATGAAACTCAAACTCTATTCACGGGTAGGGGTGCGGGAATATTGGATCATCGATTGGCAGCAGCAACGGGTGGAAATTTATCGGCGATCGCAAGCCAGCTTAGAACAAGTCAGCACCGTATTCGCTGAGGATGTGCTCACATCGCCCCTGTTCGCCGACTTTACCCTGGCCGTTGCTGATCTTTTTGGGTGAGTTGAGGGCCAGTCATGCGATCGCAGTTAGGGTATGGTTAAACACAGCGATGTTATCCCCTCCCCCATGTCCCGCGCCAAAGCCCTCCAGTATTACCTCCTGACCCGCATCTTGCTCGCCCCCTTGATGCTGCTCACCATCGTTTCCCTCGTCTTTCTCCTCCTCCGCGCCACCCCCGGCGATCCCGCCGATGCCATCCTCGGCAACCGCGCCCCCGAAGCCGCCAAAGAAGCCCTCCGCGAACAACTCGGCCTCTCTCAACCCCTCCCCATCCAATACCTCAGCTATCTAATTAGTCTGCTGAAGCTCGACCTCGGCACGTCGATCACCAGTCGCGGGTTACCCGTGTGGGATGTCATCCGCGATCACTTTCCCGCCACCGTGGAATTGACGTTTTATGGCATGCTGATCGCCGTTGTGTTGGGGGTGAGTATTGGGATGTTTGCGGCCTCGCGTCCGAATACGGTGTTTGATGCGGGCGGGCGATTATTTGGCATCATCACCTATTCCCTGCCGCTGTTTTGGATGGGGATGGTGTTTCAACTGATCTTTGCGGTGCAGTTTAAATGGTTCCCCTTGGGAACGCGCTTTCCGATTAACCTCGACCCCCCCAGCACGATCACAGGACTCTACACCCTCGACAGTGTGTTAACGGGGAATTGGAGCGCGTTGATCACGGCGTTTCATCATCTGGTGTTGCCCTGTTGTTCCTTGGGGCTGTTGTTAAGTGGAATTTTTGAGCGGATTGTGCGGGTGAATTTAAAACAAACCTTGCGGGCGGATTACGTGGAGGCAGCACGGGCGCGGGGCATTGGCGATCGCACCATCTTAATTTCCCACGCCCTCAAAAACGCCATGATCCCCGTGATTACCGTCCTGGGGCTAACCTTTGCCGCGTTATTAGGGGGCGCAGTGTTAACCGAAGTCACGTTTTCCTGGCCGGGGTTGGGGAACCGCCTTTATGAAGCCATCTCTCTGCGCGATTACCCCACCGTGCAGGGGATTATGGTGTTTTTCGGGGTGATTGTCGTCTTTGCCAGTATTGCGATCGACCTCATCAACGCCTACATCGACCCCCGGATTCGTTATTAACGTGTTGGGAGCAAGGGGCTGATGGAGGTTAATATTCAATCCGGTCATTGAAAAAGGCGCACAACCTCTAGCGAGCAAGATGCTCGCATTACGGAATGACCGGATTATTTCCTTAAGTTTCATCAGCCGCCTTGTTTTGCGGGTGATTATCGGATCTGAAGGTCTGGTGTATCCTATCAGGATGACCCTTGGTAGCTTTGAACGATTTTGCACCATGACTGACCCGCAAACTGACCTTCACCCCACCCTCGCGACGGCCTTGGCTTGTCTGGATGTTGATGTGGATACCGAGTTGGCCCGCTACCGTCGCCAGCGTCAACAGCATGAGCCGGTTCCCGCCTCGCCGCCGTCCGAGGTGGCAGCGATGACCCCCACAACGCCCACCAGCAAGGGGAAAGATCACGACATTGCCAACTATACCCAAACGCCCCAACGTCAACCCGATCCGGCCACCAGCCCCCAGGACTATCTCGCCTCCTCCGAAAAACTCCTCAAGACCCTCGACCAGGAACCGACCCAACCCCAGCGCAAACCCTGGTTAAACCCCCTGAATGTGGGCGCGATCGCCATGCTCGGCGTGGCGATCGCCCTAATTGTCTTTGCCCTCCGTGAACCGGCTCCCGTGGCTGAACCCGCCGACACAGGCGAGAGCGAAACCACAACGGCCACCGTTCCCTCGGAGGTGGGGCCGACGGGGGAACCGCTGGACGTGACCGGCCCGGACTTGGCCGATGATGACACCGACTCCGACCCGGACACCACCGCCGCAGCGCCAAATCCTGACACGGCGGATGCGGGGGATGAGACTGCACCCATTCCCGGCCGGCCGTCGGATCTCACCTCTGCCCTGCTTCCTGATCCCAATTCGCCGATCCCTAGCCCCGATGCCACGCCGGCCACCCCCGAACCCGATCCGGAATCGCTCCCGAATGTGGCCAGTGCTCCCCCTGATAATGACCCGTATTATTATGTGTTGGTGACTTACACGGGCGAAGCGTCATTACAACAGGCGCGATCGGCGGTGTCCGATGCCTATTTACGCCGGTTTCCCCAGGGGATTCAGGTGCAGTTGGGGGCGTTTGACAATGCGGCCGATGCGCAACGGTTGGTGAATGCGGTGCAGACTCAGGGGATTGTGGCGCAGATTTATCAGGCTCAAGAATCAGACTAAGGGGTTAGGATGACAGAAGAGCGGGGCGAGAGTTAAGGGGGAAACGGCGATGAATTTGTTGGGGCGAGCGTGGCAAGTGGTGCAGGCGAATGTGAATCATTGGCTCACCGCAACTGAAGATCCGGCCCAGATGCTAGAGCAGATTGTGGGGCAGATGAGCCAGGAGTTAACCCGGTTGCGGCAGGGGGTGGCGCAGGCGATCGCCACCCAAAAACGCACCGAACGCCAAGCCCACCAAAACGAAGCCGCCGCCGCTGATTGGCATCAACGGGCCCAGCTTGCCCTGAATCAAGGCAATGAAGCGATCGCCCGCGAAGCCCTCACCCGTCGTCAAACCTACCTCGACACGGCGGCACTGCTGCGCACCCAACTCCAGACCCAAACCGCAACGATCGCCCAACTCAAACAAGACCTCCACCGCCTCGAAACCAAATACCATCACGCTCGCCTCAAGCGCGATATGGTGTTAGCGCGGCTCCAATCGGCCCAAGCCAGTCAACGCTTGCAGACCCTTTTAACCGATACGGAGGACAGTCCTTGGGCGATGTTTGACAAGGTGGAGGCGCAAATTTTGGATCTTGAAGCTCAACGGGACGTGACACAATTGGGAACGTCGGGGCTTGAGGCGCGGTTTCAAACGTTGGAGCAGCGCGATCGCGTCGAAGCGGAGTTAAATCGTTTGAAACTGGAACAGGACAAACCCTAGGCCGACCTTGTGACACAATAACCATGGACAGACGAGACAACGGACAACAGGCTGCTGTGATGAGGGCAATGGATCAATGATTGAAGTTGAACACCTCAGCAAACGCTATGGCCCCCATCCCGCCATTGATGACGTTTGTTTTACCGTCGAACCGGGGGAAATTCTCGGCTTTCTCGGCCCCAACGGGGCGGGAAAAACGACGACGATGCGCATTCTGTCCGGCTACCTGCCAGCGACGGCAGGAACGGCACGGGTGGCGGGCTACGATGTCCACAGCCAATCGATGGCGGTGCGGCAGCGCATCGGCTATTTACCGGAAACGCCGCCCCTGTACGAAGACATGACGGTGCGGGGCTATCTTTTTTTTGTAGCGCGGCTTAAGGGGGTCTCGGCGGGCGATCGCGCCGCTCAAGTGGATCTCGCCATGGCGCAATGCAACCTTGAAACGGAACAGGATACCCTCATTTGTCGCCTCTCGAAGGGGTTCCGGCAGCGGGTCGGCTTGGCCCAAGCGATCGTCCATAATCCGCCGGTGATTATTCTGGATGAACCCACCGTGGGCCTCGATCCGCGTCAAATCATCGAGGTGCGCCACCTGATTAAAGGCCTCGCGGGGAATCATACGATCATTCTCTCGACCCATATTTTGCCGGAAGTGAGCATGACCTGCGATCGCGTTGCGATTATCAACCATGGCAAAATCGTCGCCACCGATACCCCCGATACCCTGATGGAAGCATTGGTGGGGAGTCTGGGCTATGCGGTGGAGGTGAGTGGGGCGACGCAACTGCTCACCCAAAAGTTAAACGCGATCGCCGGCGTGCGCGATGTGCAACTGTCGCCCTTGCCCGATTCGGCGCGAATGTTGCTGCATATCAACTGCCACGGCCACAGCGAACCGGGAGCCGCGATCGCCAGCACGATCATCAAGTCCGGCGGCCAACTCCACGCAATGCAACGCACCCGCCCCACCCTCGAAGATGTCTTCCTCGAACTCACCACCGAAGAGGAACCCATTCCCCCGGTTGAAGACCCCGAACCGATCCCCGACGAAGAACCCATTCCCCCCACCGAACCCACCCCCGAAGCTGCCAACCCAGAGCCAAAATGACCATTTTTGTTAACATCCTTGCCATCTTCCGCAAAGAACTGCAAAGCTACTTTCTCTCTCCCCTGGCCTACGTGGTGGCCGGTGTCTTTTGGCTGCTGTCGGGGATCGTGTTTGTGTATTTGCTCTTGAGTGATCAGGGCATTATCCAAGAAGTGGCCCTCAGTGAACAGTCCGGCATCCCCATGCCGCCGGTGGATGTGCCCTATCTCTTCCTGCTTCGCTATTTGGGGATCATTGGTTCGCTCACCTCCTTCATCGTGCCGCTGCTCTCCATGGGACTCTACGCCGAAGAACGCAAAGCCCACACCCTCGAACTCCTCGCCACCTCACCGGTTTATAACTGGGTTGTGGCCCTGGGGAAATTGGCGGGGGTGGTGGTGTTTTATATCACGTTGCTGATGCCGATGTTGGTGCTGGAATTCGTCGCCTTTGCCGCCGCCGATCGCCCCGTTCCGCCCGCTGTGCCGCTGTTGGCCCATTTGGCGTTAATTCTGCTCGCCACGGCCCTGTTGTCCTTGGGAATGTTTCTCTCGACCCTCACCAGCAGCACGATCATCGCGGCCATTCTGACCTTTACCCTGGTGATTGCCTTGGCGATGGTGGATCTGGTGGCGGAGCAGTTGGGGCAGCCCTTTGAAACGGCGATCGCTCACCTATCGTTGATCAAACATTACGACACCATGGTGCAAGGCGTTTTCGACAGCAGCAGCCTCTTCGTCTTTGCCAGCTACATCATCCTCGGCATTTTCCTCACCGCCCAATCGATCGAACTCCTCCGTTTCCAGCGCTCCTAAGATCCCATCTGGCTCGTCTTTTTGGTATTGGCAGCGTCTCCCGCCGTTACGGATCGGAGGATGCGATCGCCCCTTCCGGCGTTTGCACCATCGGAATTTCCACAATAAATTCCGCACCCTGGCCCGTCTCAGACTGACAGATCATCCGGCCGTGATGCCGTTCCACCACCACTTGATAGCTAATCGACAAGCCTAACCCCGTTCCTTTGCCCACCTCTTTAGTCGTGAAAAAAGGGTCAAACAATTTTGACTGCGTCTCTGGCTTAATCCCCATGCCATTATCTAAAATCCGAATCCGTAACCAATCGGCATCAATGATCTGGGTATAGATCCAAATCGTCGGATGCTCACCATCCACAAACTTCCCCCGCTCCCAAGATTCCGCCAACGCATCGATCGCATTGGCCAATAAATTCATAAACACTTGATTTAACTGCCCAGCGTAACATTCGACGCGAGGTAAATTCGCGTAGTCTTTCACCACCGCAATCGGATATTCCAGCCGAGGAATCGCCGCCTTGAGCCGATTTTTTAAAATCATTAAGGTGCTTTCAATGCCCTCGTGAATATCCACCTGTTTCACTTCTGCCTCATCTAAGCGGGAAAAGGTGCGCAAGGATTGGACAATCTCTTGAATCCGTTCTGTTCCCATCAAGAGAGAATCTTGTAAGTTGGGCAGGTCTTCTTTGAGGAAATCTAATTCAATGTCTTCAATGAGTTCTTGGAGGTCGTCGGGGATTTCAGGAAATAATTCTTGATAGCGATCGATGAGTTGAATTAAATCTTCGGTGTATTTTTTGGCATAGACCAAATTACCGGAAATAAAGTTAACGGGGTTATTAATCTCATGGGCGACCCCGGCCACCATTTGCCCGACACTGGACATTTTTTCACTTTGAATCAGTTGGGTTTGGGCCCGTTGGAGTTCTTCAAGGGTGCGCTGGAGTTTGACGCTGTGTTGTTTGTGGCGAATGGCTTCTTCGGCCTGTTTGCGTTCGGTGATGTCGCGAAAGGTTCCGGTAAAAAACGATCGCGCCCCTAAATTGGCCTTGGTTAAGGTCACTTCCAACGGAAACACCACCCCCCCCGCCCGATGGCCAATCATTTCCTGTTGACCATTGTTGAGCAGACGTTTCAAGAGGGTGGCGCGATCGCTGATCGTTTCGGCAGACCAGCCAATCAGATCCGCAATCGACAGCCTTAACAGTTCCTCGGCTGAATACCGAAACACCTTTTCCGCGCTGGGATTCGCCGTCAGTACCTGTAACGTCGAAGTATTAAAGGTGATAATCGCATCCGTTGCCGTGCTCACAATCGCATGGGTCTGCGTGATCGCCTCTTCCATCGCCGTCATCACCTGGTTATAGCGAGAGGCAATATGTCCCACCTCCGTAAACGGCGTGACGGGAACCCTGGCGCTGAGATCTTGGGTGCGGGCTTGATAGTCCATCACCTCTAGCAGGTCGTACACCTCCGTTTTGGCATCATGTTCTGAGACATTCAGACCCTTGGTTTCATCATCGGCAGAGACCCGCAGCGGAAAGATTCGATTGGTAATGTTCAAAATGATCCAAGTCAAGCCAAACGCCCACAGAAAGCCCACCGCGATCCCTAGCCCTTGCACCCCAATCTGTTGCCAGCGTCCCAAGCCAGTTCCCAATAAATCCAACTGCCCAAAGAACCCCACCGATAGAGTCCCCCAGGCTCCCGCCCCGCCATGCACCGCCACGGCATCCACCGCATCATCAATGCGCCATTGGTTGAGAAGATAAATCACGATGATCATGGCGGCGGCCCCACCGGAACCGATCAGAAACGCGAGGGGGGTGCTGACGGCATGGCAGGAGGCAGTAATGGCGACAAGACCGGCAATGGAACCATTGACGAGGGATTCCACTTTCGGGAGTTTGCGCCGCTTCCAGCCGATGATCGCCGCTGTGATCATGCCGCCAGCTCCGGCAATGACGGTATTGACGATAATGACGGGTACTTGGGGGGTGAGGGCGAGGGTACTGCCGCCGTTGAACCCCAACCAACCAAACCAGAGCAGCATCGCCCCCAAGACGGAGAGGGGCAGGTTGGAGCCGTGGATGGTTTGGGGGGATTGGTCTTGGGGGAAACGGCCGAGGCGTGGGCCGATCACCATCAGGGTGGCGAGACCAATCCAGCCCCCGACGCTATGCACCACGGTTGATCCGGCAAAGTCCACAAAGCCGAGTTGGCCGAGCCAACCGGCACTGGTGTTTTGATCCACACCATTCCAGACCCAGTGACCGTAGATGGGGTAGATGAACCCAGAGGCGATCGCAGAGATCACTAAATAGGCATTGAATTTTAGACGTTCCGCCACCGCCCCTGAAACGATCGTGGTCGCGGTGCTACAAAACATCATCTGAAAGAGGAAAAAGGTGGCAATCTGAGGGCTGCCCGTAAAATCCAATAAAAAACCTGTCTGTCCAATCACCCCCCACTGACTGAGTCCAAACATTAAGGCATAGCCAAACAGCCAAAAGATGGTCACGGAAATGCCAAAATCAGCGAGATTTTTGACCGCAACATTGATGTTGTTTTTGGATCGTGTCAGTCCAGATTCAAGACACATGAAGCCTGGCTGCATCAAGAAGACCAGGCCGGCAGAAACAATCACCCAAAGAATGTCAGTCACTGGCGTTGTAGGAGTCACGGTTATGTTGCTATTGTGTCGGGTATGCTACGGAGATGTTGTGATGTGTTATACATTAATTCTGGGGGAGAGAATCAATCGTTTAACAAAACTGAATTATTCTTTTTAGACTAAAAATAGAACCGAAATAATCGGATCTGAGCGTGATGGGAGGGAGGGAATTGATCCGCTGGATGGTCTGTTTTTCGATCCTGTTGCATTCCGAAAAACCACGTAACTGGTCGATACTCTCCGGCTGCCTCACTGCTTTATACGGGATTCAGGCTTCGGTAACAGGAGAGTTTGCGGGCTGAGAGCCGATCAGGAGGGTTGGGGGGATTGTACCGGTCACTAAAACGGCGATCGCTGCCCCCACCGATACCCTGGCTACTGCTGATACACAACGTTCCACTGTTGACCTCGCCTGTGTCTAAGCCCCCTTGCTGTCAAGGCAGCGAGCTAGAAGCTACATAAGATTCTAGTGCAGCGTCAAGACTTACTATTCGGATTGTCTTGAATGTCCAACGCTCAACGTGACGGTGCGTTACGCTTCGCTAACAGCACCCTACAACCATCCTAATTCTTGGCATTGACGCTGCACTAGTGTGAGCCTCTGGCTCACTTATCCCCCCTCCCCATTCAAGGTTATGTATAAGCAGTGAGGGTGGCTGCGCGAACGGTGCTGACAATGGTGTTGAGTTGCTCGAAGTTGACCCGATAGCTGAGGGGGTGGGCGATGAGATGGGCGGTACTTTCAAACAACACATCGATTTCCACTAGGCCATTTTCCAACAGGGTGCGGCCGGTGGAAACGAGATCCACGATCGCTTCTGACATCCCGGTAATCGGCCCCAATTCCACGGAACCGGAGAGGGGAATGATTTCCACCGGGAGGTCGAGTTGGCGAAAATAGTCGCGGGCACAATGGACGAATTTTGAGGCGACGCGACCATGGGGCGGCAATTCCAACGAAGACCGATAGCCGCTGGTTTTGGGCACGGCCACCGAGAGCCGACAGCCGCCAAAGTGGAGGTTTGCCAGTTGGGCGACGTTGGGTTTTTTCTCCCGTAGCACGTCGTAGCCGACGATGCCGAGTTGGGCTTGACCATATTCCACATAGACGGGCACGTCTTGGGCGCGGACGAGGAGGGCGCGGGCGGTTCCGGTGGGGTCGGTGATTTGGAGTTGGCGGGTTTGACCGTCGAGGAAGAGGCTGAAGTCAAGCCCTACGGATTGAAAGAGGCGGATGCTGTCTTTGAGGAGTGCGCCTTTGGGGAGTGCGATCGTCAGCATAGGAGAAAATAGCAGAATAAGGAGTGAATCAGTGGGGCTTAGATATAGCAGAGGTCAGCGTGCTGAGGACAGCTAAACTCTCTCGGAACAAGGGGCTTAAGCTCCTTGCCTGTCCTCACAAATCTGGCTAGTGCTATACAACGGGGCCTAAGGGTTCAATATACCGTAGTTCAGGATGATTCTTGGGGATTGAATCAGGAGACCAAATGCGAATTTTATTGGTGGATGATGAGGTGGAGTTGACCGCGCCCTTGAGTCAGGCGCTGGGTCAGGAGGGGTATCAGGTGGATGTGGCCCATCGGGGCAGTGTGGGGTTGGCGTTGGCCCAGGCGGAGGGGTATCAGTTGTTGATTCTGGATTGGATGATGCCGTCGCTGTCGGGGTTGGAGATTTGCCAAACGTTGCGATCGCACGGCGATGAAACCCCGGTGTTGTTTCTGACGGCGAAAGATACCTTGGATGACCGGGTGCAGGGCCTCGATGCGGGGGCGGATGACTATTTGGTGAAACCCTTTGAATTGCGGGAACTGTTGGCGCGGGTGCGGGCCCTGTTGCGGCGATCGCCTGCCCAGTCTTCCCCTCGCTTCACCATTGCCGATCTCGAATTCGACCCCGATAATCGGGTCGCCTATCGGGGCGATCGCCAAATTGATCTCTCAGAAAAAGAAGCGCAATTGCTCTGTTATTTTCTCCAAAACCGGGGTCAAGTGCTCACCCATACCACCATCCAAGCCCATCTCTGGGGCCCCACCGCCCAACCCAACAGCAATGTATTAGCGGCCCTCGTCCGGCTCCTGCGGCGCAAACTTGAACATCTCCCCGAAACTGCCCTGATTCATACGGTGTACGGCAAGGGCTACCGCTTTGGCGAAGGAGAACGATGAGCCGCCCCCAGATATAGCAGGGGTCGAGATCGGTAGGACGGCAAGGAGCTTAAGCCCCTTGTTCCTAAACATACCGTCGTCCGAACCCTCTTTTCCCATTGCTATAGGCCGCTGAGGGAGAGATAACCCGGCCTAGTTGTCAGTATGATTACAGATACTCTTCTTTTTCTCTCCCAAGATTATCGAAAAGATAATCAGTATACTGAGAGGGATGCGCCCCTCCATCTGGAACCGTTTGATTGATCATAGCCCTATGCTTCTTGGAGAGCAGAAAAACCCTTGAATGTGCTGCTTGGAACTCTTGCGATGGTCGGAGTTTCTCCAGAATTACTGGGGAGTAGTGTCTGTTTAATCCTGGGCTTTGTCCTAGGTCGCTGGATGCGATCGCGCCCGGTAAACCCTCCGCCCCCCTCACCTCCCCATCTTCCCCCTCCACCGGAGAGCGGATTAACACCCCCGCGCCCCTTACCCATCTCCACCACCCTGGATTTAACGAATGATCCAGAGCTAGTGCAAACCCTCTTTGAAGCCAACCCGGCCTTTTTTCTTGCCCTCACGCCCAACGGCAAAATAGCGGCGATGAACACCGCCATGCTCGTCACCTTGGGCTATGAACTCGACGAAGTGCTCGGCCAAGACTACATCAAACTCTGTGTTCCCCCTGAAGAATGGGATCAGGCGGAAGATTTTTTGATCCAACTCAGTGCCTCTCTGGGCTTGAGTTTATCGGTGAATCAAGTCTTAACCCAGAACGGGGATACCCTGACGGTGGAATGGCAAGCGAAACCGATTTTGAGTCGCGATCGCACCACCTGCGAATTCTTCTTCATGGCGGGCATGGATGTCACCGAACGCGAACGCGCCGAAGAAGAACTGCACCTCCTCCATTGCATTACCCATTCCGTCAGTGTCGCCGCTGATTTTGACCAAGCCCTGCGGGAAGTGTTAGGGATGCTGTGTGAAACCACCGGCTGGGAATTGGGTTCTGTCTGGGTTCCCCATCCCAGCCAAACCCATCTCGAACTCAGCCCCGTCTACTACATTAATTCCACCCTCAACCCCACCACCCAAGACCACCTCACCCAGTTTTGGCAGCAGAGCCAAGCGTTTACCTTTGCCATGGGGGAAGGATTACCGGGCCAAGTCTGGCAAACCCAAACCCCCCGTTGGGTTCCGAATCTGGCCCAACAGGAGCGATCGAACGTTGCCCGCCAAGACATTATGAACCATTGGGGGATTCGCGCCAGCCTCTTCGCCCCCATCATCGCCGATCAACAGGTGTTAGCCGTCCTGGAATTCGTCATGAGCAAAACCGGCCAAGAAGACCCCCGCTTTGTAGAACTGATTTCTTCGGTGGCGATGCAACTCGGTGGCGTGTTTCAGCGCAAACGGGCCGAAGCCATGTCCCAAGCCGCCGAAGCCAAATACCGCAGCATTTTTGAAAATGCCGTTGAAGGGATTTTCCAGATCGACACCTGCGGCCAGTACCTCAGCGTCAACCCCGCCATGGCCCATATCTATGGGTACGACTCCGCCGCCACCTTTTTGGCCGTGCAATCCGAGAATCCTCACCCCCCCTACGTCCAGCCCGAACGTTACCAAGAACTTCTTTTGCACCTCCAGATTCACGGCGAAGTGAAGGAATTTGAGTCTCAGATCTATCAACAGGATGGCCGGGTGATCTGGATTTCTGAAAATGCGCGGCGGGTGGTGGATCACTTGGCGCAAGATGAGCAAAATCTGCCCAAGGTTTATTACGAAGGCTGTGTGGTGGACATTACCAGCCGCAAACGGGCTGAAGAAAATCTGCGGTACAGCGCCACCCATGATGCCTTAACGGGGTTGTGGAATCGGGCTTATTTCTTGCAACAGGTGAACCAGGCGATTCAGGCGGCGCAGTCTCGTGAGGCTCAGTTTGCGGTGCTGTTTTTGGATTTGGATGGGTTTAAGTTGGTCAATGATAGTTTGGGGCATTGGCTGGGGGATGCCCTGTTAGTGACGATCGCCCGCCTCTTGCAGGGGTGTTTGCGTCCTACGGATACCTTGGCCCGTTTGGGGGGGGATGAATTTACGATTCTGATGACCCCGTTGCCCACACCGGAGGCGGCGATCGCCCTCGCCAACAAAATTATCACCACCCTCTCCGAACCAATGCAGATCGGCGGCCATACGGTGTTCAGCGGCACGAGTATCGGCGTTGTCATTCATCAAGCTCTTTATTCCCAAGCTGAAGAAATCCTCCAAAATGCCGATATTGCCATGTATCGCGCCAAAGCCCAGGGTAAAAATCAGGCTGTCTGTTTTGATCCGGCGATGCGACTGACGATTATGCGCCGCCAAAAACTGGATACGGACTTACGCAGTGCGATTGAACGTTCAGAATTATGTTTGTACTATCAGCCGATTGTGGATTTACAAACCTATCAATTGGTGGGGTTTGAGGCTTTAGTGCGCTGGCAGCATCCTGAGGAAGGGTGGTTGTCGCCCACGGAATTTATTCCTCTGGCGGAGGAGCGGGGCCAAATTCAAGCCTTGGGGGCGTGGGTGCTCAAGGAGGCTTGCCAACAGGTGCAGGCATGGCAGGAGGTGTTTAATCTGCCGCTGCAAATTAGTGTGAATTTATCGAGTCGGCAACTGACCTGGGACTTGAGCGATCGCGTTGCCACGATCCTCGCTGAAACGCGCTTATCGCCCCACAATTTGAAGCTCGAAATCACCGAAACGGCGTTAATGGATGATCCCGAAACCGCGATCGCCATTCTGCGACAACTCAAAACCCAAGCGATCCAACTCTGTATTGATGACTTTGGCACGGGCTACTGTTCCTTAAGTTATCTCGATCACTTTCCCCTCGATGTCTTGAAAATCGATAAATCCTTTGTCGACGATATCCACTATCCCCGCAATGCGGAAATCGTCCGGGCGATCATCGCCTTGGCCCAGGGTCTGAACCTGAGCATCATCGCCGAAGGCATTGAATCTGAACCCCAACTTCAAACCCTCTGCACCTTCTGTTGTCCCTACGGCCAAGGCTATTTTTTCTCGCGTCCCTTGAATGTCCAGAACACCGTCGCACTGCTCCATCGCGTGCAACAGGGATTCTCGTTTCTCCCGTCCTCTCTCCGTCGCTAGTCCACCAGCGGCTAGGCGATCATTTCAGTGGCGAAACTCGTCCAGCGCTTAAACCGAAACGCCCCCGCCACGGAACCCCACACGGCGGCATCGGTGTCTAGATCGCGCCCCCGATCCCAACTTTGAAAGAGCGCCTCATCAATTTCAAAGGTGCTGTCGAGGTAGGTTTCTTGACCCTTACGCACCACACGACAGGCTTTACCCGGTTCCACATTGCCCCTAAAACTATGGCCCGTCCATTGCACGATCATGTTACAGCCGGGCATCAGGGTGAGGCGATCGCCCGTTAATGCCGCCAACCGTTCCGGCTCCCGACTCGCCCCCCAAAAGTCCTTCTCATCCTTGACAAGAAAATTTTCAATCTCGATGTGATCCCCGACGGTTTTCAAATTCAGCACCCGCAGCCGATAGGGACTATTCAGCATATAGTCGTAGGCCTGTTCCACCAGTAAGCTGATCCCGTCGAGACCCGTGGCCGGTGCTTTGCGCATACAGACGCGAATATGGGCAAAAAAGGGCGGATTTTCGTAGGCTTGCTCTTGGTTGCTGAAATCCGCCGCCATCCAGCGGGCTAGGGTCAACACATCGGTGGAATGGGTCATAGCACTAGGGGGTTAATTGTCCTTCCATTAAACGGAAAAAGAGGAATTGTGTCACCTGTTCCGCGCTGAAATTGTTATCACTGACGAGGACGAGGAGGGAACTGCCATCAGCTAAACGGGGGCCGAGGGTCATGCCTTCGAGGTTGTCGAGGGGGATGGGTAAGGTGCTGAGATCGAGGAGGAGTCGTTTTTTGAGGGGGGTGACGGT
>NZ_JAQMTY010000263.1 GCF_028330765.1 Spirulina subsalsa CS-330 | reverse complement strand
GTGTTACTGAGGTTGGCGTTACTGAGGTTGGCGTTACTGAGGTTGGCGTTTCTGAGGTCGGTGTTACTGAGGTTGGCGTTACTGAGGTCGGTGTTACTGAGGTTGGCGTTTCTGAGGTCGGCGTTTCTGAGATGGCGGTGTAGCTGAGTTGAAAATGTGAATGCTTGGATGCTGTCGCTGTAGTGAATAACTTGGAGTAGTCGAGTTTTCTTGAATGCAGTTTCGTTGTCTGCCTGTTCCGGATCACCGCAGGGATGAAAATTGATGGTTGCGTTTAAATCGTCGTTGGCTTGGCCATGACGATGAATGGCTAGCAATATCTTGAGCAGATTTAAACCCGTGTAAATGTCTACTTGGCGTTGTCCCAAGTCAATATCGTAAGCTTGCATTTGTTGCGCCTTTTCCAACGGAAAAAATCGCTTTTCATCAATCGCCTCAATGAATCGGCCATCACTCCACTGCAAATAGAACTCATTTAACCGCTCAAATAAAATCACCCATTGATCATTCTCTAACTTTCGCTGGAGTAGCACCATAAAATACTCTAAAATTTCGCCGCTTAGATGTCCGTATCCCAAGAGGTCATAGACTCGCTCTTTAAACTCACTAGGCTTAATTGCGTATCCTGCTCTTCGCCTTTCCGTCCATTCCATGAAACTATCGGCCAACCGCTCTGCACAGAGAAACTCTCCAAAACTTTTATGAAAAAATTCTACAGAGTTTTCGGTTTCACCTGATTTCAGATAAAACGCCGCCAACGCATTCTTCAGCGGATTTTTGTCATTGTTACTCTGGGCTGCCTCGATTAGTGCCGCTGCTTCAGTATCTTCCCGATCAACTAAGCGTTTTTCAATCATCGAGATTAACGCCCGTTCATTCCCTGACTGCACCACACATAATCCCGCTTCCGCCAAAACCGCCCGTAGTGCTTCGCGGCCAAGATCTGCCAGTTTCGTGGTCACACGCTCCGGGCGCTGTCGTGTTAAAACCCAATCCACTGCTGCTGTGTAGACTTCAACCTTGGCGACATTAACATCCCCCGCCGAGAACATCGCAACATCCAAGGCTCCATCTCGGTGCATTTTGCCCAAGAGATACAACAACAATGGCTCCTGCGCTAACACTTGCACCTGCTCCGGACACCCCGAATCCTGCAAAAAGGTTTGGAACGCTGCCGCCGTTGGTTGATCCGTCACCTGAGACCACTGCCGGAACCATTGTTCCTGGGCTGAATCCTCCATGAGGGCAATACTCACCCAGTCTAGATTTGTCGGCATTTGGCGTTCAATGCCGTAGAGTGCCAGCGGTCGCCCTGTAATAAGTAAACGATGGCCACGCTCTGGATTCCGTGCTGCCTGTTCCTGAAATCGCGAGACTTGATCTAATAATTCTTGGACGCTCCCTTTGCTCCCCTGCTCTAGAAACAACTCATCAAACCCATCGAGCAAAAATAGATAGCGTGTATTGGCATCCGTGAGCCAGCCGTTATCACTCTTGACGAAATCCCAACCCACGGCGCTTGCTAACGCTTCATCAAAATTCCGTTTCAGATCAATGCCATCCCGCAGCCGAATCACAATCGGCGTAAAAATCGGGTGTAATTCGCGCCGCACCCAATCCGCAAACATCCGACAAAAAACACTTTTCCCCCGGCCTGGCCCGCCTTGAACAAACAGCACTTGACCCGCTTTCTGTTCATCCAATAAACGATCTTTGGCCCAGGCCTCAATATTCTGCCGAGGCTCCCTTTTTTGCACCTCACAATCCTTCACCGGCTGCACATCCGACGGCACATAAATATCCTGAAACGTAAATGCCTCATCAAACACCGTCTCCTGGGGCAACGACTGGATGTACGTCTTTAGATAGTCATCAATGCTTCGATAGGCCTCTAAATCCCGCTGCCAACCCTGGCCATAAATCGCCGCCAAATCTTTCGCCTCATCTTGCACCTCGGCCACAGCCTCCTTCAACGACCGATGCACCGATCGCGCAATCCGCTCCACCACCAACGCCGCCCGCTCCGACTCTAATCCCGACTCCTCAAACCGAGCCTGCAAAATCGGGTTAAACTGTCCCGCCAACTCCGACCGATGGAAACACAACAAAACCGCCCGCGCATCCTTGAGTTCGAGATTCTCCCCCAAGCGTTTGATGTTACGCTGGGTTGCTTCGGAGGCTGGCTCCGTCAACTGCGCTTTGAGATCCGCGTGTTCTTCGAGAAACGCCACCACCGTTTGCAAATATGCGGCTTGTCCCACCAATGCGATTTGCTGCTCTAAGGTTGGCTCTTCTTTAGTTGTCTCTAGAATGAACTTCAACAACCCCGTCGCCACGGGCACAAATGGAACTGCCGCCCCTGCCACCTGCATCAACGGTGAATTTAACACATCCAACAACGACCCCAACTGCCCTACCAGTGGCGCGATCGCTGTGGCATCTTTCTGCTCAGTCAGCGTTCCCGCTAATGCCAAAACCTGAGTAAAGGCATCGACACTGCCTTCCATCACCGCTTGAAATTCAATCTCCGTTGTCAATACCGACCAAACATCACGCCAAATTTTCATCAGACCTGCGATCGCGCTACATTCCTTGCATCATAGCCAACCCTAACCCTGCCCCGGAATTGCGTAGCCCCTGGGGGTGATCAGCCAATCGGTGTAGCGGCGGGTGTTGCTGTTGCCAATTAGGACGGTGGTGAGCATGTCGATGGGGTGGGTGAGCATCTCATCAAGGGTGGTGAGGGTAATGGTCTCATCGGGGCGGTAGGCGGATTTGACGAGGGCGACGGGGGTATCGGGGCGGCGATGGGCGAGGAAAATATCGCGGGCAGTGACGATCTGCTGCTGGCGTTGGCGCGATCGCGGATTATACAACGCCGTCACAAAATCCCCTTGGGCAGCGGCTTCGAGACGTTTAACAATCACATCCCAAGGCGTGAGGAGGTCACTCAAACTCACGGCACAAAAATCATGCATCAACGGTGTGCCCACCCGGGCCGCTGCGGCCTGGAGGGCCGTGATGCCAGGGAATACCTGCACAGCGGGAGTCTTACCATCCCAACCTTGGGCGGCCAGCACTTCCATCACCAGCCCCGCCATCCCGTAAATCCCGCAATCCCCCGACGACACCACCGCCACACTCAGGCCCAGATTGGCCAGTTCAACGGCCCGCTCGGCCCGTTGGGTTTCTTGGGTAATCGGTAGGGCTTCCACTTGTTGACCGGGACGGCGGAGGGGCGCGATCAGGTCGAGGTAGAGGGAATAGCCGATCAGGACATCGGCGGCGGTGATGGCCATTTGGGCGGCGGGGGTGATCTGACTGAGAGCACCGGGGCCCATGCCGACGAGGGCGATCGCACCGATGCGGCCCGTGTATTCTGTGGCCGAGCGGGCGATCGCGATCGTCACGGCTCCTTCGCCCTCAACTTTGATCACCTGTTTCGGGACGAGTAACTCAGCGGCCCCGCTGGCCTGGAGGGCGGCAGCTTCGGCGACGCTGGGAGTGCCGACGGTTTGGGCGACATAGTCCGAGGGGTTGGGCACAGCGATCGCGGCGAGGGTGGCGGCGGCAAAGGTGCGGAAGGGATAGTCACGGGCAGCGCAGAGATCGAGGAGCGCGGCTTCGTCCCCTTTGAGGTCAATACTGGCAAGGCCAGCGATCGCATCGGGGGCGAGGTTAAAGTCTTGGCACACTTGCGTTAATGCCGCCGTGATCACGGCCAAACTCGTGCCCCGTTCACACCCCATCCCCACCCAGAGGACGCGGGGATACCATTGCACCGTGGGGGTTTCAGGATGAGCCGGGTGGGGGCGATAGTCGATCCAAACCTGGGCGGCGGCGGTGGGGTCTGGCGCGAAGGTCAGGGGATGATCGGGGGGAAGACTGTCGCGCCAACTGGTCGCGCCGCTGGTTTGGGTGACATGAACCACCGCCGGACGGGCGATCGCTGCACTCACCCCCGTCCAATCCCCCGCCCCCCGTCGCCAGCCCCAGGGTTCCCCCCACAGATCCACCGCTGGCATCTGTTGACCATGGGATGCGCCGGTGATGATCGGGGTCGCGCCCCAATAATGGGCGAGAGTTTGGGCGAGGCGATCGCCCCCGCCTTGGTGGCCACCGCAGAGACTGATCACAGTCTTGCCCTGGGGATCAACCACAAGCACCGCCGGGTCGGTAGCTTTGTCAGTTAAGCATGGCGCAATGAGACGCACCACGGCCCCCGTGGCGAGGGCAAAAATCAGGCCGTCATAGTCCTGCCAAAGACTGGGGAGGCGATCGCGCAACCCCGCACCGTAGGATTGCAGGGGGAATTCCGTCGCGAGGTGGGGCGGCACGAAGAGCGGCCAACCCTGTTCACGACAGAGGGGCAAAAGGGTTTGAATGGCAGCGGGCGTTGTGGCGATCGCCGCCAAGGATTGAGAAATCACAGTCATCGTCAGAAGGTGAACCGGAGCCATCAGACTCCCGGCGCGAAGGGTTAATCCACAGCCGCTGAATCCGCGTCTGCCCCCTCTAGTGAAGCATCAATTTGGGGATCATCTCCATCAACTTCTCGATCCGCCGGCAGCCGATCACCGTCCGACAACTCTGAACTGTTGGAGGGTGACAGCGGCAGAGCGACCCTTTCTTGCGTATCACGGCCTTGGATTTGCACCTCAAATGCGATCGTCTCGGTGTTGTCCCGCAGCCGCTTCACATATTCTAAATACACTTGATATTCGATCGCTTTTTCCTGAGCCACGCCGTAGAACTGACTGTCTTCAGGAACCGCTTCCATCGAGACCACAGCTTGATCCCAAGCGCGTACCGCCTTATCCCAATTTTGATGAGTCTGGGCACTTTGACCGATCAAAACCGCCTCTTCTGCATCCCGCACCGCCGTATAAAAGGCGAGATCTGAATTCCCTTGCTGCTGGCGGGCGTATTCTTCGTAACCTTGATATTCAATGACCTTATCTTGGGCTTGGGCGTAGTTAGGGTCATCGACGGGAACCGCCCGCATCAACTCCACTGAGGTTTCCCAATGGTGGGCGATCGCATCCCAATCCGCCGCCGTTCTCGCCTTGGGAATCGCCTCCACTGCTGCATTAGCATGGTTCACCGCATTGCGGAACGCTTCTTTTTGGGCGTTGGCTTGGGTGGTGGCAACGATCGCCGTTGATGACGTGGGCGAGTTCGCCGTTTCAGCGAGTTGAGCCGTGGTCTCCGGTGCCGAGTCCGAACCGAAACCAAAGAGGGCCGCTAAAGACCACCCCCCCAACGCCAACGGCACGAGGGACATCAGCACCGCTTCGGTAAACCGGGGGCTGCGGCGCTTGCTCGGATCACGATCGAGGCGATTCACCGCCGGAACCGGGAGGGATTTCGGGGCCGCGTTTTGGGGTGCTTTCGCGGCGGCGGGGGAATTTTCAGGGTAGAGGGGGGGTTCGAGTTCTTCGTCAATACTGCTGGGAAGGGGCGCGATCGCCTGCGGTTCCGTCGGAGCGGGAGCCGCTTCCGTCGCCGGAGCCACAGCGGGCAGGGATGCGGGAGCCGCCCCAGCGGGGAGATTGAGCAGATCGGGAATCTGAATCACGTCGGCCTGTTGAGCGATCGCCTGGCGCATCCAGGTTTCAAACCGCTCATCCAGCAACCGTTGCCGCAAAGCCTGATCAAACTGCGCCGGAATATAGCGTTCCAAACGCACAATCACCACCCATTGATCCACCCGAAACGGCGGCGACACCTGGCCCGGCTGGCTAATCCGCAACATCTGCGCCAATTTTTGATGGAGATTATGCAGTTCTAGGGGCCCCACGAGGCCATTGGTACGAGCTTCGGGACCTTGGGAATAGCGGGTGGCCAGTTCTGCGAAATCCGCTTCCCCTTCCCGCAGCTGGAAATAGAGTTCCTGGATGATTTCGAGATTGTCGGTTTGAATCAGGGAAAACAGAACTTGGTCGTAGCGTTCCTGTTGATTGAGAAAATCCGCTTCAACGAGATTCCCCCAAGCGGCGAGTTTGAATTTTTGTAGTTTCAACTGACGCGGGGCAATGCGGCGAATCTGCTCCGGGGCCACGTTGAAATATTGGGGGTTTTTCGCCAATGCCTCGCAGCATTGAGTCAGTTCTGCGTCGCTGTAGTCTATCTCTGCGATCGCACGCTCAATGGTCAATTCTCGTAATAAATGGGGCAGAACTTGCGGTGAAGTCAACAAGTTCACAACGTCTTCGGCACCCAAATTTTGTTGGCTTACGTTTAGAACTGCGCTCATGGTTCAGTGGCTGATTGATGGCGAATCGGGACTCCTCCCTATTCTAGGCCCTTCCTTTCCAAAAATCGCCCCACAGATGGCGTAAGTTTAACGAATTATGAAGTGGTTTCAATTCGCCACTGAATCATACAACACATCTCAATTCCGGTGAAATCTTCTAAAATAATGCAGCCCGATTCCTCATCACCTTAGTCATCCTCTGAATCGCTTCACCGCCCTTCCCTATGAATCACCCCATCTATCGCACCCTCGAAGCGCGTCCCGATAACTATCAGGGCTGGTATCAACAGGCCCGCGCCCTCCATGATCAGCGCCGGTATCAGGATGCGTTGTTTTGCTATGAAAAAGCCCTGGAACATAAGCCGGATGACTATTGGGGCTGGTATCGCAAGGGCACGATTCTCGAAGAATTGGGCGATTATGAAGATGCGATGCATTGTTATCACGCGGCGGCCCAAGCCCGTTCCGATGATTATTGGGCTTGGTATAGCTTGGGCTATATTGCCCTCAAGGATTTGGAGAATTATCCCCAGGCGGCCCATTATTTTGCCCAAGCGCGGCGAACCAATCCCGATGACTATTGGAGTTGCTACCGGCAGGGGGAGGCGTTGCGGTTGGCGGGGCAATTTGATGAGGCGATCGCTTGTTTTGATGCGGCGTTGACCCTGCGACCCGATGACTATTGGACGGTGTATCGGCGGGGGGATGCCCTGCGCCAAAGTGGGGCCTATGAGGCTGCTTTTCAGGCCTATGGTGAGGCGTTACGCCTGCGACCCGATGACTATTGGGCTGTCTATCAGCAGGGGGATTTGTTGCGGTTAATGGGGCATCCCTACGCGGCGTTGTCGGTGTTTCGGCAGTTGTGGGCGATCGCTCCCGATGATGAGACGGTGTGGTATGCGATCGCCCTCTGTTACGGCATGCTCGGCGATGGGATCGGAGTCATCCGGATGCTCGAACCCACGATCCAACGCGACCCCCAGCATTACCTCCACAAAATCGAACAAGACCCCGCCTTTGATCCCGTGCGCCCCATCGCAGCGGTGCAGCATCTGTTGGATGTGTGCCAGGCGGAACTCGATAGCGGGGCTTAACGCTGCGAGGCTTAACTTTAAGGTTGAGCATCAAGCCGCAAAAAAGGGGCGTGAAGCCCCTTTTTTGCGGTCAATTCCCGGCAATTCCTAGCCAATTGGCTGGGTTAAGGATGGGGCAGAATCGTTGCTTCTGCGATCGCCGTCGCCCCGGCCTGCACCTGTTCATAGGTGGCCACCATCGCACCATTCACCGCTGTGGTGCTGGTGTCATAGATCGAGGTGGCCAGCTTCGGATAGCAGCCGATCGCAATAATCAACGCCAGAAAACTCACCGCAATCATCACTTCACGGGGGCGAGTATCGCCAAACACCGACTCACCCGGCAGGACGCAATCCGTCCCGAAACAGACCGCCGCTTGGTTCTCTGTGAAATCGCGCCGCAGTTCAGGGTCAGCAATATCGCAGGCGGGAATAATCTTCGAGCCGTAGAACGATCCGTAAAACACCTGCCGCACCATGGAGAGCAGATAGATCGGCGTGAGGATGACCCCCACCGCAGCCAAGAAAACAATCACCACCCGAAACGTCAAACTATAGGCCGGACTGGTGGCAATGCCCAAGAAGACCGCCAACTCACTGACAAAACCACTCATGCCAGGGAGAGCGAGGGAAGCGAGGGCCCCGGCCGTGTAGAGGGCGAAGACCTTCGGCATTAACCGCCCAATGCCCCCCATGTCATCCAGGGTCAGGGTGTGGGTGCGATCGTAGGTGACCCCCGTTAAGAAGAACAACACCGACGCAATCAAGCCGTGGGAAATCATCTGGAGCATCGCCCCACTCATCCCCAAATCCGTAAATGAGGCAATCCCAATCAAGACAAACCCCATATGGGACACCGACGAATAGGCCAAGCGGCGCTTCATATTCATCTGGGCGAAGGAGGTCAACGCGCCATAGACAATATTCACCACCCCCAACGTCACCAACAGCGGCGCAAAATAAATATGGGCATCGGGCAACAGACCCATATTGAACCGAATCAAGCCATAGGCTCCCATTTTCAACAGCACCCCCGCCAAGATCATCGACACCGGGGCCGAGGCTTCACCATGGGCATCGGGAAGCCAGGTATGGAAGGGGAAGGCGGCTAACTTCACCCCAAAGGCAACGAGCAAGCCCAAATAGAGGGGAATTTCCAAGGTGAGGGGAATTTCCTTCAAGCCGAGATCCACCAGATCAAAACTCAGTGGCCCACCACCATAGAGCGCCAAGGCCAGACCCGCCACGAGGATAAAGATTGAGGCCAAGGCGGTATAGAGTAAAAATTTCATGGCAGCATACTGCCGCTTGGGCCCGCCCCAAATGCAGACGAGCAAGTACACCGGCACTAATTCTAGTTCCCACATAATGAAGAACAAAATGAGGTCTTGGGCGACAAAGACCCCAATTTGGGCGGCATAGAGCACCAACATTAGGAAGTAGAAAAGGCGGGGTTTGCGGTCTACTTGCCACGCGGAGAGCAGGGCAAGAGTGCTGACAAATCCGGCTAAGAGGACGAGGGGAACGGAAATGCCATCGACGGATACCGTCCAATGAATACCGAGGGGGGTAATCCAGTTAAAGGTTTCAACGATTTGGAAACCGGATTGGGCGGGATCGTAATGTTGCCAAAACACTTGGCACATGAGGGCGAAATCAATGAGAGCAACGCTCAGAGCATACCAGCGGAGGGTTTTGCCGTCTTTGTCTGGGATGATGGGAACGAGGAGGGCCGCCACGAAGGGTAGGGCGAGAATGGTGGTGAGCCACGGAAATGATTCAGTCATTCAGGATTCAAGGTGAGGGTTCAACGCGGAGTGATGCGCTACAGAAACAGGTTCATTCTCCCATTAATTGTCCTGATTTTTTAATATTTCTTAAGGTTGTGTGATGATTTTTCGTTATGGTTCACATAAATTCAACAAACAATAAAATCAACGGGATGATGTGCTATGGGGTGAGTTGACCTTGGAGGAGGACGGTTCCGGTTCCAGGGCTGGGTTGGGCGAGGATGTAGTATTCGTTGTTGCGGGGGTTGACGAAGAGATATTGCCCGGTGAGGGGGGTGGTGTTGCCGGCGGCGGTGAGGGGGGGAAGTTGCCAGGCTTGGCGGCGGGCGAGGGTTTGGGGATCGAGTTGAATGAGTTGATTGGCGGGGTCGCCGTCGAGGGCGAGGAGGGGGGGGCTGAGGGAGAAGCGATGGGGGAGGGGGTTGGTGTTTTGGAGGCCGATCGCATTCGGTTGCATCGTTTGATTGCCTTGGAGGCTGGGCAGTGGGAATGAGAAGCCGCGATCGCTCACGGCCCGGCGGCCGTCTTGGGTGATCCAGAGGCGATCGCCGACGCTCTGATCCCCGGCCCCTTGCCAGCGTCCCCGCACCACCGGCTCCCCCTGGGACAAATCCACCACTTGCACCTGTTTCCCCCCCCGACTCAGGGCTAAGAGGGTGCGGCCGTTGGGGTGGAGGGTGAGGCTACTTTCGGCAAAACTGAGGCCGGCCGTTTCGAGGCGAGCGGCTTCGTTGGTGTTGAGGTTAATCCCCCACAGTCTGGGGTTGTCGGTGCTGGACACATAGGCCCAGCGATTGGCGGTGAGGACGAGATCATGAATTTGTCCGGCGACCATGATCTGGTTTTCAATTTGGTTGCGTTGGAGGTTAATGAGGGTCAATTGATTGCCATTGGCCACGGCGGCCAGTTGCCCGGAGGGATCGACGACGACGAGGCGGGGGCTGTTTGGCAGGGGGATGGTTTGCAAGCGTTGGGAGAGGGGGCTGTAATGGTGCAGTTGGTTGGCGTTGGTGGGGATCATGACGATGCGATCGAGGGCGGGGCTGTAGGTGGCAGCGGCGATCGCAAAATCAAAGGAACGCAGTTGAGCCGGAAGCTGCGGCAGCGGTGCGTCGGACGGGTCTTCCGTATCCTGGGGGGCAGTGATCGCGGGGTCGGCATTCGAGAGGGTGGCGGTTTGGGTGATTTGCCGAATCACATGGACAGCGACGCTGTAGAACAACACCAACGTCGCCACCACAACGGCAATCACGATCGCGATCGTCGCCGCCGGCGGTACTTTTTTTTGATTCAGTTTTTGAATCGGGCGGATCACCGTTGAACGCCGCGACCCGATCCCATCGAGATCCCGCAACACCTCCGCCACCGTGGTGTAGCGTTGCCGAAAGTCGTAGCGCACCATGCGATCCAAAATATCCCGCAGGGCTGGATTCATGTTTTTTTGCTGGATGCGATCGTGCCACAGCACCTCCCCAGTTTGGGGATCTTCGGGTAAATGTTCCGGCTCAACGCCCGTTAACGCCTGGATCGCAATCATGCCCAAGGCATAGAGGTCACTATTGAGCCGGGGTTTCCCTTGGGTTTGCTCACTGGGGGCATAGCCTGGCGTGCCGATCGCCACCGTCATATTCGTTTTCCCCTGACGCTCTACCTGTTCGCCAATTTGCTTCACCGCCCCAAAATCAATCAGCACCAATTCCCCCGTCGTGCGCCGTCGAATATTGGCCGGTTTCAAATCCCGGTGAATCACATTCTTGCCATGGACAAACTCTAAAATGGCCAAGACCTCCCGCAACAGGCGCGTTACCTTGACCTCGCTCCAGGTTTTGCCAGGGTGTAACTCGGCATCAATATCCTGCCCTTCGATATAGTCCTGCACCAGATAAAACTCGCTATCTTCTTCAAAATAGGCGAGCAATTGCGGGATCTGCGGATGCTGCCCCAGTTGGCTGAGGACTTCCGCTTCACTGAAAAAGAGGCGGCGGGCTAACTTCAAGGCTTGGGGTGTGGTGCGGTAGGGGTGCAGTTGTTTCACCACACATTGCGGCCGGCCGGGAAATTGCTCATCTTCGGCGAGAAAGGTTTTCCCAAACCCCCCATCGCCCAGTTGCCGGATGATCCGGTAGCGTTGCCCAATCAGATCCGCTGGGGGGGAGGGGGAGAAGAGTGGGGGCGGCGGTTTGGGGGGATCGGTGGGGTTGAGGACGGCGGTTTTTTGGTTGGCGGTGGTGGCAGGGGTATCGGTGGATGCGGTTTGGGCAACGGTGGCGGCGGGGGTATCGTCGTCCTCGTCCCAGGTAGCGATGGTCATGGCAGTGCCGTTGAGCCATTGGAGGGCATCTTGGGCGGTGGGATAGGTGAATTGCAGCAGACCTTGGAGAACGGTTTGGAGGCGATCGCCCTCCTTGAACATCCCATCGAGATCCATCCCTTCGAGATCAATCGCTTCGGGGTCGCAGCCCCTTAAAAGCTGCACCGCCAACACCCCCACACTGTAGAGATCGTAAGCCGGGGTGATTTTACCCTGCCATTGGGGGGGGCTGTAGCCCGGTTGCCCGACCCGCTGCCGCAGCGTCACTTTACCCTGGCCATTGAGTTGCAACAGGCCCAACTGGGCCAAACCGCCAAAATCCGTTAACAGCCAATGGCGATCGCGCTCACTCCAACGCCAACTCGCCGGACTCAAGTTGCGATGGGTGAGGCCCTGATCATGGACCACGGTGAGAATGGGCAACCATTGCTGTAGCAAGCGAATCACCTCACTGGCCTCTAGCCTGGGGCTGGTGTCCAATTGTTCGAGGAGCGATCGCCCCGGTTGCCAATCCTGCACCAGATAAAATTCCTGCTCCTCCTCAAACGCCGCCTGAACCGTAGGGATATAGGGGCTTTGTCCCAACCGTTGCAAGCGTTTGGTTTCCTTCTGAAACAGGGTTCGCGCCGCCTGAAGTAACGTGGGATGGGTCGCGTTGAGGCGGAAATGCTGCACCCAACAGGTGGGATTGCCGGGCCGCTGCAAATCTTCGGCTAAATACTGCTGATGCAGCAAGCCGGTGGTCAAGGTGCGGGTAATTCCGTAGCGATTGTGGAGCAGGGAGGCAGCCATAGGCACATCTTGTAAAACAGCATCAACGATCAAAACCCAATCCCAATGCTTTCATTAAAACTCACTCACGATCCGATCTGAGGGAACAACCTGGTTGACTGACAAAATTAGCCAGATCCCGGAAAGCCCTCACCCTAGCCCTCTCCCTAGGGGCTACTGCTTATACACAAACTGCTCTTAGCGATGTTCACCTTCTCTCGATCCCCCCTAGCCCCCCTTAAAAAGGGGGGGAACGCAAAAAAGTCCCCCTTAAAAAGGGGGGAACGCAAAAAAGTCCCCCTTAAAAAGGGGGGAACGCAAAAATGTCCCCCTTAAAAAGGGGGATTTAGGGGGATCAAACGCAGACGAGGCC
>NZ_JAQMTY010000023.1 GCF_028330765.1 Spirulina subsalsa CS-330 | reverse complement strand
CAGGATAAATCAATGGCGTTAGTCGTTGAGCCTAGCAACCCTCTGCAACTCTCGTTGTTTGAGTGGATAAATGGTCAGGTAACTGGCTGTTCAGAATCTCCCACTATAGCCCGTAGGGTTTAGTGGGGGAGTATGTCAATAAATGTTATTCCGATTCTTGCCGCAGTTTTGGCTCAATATTTAGAAACTCAAAACTGGACGATGCGACAATCAATCCAAGCATTAGTTTTGTCAGTGTTGATGTCAAAAATATGGCTCAAAATTGGTGATCTGGGCGGTGATTTGCGGCAATTTCCGACACAGCTTTACTATATGAATCAGGGCCCATGGATTTCCAATTCCATGTATATGCTTCAGGGCAGTCTGGTGCTGTTTTTAGCCTACGGTGTTTATCATCATTGGCTGAAACCCCTGCATCCTAAGCCTCAACGTTCTGCACCCTGATGAGAACCGAGGCCCTAATCTCCCGGCACATCATCAC
The DNA here is from genome assembly GCF_028330765.1 of Spirulina subsalsa CS-330. Lineage (GTDB taxonomy): Bacteria > Cyanobacteriota > Cyanobacteriia > Cyanobacteriales > Spirulinaceae > Spirulina > Spirulina subsalsa_A. Next base: position 2,450 of record NZ_JAQMTY010000023.1, on the reverse strand, counting down.
GCGGCTCGCTGTTCTGGGGGAATTAGGGAGTGCGATCGCGCTGATCGCAAAATTGCAATTGTTGATAGAGCATCGTGATTTTCGGGAGGATCGCGCCCCGTGCCGTCGCCCAACGGAGGGGATTTCCGACGATCGCCTCCACTTCCAGGGGTCGCCCCGCTTCGTAATCGAGTTTCATGCTCGTCAGGTAGGGGGTCATCTCTTCCGTGTGGGTGAGCATGGTTTGGCGGAATTCGGGGGTAATGGTGCAATCACAGGCGGCGGCTGCGATCGCCACTTCCGCCATCAAGTCTTCCACCAGTTGGCGCGTCGGGGGATGTTCCATCAGGGCATTGGTTTGGGCAGCCAACACCACCGACAAGCCGTTATAGGGAATATTCCACACCAGTTTTTCCCAACGACTTTGGAGCAAACTCGGCTGCATGACAATTTCAATCCCAGCCTGGTCAAAATCGCCATGGATGCGTTCTAACACCGGGGTAATCCCACAGGGGGCATAGTCGGGGCCGTATTGAGCGATCGCCACCTTCTCATAGTCCAAATGGCGAATATGACCCGGCCCCACCTTGTTAGAACAGATAAAACACAGCCCCCCCACAATCGGATTTTGGGGAAATTGGGCCGCTAATTCCACCTCAGCCCCCAGGCCATTTTGCAGCACTAAAATTGTTGTATCGGGAGCCAATAACGGCGGCAGGATCTTGGCTAGCTGTTGATTTTGCGTCGCTTTGAGGGCGATCAGCACCACCTCACAGGGCGGCATCTGCGCCGGATCAGCATACACCTGCACCGTCGGCAGGTGAAAATCGCCATAGACCGAATCCACCCGCAGGCCCTGGGTTTGGAGATGGTCGTAATCACTGCGGGCCAGAAAATGCACTGCATGACCTGCCCGCTGCAACCGGCCACCATAGTAGCCCCCGATCGCCCCCGTTCCCACCACGGCATAGCGTGTCATCGTCTACCCCATCCTCCACAACATCCCTAAATCCATCGGGGCCGGAATCATTTCCCCCCGCAGATCTAACAATTCCACCAGTAACAAATAGCCCACGGCCAGAATGACCGAAATCGCACCGGTAATAATCGCGAGAACTTTACCCTTATCCATGCAATGATGTCCCCTCCACTCAATAACGCTTCACCAAAACTAATGGGTCTGAAGCCCCGCCCTTCTAGGGCGGCTTTGCTGCTGGAGTTTATCGCTCCAATCTTCTCCATCTTTGGTATCCTAGCACCATGAAAAGCCGATATCAGTACAGAATCTATCCCACCCCAGGTCAGCAAACCGAACTAGCCAAACTGTTCGGATGTTGTCGTGTGGTGTGGAACGATGCCCTGGCTCTGATTAAGGCGATTCCTCAGGGTGAAAAATGGCCCAGTAATGCCCAGTTGCAACGCCGAGTCATTACCCAAGCCAAGCAAGATCCTGCCCGAAATTGGTTGTCAGGTGTGTCGGTTGTCGCCTTACAGCAATCGGTGATTAACTTGGGGACAGCCCTCAAAAACTTTTTCGAGTCCCGTAGCAGGAAGCGAAAGGGGTCAAGAGTTGGCTTTCCTCGATTCAAAAAGAAGCTCAACCGTCAATCGGCTCGTTTTACCCAGCGGGGATTTTCGATCAAGGCAGGGAAAGTTTACCTCGCCTGTCTTGGTGCGCGTTCCCTTGCGTCTTTCGCCGACGCGGGGTCGCACCGCAAGATTGGCAAACTCAAAACGAAGTGGTCAAGGCCGCTACCCTCTGAACCCAGTTCGGTAGCGGTGCTCAAGGACTGCGCGGGTCGATATTTCCTCAGTTTTGTGGTGGAGGTGGAGCCTGTCACCGTCGAACCCAAAAACCAAGGGGTCGGCGTAGATCTGGGCCTAGAAACCCTCGCCACATTAAGCACAGGTGAAAAGGTCAAGGCGAGGGACACCCGCACCTTGGACAGAAAGATTCGCAAAGGTAAACGCAAATTAGCCAGGGCCATAAAAGGGTCAAGGCGGCGTGAGTCGTTGCGGAATGCGATCGCTCGCAGTTCAGCAAAGCAGCGGAATATCCGTAAGGATACCAACCAAAAGCTAGCGAGCCGTTTGGTGCGAGAAAACAGCGTCGTGGTGCTAGAGGATCTCAACGTTGCCGGAATGGTGAAAAATCGCTGTCTAGCCAGGGCAATTAGTCGGGCTGGCTGGCGAGACATCAGAACCATGTGTGAAGCCAAGGCAACCCTGATCCAAGACCGAGAGGTGAGGGTGATCAGCCGATGGGAACCCACCTCGCAGGTCTGTTCCTGCTGTGGTTATCGGTGGGGGAAATTGGATCTCTCTGTGCAGTCGGTACTGTGCCTCAACTGTGGTGCAGAACAAGACCGAGATGTGAATGCCAGTGTAAATATTATGGCGGCAGGGCTTGCCGACCTGAATGGACAGGCGTTAAGCATTGTTAGACCCCAATCTGGGGCGGTTGCTTGTCT
>NZ_JAQMTY010000262.1 GCF_028330765.1 Spirulina subsalsa CS-330 | reverse complement strand
CATGGCGGATTCTGGGGCTGACTTATGCCCTCCGTCAAGACCCTGAGCAGTCGGCTCAGACGATGTTTGATGCCGATGAACTGAGGCTTTTATGTCTCCTCTCGGGTCAAGCTGTTGACTCTCTACGACAGGCTACTTTGGTGTTAGCGAAGTTAGTGAGTTTTGCTCCTTCCCAGAGGCAACCTCTGCCTGGGGTCAAAGTTCTGGCGACTGCCCTTGAGCGTTTCTTCTTTGCTAAGCAGGGGGCTCAGGCTCTTTCCAAACCCCTACAGGATTAGCTAGGGAGAGGGCTAGGGTGAGGGCTTGCCGGGATCTGGCTAATTTTGTCAGTCAACCAGGCCTTTGATCCACGGCGATCGCACTCTAATCTCACCCCCATTACTCTTTCCTGAATTCGACAAAAATCAGTCCGCTGGTCTGATTTTTTTTTGTCTGCAATTTTGCGGCTAAGACAGGCTCAAAGGTATGCGATCTTAAATAAAAAGTGATGATTTAATTGCATTTTGTTTATTTTTTTGTATCAAAAAACACGAAATATCTCAAATAACAATGTGATGCTAAAGAACATCAACACCAACCATTTTGAATACAGTCATTGATTCAAAATGGGGGAGATTAATCCTCTCGTTGATTCTCTCTATTTTTGTTGCTGTTTCGCCTAACTTTTATCATTGCAATGCTCACAGAAATACTGTCTTTTCGGGATCGATATCGCGTTTTACATTTAACCTGGTTTGCCTTTTTCCTCTCCTTTGTGGTGTGGTTCAATATGGCTCCCTTAATGACCACCATTAAGGAAGAATTTGACCTCGCCCAAGGGCAAGTCGGCACATTACTAATGTGTAATGTGGCGTTAACCGTTCCGGCCCGGATCATCATCGGGATGCTCTTAGATAAATATGGCCCCCGTTTAACCTATTCAGCCTTGTTAGTGTACGCAGCGATCCCCTGCTGGCTCTTCGCAACCGCAGGGGATTTCAATCAACTGGTGTTAGGTCGCCTGTTGATGGGGATCGTCGGTGCGGGCTTCGTGATCGGCATTCGGATGACGGCGGAATGGTTCCCCCCGAAAGAAATTGGTCTCGCCGAAGGGATCTACGGCGGTTGGGGTAACTTTGGCTCTGCGTTCGCGGCCTTAACTCTGGTGGTTGTTGCTGGCGCGTTGAGCTTTTTCCCCGGTTCCTTTGAATTGGCCACGGGTCAAGTGTTGAACTGGCGCGGTGCGATCGCCGCCACCGGCACGATCGCCGCTATCTACGGCTGTTTCTACTTCTTCAACGTCACCGACACCCCCCCCGGTAAAGTCTACCAACGCCCCGAAAGTGCCCGTGGCATCGAAGTGACTACGGTGAAAGACTTCTGGCTCTTGATGGCCATGAATGCCCCCCTCACCGGGATTCTGATGGTCTTGGCTTGGCGCTTGCAAAAAGTGAACTTCCTGTCCCCCACGGGCATGATGATTGCCTGGGTCGCCCTGGTGGGTTTGTATCTCTTCCAATCCTATAACTGCTGGGAAGTGAACAAAGACCTCCTCGCCGGCCGCAAACATTATGCCCCCGAAGATCGCTACAAGTTCAAGCAAGTGGCGATCCTTGAACTCACCTATATTGTTAACTTTGGGTCTGAATTAGCCGTTGTCTCCATGCTGCCGGCGTTCTTTGAAGGAACCTTTGGGCTGGATAAAGCCTTGGCGGGATTGCTCGGTGCGAGCTATGCCTTTGTGAATTTGGTGGCGCGTCCCGGTGGTGGTTTAATTTCTGACCGTTTGGGAAGCCGGAAAAATACGATGGCGATTCTGACCTTCGGGATGGGGATTGGCTATCTGGTGATGAGTAGCATTCCTTCCCTGCGGGATTCCCTTGGACTCTCTCAGATGCCGATGATTATCTTGGCGGTGGTGATGACGATGGCTTGCTCATTCTTTGTCCAAGCCGGTGAAGGTTCGACCTTTGCGATCGTGCCGTTGATTAAGCGCCGCGTCACTGGGCAAATTGCCGGAAATGTCGGAGCTTACGGCAACGTGGGGGCGGTGGCATACTTGACAATTTTGAGTATGTTGCCGGTGTGGTTAGGGGGCGGGGCTGAAGCTGGCCCGGCGATTATTGACCAAGCCAATGTGATCTTCTTCCAAATCCTCGGCGTGGCGAGTTTGATTGTGGCGTTCCTCTGCTTTTTTATCTTGGAAGAACCCCAAGGCTCCTTCGCAGAATTCCATGAAGGGGAAGCGGAAGTGGTGGCCGCCCATGGTCATCCCGCTTCGTTGCCGGATGATCAATCGGCTCGGATTCTCTAGACTGCTCGTTTATAGCCGTAGTCAGGTTGCTTAGGACAAGGGGATCTCTAGGAACAAGGGGCTTAAGCCCCTTGCCTGTCCTAACAATATTGACTACTGCTATAGATGCTTCAACAATTGACGGGTTGTCACGAAATATAGCGGTTTCCATCACCACGAGGAAGATCCCCCTCAATCCCCCTTGAAAAGGAAGATCCCCCTCAATCCCCCTTGAAAAGGGGGAGGAAGATCCCCCTCAATCCCCCTTGAAAAGGGGGAGGAAGATCCCCCTCAATCCCCCTTGAAAAGGGGGAGGTGGTGTTCTCATCTTTTCGCAATTCGCTATGATTCGTGCGCTGTCAATTGTTGGTGTTGATCGGTGACCCTATTTTTACGTTTAAAATTTCACGTTTACACTTGGCTATGATTGAATCCCATCGCACGCTTTGCCCCTATTGTGGTGTGGGCTGTGGCTTAGAAGTAACACCGCCTGCGATTCCTGGCCGTGGAACCCTGCGTGATGCCCAAGGGACTCCGATTTGGCGGGTGAAGGGCGATCGCGCCCATCCCTCCAGTCTCGGTCATGTCTGCGTCAAAGGGGCGACCATTGCCGAATCCCTGGAGCGCGATCGCCTTGAATATCCAATGGGGCGCGATCGCCTCGATCAACCCTTTGAGCGCATTTCCTGGGACGAAGCCTGCGATCGCATCGTCGCGCAAATCCAAACCACCCGCAACCATCTCGGCCCCGATGGGATCTGTATGTACGGCTCCGGCCAACTCCAAACCGAAGACTACTACACTGCCCAAAAACTCCTCAAGGGCTGTCTCGGTACTAATAATTTCGATGCCAACTCCCGCCTCTGTATGTCCTCCGCCGTCGCTGGCTACACCCAAAGCTTCGGCTCTGATGGCCCGCCCTGCTGTTATGACGACCTCGAAACCACCGATTTCGCCTTCATCGTCGGGGCCAACATGGCCGAATGTCACCCGATCGCCTTCAACCGTTTAGCGAAATACCACAAGCGCGATCGCTCAGTGAAAATGGTCGTCGTTGATCCCCGCCGCACCCCCACCGCTGACAAAGCCGACCTTCACCTCGCCATCAAACCCGGCACAGACATCACCCTCTTTAACGGCATCGCCTACCTCCTCCTCAAGTCTCGGAAGCTCGACACCTTCTTCATCGATGAATGTACCCGCCATTTCCCCGCCTATGCCGAAATTGTCCAACATTACCCCCCCGATGTTGTGGCCGCAGCCTGCGGCATTAGCGTCGGCGACCTGAAAAAAGTGGCGCAATGGTGGTCAAAATCCGAGCGGGTGCTGTCCCTCTGGTCGATGGGCCTCAATCAATCCTCTGAAGGAACCGCCAAGGTGCGCACCCTGATTAACCTGCACCTGATGACGGGCAATATTGGCAAACCCGGCGCGGGGCCCTTTTCCCTCACGGGTCAACCCAATGCCATGGGGGGCCGAGAAGCGGGGGGACTGGCCCATATTTTGCCCGGCTATCGGAGTGTGAAAAATCCGGAGCATCGGGCGGAACTGGAACAGGCCTGGGGGTTGCCAGCGGGTCGAATGTCGCCCAGGCCGGGCCGTGATGCCTGGGCGATGATCCAAGGCTTGGAACAGGATCAGGTGGGGCTGTTGTGGGTGGTGGCGACCAATCCGGCGGTGAGTATGCCGGATCTCAAACGGACTCAAGCGGCATTGTTGCGATCGCCCTTCACCATCTGCCAAGACTCCTACTACCCCACCGAAACCGCCGCCTATGCCCATCTCCTCCTCCCCGCCGCCCAATGGAGCGAAAAAACCGGCACGATGACCAATTCTGAGCGCGTCGTCACCCTCTGCCCCGCCTTCCGTCCGCCGCCCCGTGAAGCCCGCGCCGATTGGGAAATCTTCGCCGCAGTGGGGCGGCGTTTAGGGTTTGAGGCGCAGTTTACCGCCACCACCGCCGCCGAGGTCTATCACGAATTCACCCGCCTCACCGCTGGCCGTCCCTGCGATATGACGGGGTTAAATCACGATCGCCTCCAGGACTTTGGCCCGATTCAATGGCCCTGCCCCCAGGACAGCGAACCCCAATCCCACGGTGTTCAACTCTATACCAACGCCAGTTTCAACACCCCCGACGGTCGCGCCCAATTCGCTGCCTTCCATTCACGCGGCCTCGCTGAACCCCCTGATCCCAACTATCCCTTTGTGCTCACCGTGGGACGACTCTACGGCCATTGGCATACCCAATCTCGCACCGGCCGCATTGAAAAAATCGTCAAAATGCACCCCCATCCGACCCTCGAAATTCACCCCCGCGATGCTCGTACCTTGGGGGTGAATGATGGAGATTGGTTAGAGGTGCGATCGCGCCGAGGCTTCTGCCGCTTCCCTGCTCAGGTGACGAAAGCGATCGCCCCCGGCACAGTCTTTGCACCGATGCATTGGGGCGCACTCTGGGGCGACGATACCGAAGCGAATATCCTCACCCATGCCGCCGCCTGCCCCACTTCATTACAACCGGAACTCAAGGCCTGTGCTGTGCAACTCTTCCCCATTCAAGGGAATCGATCTCCAGTGCCTGCAACCGCTGAAGAACGCACCTTAGCTTTTAATCCGGTATTATCCCCACGTTAAGCCGGCCAGTCGCCTGCCTAACGTCCCCCCCGCGTGCTCAAGGTTGTTTGCCATAATGTGGCTTCGTGGGGAGTGACTCCCTCTTGGCGAAGTTGGGTCAGGGGTAAAACCACTAACACAGCCACAATCGTGCTGGCACAAAGCACCGTCATCCAGTCCCACGCTGTACTGTGGCTGATTACGTCATGGGTGCGGCGATTGAATTTGGTATACGCATTCAGCATGGCTTGATATCCTCCAAAGATTGCAGTGAATTAACTTCCATCTCCTAGTGTAGGAAAAAATCAGCCCCAAATGTAGCGTTTGTTACTTTTATCTAGAAAAGAGTGATTTTAGATACGGATTTTTTTCAAAAAAGTGGTGCGGAATGGGGGCGTTCCCGACCTCGCCCATCGCCCCACTGCGTAAAGATATGTCACAATAGGCCACGAAGTCTTTTGTACAGTCAGCCCCACAAATTAAACTATGTCCGTTTTGGCAGCGATCGCCGTCCTTGGCCTCCTCATTGCAGTGCATGAACTGGGTCACTTTGCCGCCGCTCGGTTGCAAAATATCCATGTCAATCGATTTGCGATCGGGTTTGGCCCGGTCTTGCTCCGTCACCAAGGCCCTCAAACAGAATATTCCCTCCGCGCCATTCCCCTCGGTGGCTTCGTCGGCTTTCCCGATGATGACCCCGATAGTGAAATCCCCCCCGATGACCCGAACCTGCTGCGCAATCGTCCGCTCCTGGATCGTGCGATCGTGATCAGTGCGGGGGTGATTGCCAACCTGATTTTGGCCTACGTGCTCCTCGTCACGCAGATCGCCACCGTCGGCATCCCGGAAGTGCATTTCAATCCCGGTGTGGTTGTCCCAGAAGTGATGACCACGGGCGATGTTCACGCCGCCGAAAAAGCCGGACTCCAAGCCGGTGATATTATCCTCGCCGTGGATCAAACCCCCCTCCCCCCTGAAGCCGAAGCCGTGCGCAGTTTGATGGCAACGATCCAGGCTTCCCCCAGTCAAGAGCTAACCTTGACGGTGCGCCGTAACCAAGACACCCTCACCCTCCCGATCATCCCGGAAGCGGGCGCGGATGGCCTCGGTAAAATTGGGGTCACCCTTTCCCCCAACCAAAACATCACCCGCCAACGCACCAGCATTATCGGCGCGTTCAGCAGCGGTGCGACGGAGTTTCAACGCTTGACGCGGTTGATTTTGATCGGGTTCGGGACGCTGGTGAGTAATTTCCAAGAAACGGCGGGCCAAGTGGCTAGCCCGGTGAAAATTGTTGAAATTGGCGCAAATTTAGCCGATTCTGACCTGAGTAGTTTGTTTCAATTCGGGGCGCTGATCAGTATTAACCTGGCGATTATCAATATTCTGCCCCTGCCGGCCTTGGATGGGGGACAGTTGGCGTTTTTGATCATTGAAGGGGTGATGGGTAAACCCCTGCCGGGCCGGATTCAAGATGGCATTATGCAAACGGGGATTGTGCTGTTGATGGGCTTAGGGGTGTTTTTGATTGTGCGGGATACGGTGAATCTCGCCATTGTGCAAGATCTGTTCCAAGAACGACCCTAGCATGGCGCGATCGCTCCCCAAACAACGAGCCAACGCGATCCTGCTGCGGCTCCATCACCTCTATCCCGATGCCACCTGTAGCCTCACCTATCAATCTCCGGTGCAGCTATTGGTGGCGACGATTCTTTCGGCCCAATGCACCGATGAGCGGGTGAACCTCGTCACCCCGGCTCTGTTTGCTGCCTATCCTGATGCGGCAACGTTGGCCGGGTGCGATCGCGACCATCTCGAAACCCTGATCCGCTCCACCGGCTTCTACCGCAACAAAGCCAAACACATCCAAGGCGCATGCCAAAAAATCGTCACCGAGTTTAACGGCCAAGTCCCCCAACGGATGGAAGACCTGCTCACCTTGCCAGGGGTCGCCCGCAAAACCGCTAACGTCGTCCTCGCCCACGCCTTCGGCATTCTCCAAGGGGTGACGGTGGATACCCATGTCAAACGCTTGAGCACCCGGCTCGGACTGACGCAACAGACCGATCCGGTCAAAATCGAGCGGGATTTAATGAAACTGATCCCCCAACCGGAATGGGAAAATTGGTCAATTCGTTTGATTTACCATGGGCGGGCGGTGTGCAAGGCGCGTAAACCGGACTGCGGCCACTGTGCGATCGCTGATCTCTGCCCCGCTGCGGGTCAGTAGCCCCTCGTGCTCCGGTGCTTGTATCCCCTCTAATCCCAATATTGCGGCAGTGTGAAAATAAAAGTACTCCCCTGACCAACCTCACTTTCTGCCCAAATAGACCCCTGGTGGTGGCGGATGATTTCTCGACAAATGGCCAAACCCAGACCCGTGCCTTTATACACATTTTGATCCTCGGTTTTAACCTGTTTAAAGCGTTCAAAAATGCGATCGCACTGCTCCGGGGCAATGCCTCGCCCTTGATCGTTCACAAGCACTTTGACCAGATGATCCTGGACTTCGGTGTGAATGGTAATAGCACTCTGGGCCGGAGAAAACTTAATCGCGTTGTTGATTAAATTGGTTAGAATTTGCAAAATTTGGTCGCCATCAACCCACACCTTCAACGTCGTTGGAATCTCGTGATAGTTGAGGGTGATTTCTTGTTTTTGGGCCATGGGCTGCATGGCGGCGATCGCTTGTTCAACCAGTTCCAAAATGGTGTAGCTCTTTTTTTCCATCTGTAACTCTCCCGACTCCAAGCGTTCTAAGTTCAACAGATTGTTAATCAGACGAATCAAGCGGTCGATATTCGTCGCGGCGATGTCAATTAATTGCTGGCCTTTGGGGTTGAACTCGCCCAGCTTGCCCGTTGCCAATAGCCGCACCGCAGCAGAAATTGAAGTGAGGGGAGTCCGTAATTCATGGCCTGCGATCGCCAGTAATTCATCTTTCCGCTTTGAAATTTTTTGCCGCTCCTGTTCCAGTTGATCCACCGCAATATACTTGCCCAAGCCCCGCGCCATTAACTCCAAAACATCCACTTCATGGGATTGAAAGGGATAGCCTCGCCGTTCCCCATCTCCGAAATAGAGCGTGCCAAACAGTTGACCATTCACCCAGATCGGGGTACTGAAAGAAGTGGCAATGGTAAAGGGCAACTGGTGGGAAAGGGGGTCAATGTCTTGGGGTTGAGTCTGCTGTAGCACAGCATAGGTTTTTTGAGAAATTTCTGACAGATGACCCATGATGTAATCCATGGGCAAAGCTAAAGCTGAATTTTGAGTTTTTTGGGCAATGACGTGAGTGCGATCGCGCTCCCCACGGGTAATCAGACCCATGGCCAAGCCAAACATTTGGCAACCCGTCGCTAAATGATCGTCAAAAATAGCAGCCACAGAATCATAGGTTCGAGTATCTAAACGATGGAGCGTTTTGAGGTTATGGCTGAATTTTTCAAGTTGAATATTTTGAGTTTGAAGTGACTGTTGAATGCGGCTCAGTTGAAGCTGAGTTTTAATCCGAGCCAAGACCTCTGATTTGATAAAGGGTTTGGTGATAAAATCCACAGCACCGGCTTCAAAGGCAGCGAGAATGTCTTCCTTATCTTTGCTTGCCGTTAAAAACAGGATGGGAATGGTTTCAAATTCAGGCGTAGATTTAAGATAATGACAGACTTGTAAACCATCCATTTCAGGCATCATCAAGTCCAATAAAATCAGATCCGGGTGTGATTTTTGAACACGGTCAATGGCTTGTACTCCACTTTGGGCAATCGTCACACGATACCCTTGGCGATCTAAAATAGATCCCATTATTTTTAAGTTCTGACTGAGATCATCGACCACTAAAATTAAAAAGTCAGAAGGATTAAATTCCGGCATGAAATCCTACTCGCTGCATATAATATTAACTGGATATGGCATTTTGATTTATCTTAAGATTTCAGTTGGGCATGATCACCACAAAAATTAAAATTTTTACTGGAGTCACAGAAACTATAGCGATCCTAAATCAATCCCAGATCTTATCTCCTGATCAACAAGGGGCTTAAGCCCCTTGCCTGTTCATGAATCAAAGAGGATTGCTATATCACCCAAAAACACTAATGATCTGGTGGGTTCAAGATTGCCTCACTGAGATGCACCCAAATCGCTAGATTTTCCTCATGAAAGAGCAGACGAGTTCCATGATTAGCCACTGTGCCAATGCAGAGTCACGAGGACGGTGAACCCCGTTAAACCAATTTTCCCTCAGATTTCCGAACGAGATGGACTATGGGAAGAGCGAGCACTCAATTGATTCGCCCTGCAACCATTGCAACATAGAATAGTTTATTCTGAATGAGCCGAAAAACTAATGCCGTCATTTTGCCTAGAGGTGGGATGTGGGGGGCGAGGAGCGATCGCAGATTGAGATATAGTGATCACTTGCTGTCCACTCAATCCTCACCATGCTCAGAGCCGGAATCGTCGGACTCCCCAACGTTGGAAAATCCACCCTGTTTAACGCCCTGGTCGCCAATGCCAAGGCCGATGCCGCTAATTTCCCATTTTGCACCATTGAACCCAATGTCGGCGTGGTTGCCGTTCCTGATCCCCGCCTCACGGTACTCGGAGATCTCTCCAAATCCAAGCAAATTGTCCCGACTCGCATTGAGTTTGTCGATATTGCCGGTTTGGTCAAAGGGGCAAGCCAAGGGGAAGGGCTGGGTAATCAGTTCCTTGCCAATATTCGCGAAGTGGATGCGATCGTCCATGTGGTGCGCTGTTTTGATGATGATGACATCATCCATGTGGCGGGTTCGGTCGATCCGGTGCGGGATATCGAGGTGATTAATCTGGAGCTTGCCCTAGCGGATTTGTTTCAAGTTGAACGGCGCATCGATCGCGTCCGTAAACAAGCCCGCGCCAATAAAGACGCTCAAGTTGAACTCGAAGTGCTGCAAAAATTGCAAACAGCCCTCGATGCGGGACAATCGGCCCGCCTAGTGGAGCTAGACCCCGAAGAAGCCGAACTGATTAAATCCCTCGGCCTCCTGACCCGTAAGCCGGTCATCTACGCCACCAATGTATCTGAGGATGATCTCGCCAGCGGGAATGCTTGGGTGAACGCGGTGCAAACGGTGGCAACCCAGGAAAACGCCAAGGTGGTGATTATTTCCGCTCAGGTGGAATCGGAATTGGTGGAATTGTCGGAGGAAGAGGCGGCGGACTTTCTCGATGCCCTGGGCGTAACGGAGGGGGGCTTAAAGTCCTTGATCCGAGCGACCTATGATCTGCTGGGACTGCGCACCTATTTAACGACGGGAGAAACAGAAACCCGCGCCTGGACGATTATCGCCGGTATGACTGCGCCCCAAGCCGCTGGGGTGATTCACACGGATTTTGAGCGGGGCTTTATTCGGGCGGAAACGGTGTCCTATCAAGATTTGGTGGCGACGGGTTCGATGACGGCGGCGAAGGAGAAGGGCTTGGTGCGCAGTGAGGGGAAGGAGTATGTGGTGCAGGAGGGGGATGTGATGCTGTTCCGGTTTAATGTCTAGGGCGACGGGATCGGGGCGATCGTACCCCCGGCCCCATTGCCCCTAGAACCGACGTTCACGGCGGAGCATCTGCTGATAGGACAGCCCACCGAGGATCAGCATGGCGATCGCAAATCCGGCCAAAATGCTTAGATGATCCCGAATCTCTGCCCCGGTCGCCCCGTCCGCCCAAACCCCCGTTAAGGCCTCGGTCATGTGAAAGATGGGGTTAAATTGGGCGATTGTGAGGAGAGATGCCGGGAAAATCATCGTTGGTAAAAACGCGCCCCCCAAAATCAGCAACGGCACACCAAACGCGGCGATCAGGGTATTGACATCCTCCGTGCGGCGGGCCAATTGCGTCCCCAACAGAAACCCCACCCCCACATAGGCCAAGACACTCAGCCCAACAATCACCACACCCAACCACCACGCCCCCACAAATCGCGCCCCCATCCCCCGCGCCACCCCATAGAGCAGCACCGTTTGACCGAGAGCGATCGCCCCCTGGGCCCCACAGATGCCCAGAAAATACCCCACCCCACTCAAGGGCGAGAGAAACAACCGTTTCAGGGTTTGCTGTTCCCGTTCCGCCACCAAGGTCGCCACCGTACCACCGACGCAGCTAAAAAATAAGGCCGCCCCGACGAGGGTTGCCGGAGCCGCCAATTCCAGCGCCAAGGACAGAGGCAATTCAGCGCGATCGGCCAAAATCACCCCCATCAAAATCAACACCGACAGCGGAAACACCCCCCAAAACACCAGACTCCGCCGCCGCCGCCCCATCTCCCACAAAATCCGCTGTGCCACCGCAACGGCATCACGGAAGGGTTTAAATCCACCATTGATCATAAAATTTCTGCTTAACCTCAACCTTTGTATTCAATCAGGGTGGCTTGTTTGCCGCGCCATTGGGTGAGCCAATATTGCAGTTGGCCGATCGCTTGGGGGAGTTTGGAGAGGACGGTATAAAAGGCGTAGAGGCGGGCGTGGGTGGGGCGATCGCGAAATGATTGGCGACGATAGCGATAGACTCGCCAGATCAAATAGGGATAGCCCAACCAGAGGAGCAGACTCAGGCCACGGGTGGGCCAGGCGAGGAGCAGCCCCAGCAGGGGAACCACGATCCCCCAGAGCCAGCCGCTTTTATATTGCCGCTGCATATACTGTTCCGGCGGTTGGCCATACATCACATAGCCTTCGGCCACAGCCCAGCCGCCCCGCACCGATCGCTTCCAAAATTGCTTAAATTGGGTCATTGCCGCATCGTGGAGGGTCATATCTGCGTCAAGGCGAAAAATCGTCCAGTCCTGTTGACGGAGACGAATACACATCTCCGGCTCTTCCCCACAGATCAGGCGTGGGTTAAATCCATTCACCCCTTGGAGGGCTTTGACGCGGGCGAGGGAATCGCCACCGCAGGCGGGGGCGGGGCCCACGGGGGTATTCCATTCCATATCGGCGAGGCGATTGTAGGGGGAGGCATCGGGGAAGCGTTCGCGACGACGACCACAGACGATCGCACAGTCGGGATTCGCGTCGAGGTGCGCGATCGCGGCCTCAATCCAGCCCGCCATCAATTCACAATCGCCGTCTAAAAACTGCACATAGTCAAGGTTGGGATCAGTCTCTAGGAGGCGATCAAACCCCGTGTTACGGCTGCGGGCGGCGGTGAAGGGAATTGACAAATCTAGGGCAATGGTGCGCACACCGAGGGCAGCGGCGCGGGCCATGCTGTCATCCGTTGATCCCGAATCCACGTAAACAATCGGCACATCGTCCGGCAAGCGATCGCGCAACGACTGAAGACACCGGATGAGGCGATCGCCCTCATTCCGGCCAATTGTCACCACACCAATCCGACTCATCATTCCCCCTCATCTCATCGCGTTCACCCCTCAATATACGGGGTGATTTTTAAATATACGGAGTAATATCCTCGCCCTGGTCATCGGCAAGATAGGACAACGCCCGAAACCGTAACCCCATCAACTGCTCATAGAGCGGATTAATCTTACACATCGGCGGAATATGGACGATTTTGTGGCCAAAAAGCACCACATCGCGCTCAAAGGGGCATTGAGGCGGCACCATCTTACAGATAAATCGCGCCACCCGTGGATCGTGCATATCCATCCCATCGAGCCAATCACGCACCGGATGGAGGGGATCAATGGCCGGCTTGGGCGGGTGGCCAGATTTCGGCGTTTTCGCTTTGATGATTTCCTCGGTCAAGGCTTCATCCACAAACGCATCATCGGCCTGGAGATCATGTTTCTCTGGATCGTAGAGAGTATGTTCTAACGACTTGAGGGCATCCACTTCTAAGCCAAGGGCCGCGAGAAACCCATTCACCACCTTCGACTCTTCGACGGAATAGACCCCATTAGCCAGGGCCATCATCACAGCAGTCCGCATGAAGTTTTCTGCGGTGGTGGGGTCGTCGCCTAGGGTTTGGGCCAGTTCAGCGGCGGAAATGGGTTTGAGATCACCGAGATCCGTGGCGGGGGCAAGATCGTCTTGGGTGAGTTGGGTAATCAGGTCTTGTTCTTCGGGGTCAAAATGACCGTCAGCCCAGGCAATGGTCAGCAGTCCCCGTAACCAAACGGAAACTTGGGCATCGGTATAGTGATAGGGTTGTGCCGGATTCGTCATCTGTTCGTTCTGTAGTGGTGCCGGGTTTGCGCAACGATCGCAAGTGTATGTCCATTTTACCCAGGCTCTGGAACCTCAAGTTCTCCTGGCATAATGGTTGATTGTTGCTAGTCAAAGGTGCTGCCATGATTCCGAAGCCCACTGAAACCACCTACCCGATCCATCCCCTGATTCGCGATCGCTGGAGTCCCCTCGCCTTTGACCCTCGCCCCGTCGAACCCGCCAAGCTCGGCAGTCTCCTCGAAGCGGCTCGCTGGGCCGCCTCTTGTTATAACGAGCAACCGTGGTTTTTCTTGGTCGCCACCGCCGATCAACCCGCCGAATTTGAACGGATGTTCAGTTGCATTGTCGAAGGTAATCAATCCTGGGCCAAAGCCGCTCCGGTGCTGATGCTTGGGGTGGCATCGCGCACCTTTGCCCGCAATGGCAACGAGAACCGCCATGGATATCACGACCTAGGGGCGGCGATCGCCAACCTCGCCATCCAAGCCACCGCCCTCGACCTGATCACCCACGCCATGGGCGGCTTCGACCCCGATCGCGCCCGTGCACTCTACCAAATCCCCTCCGGCTATGATCCAGTGACAGCGATCGCCGTCGGCTATCAAGGCGAACTGCGCCAACTGCCCACGGAGCAACTCCAACAGCGCGAAGCCGCCCCCCGCAGCCGCAAACCCCTAACGGATTTCGTCTTTACCGGCCAATGGAACCAAACTGCCCCCTGGTTAGCGCGATCGTAGGGGATGTTCAACCCTGAAAACCCAAGGGTTTAAGCTCTGGGCCAGTTCCGATCTGAATCTGGGATTGCGTCAGATCCTCTCCAGACGACCCGATCAATCGGTCAGGGTCGCCCATCGCCTGGCCGAGATTTAGCGGTGTGTCTTATCCTAAGAGTTGAAAACCTGTCTCCGGTAAAAATGAGCAAGCAGCCAATTCGTATCGGTATTCTTGGCGGGGGCTTTGGGGGGTTGTACACCGCTTTGCGCCTCAATCAACTGCAATGGAACGGATCAGCACGTCCGGAAATTGTGCTGATCGATAAAAACGATCGCTTTGTGTTTTCGCCGTTACTCTATGAACTCGTGACGGGGGAAATGCAAACCTGGGAAGTGGCCCCGCCCTATGAAGAAGTCTTTGCCAACACCGGCATCACCTTTCGACAAGGCACGATTACGGGGATTGACCTGGCGACGAAAACCGTTGAATTGGCGGATCAACCCTCGTTGACCTGCGATCGCCTCGTCGTTGCCCTCGGTGGCAAAACCCCCGTTGATGGCATTCCCGGCGTGAAAGAACACGCCTTCCCCTTCCGCACCCTCGGCGATGCCTCCCGCCTCCAACAGAAACTACGCCAGCTTGAACAGGACAAAACCGACCCGATCCGCGTGGTGATTGTGGGGGGAGGCTACAGCGGCGTGGAGTTGGCTTGTAAATTGGCGGATCGGTTGGGCGATCGCGGTAAAATCCGCATTGTCGATCGCGGTGAAGACATTCTTAAAGGTTCCCCCGCGTTTAACCGCAAAACCGCCCTCGCCGCCCTCGAAACCCGCAAAATTTGGCTGGATTTCAGCACCTCCGTTGAATCCGTTCAACCTGAAGCGATCGCTTTACTGTATAAAGAACAGGTAGATACGATTCCGGCAGATCTGGTGTTATGGACTGTGGGAACTGAAGTGGGTCAACTCATTCAATCACTACCCGTGGCCAAAACAGCCCAAGGCTTGATTCAGGTCAAGTCAACCTTACAAATTGAGGCCTTTCCCGATTGTTTTGCGATCGGAGATGCCACCGACTGTGTGGATGCCGAAGGACAACTGTTGCCCGCCACCGGCCAAGTGGCCCTCCAGCAAGCGGATTACTGTGCGTGGAATATTTGGGCCTCGCTGTGCGATCGCCCCTTCCTCCCCCTCCGATATCAACCCCTCGGTGAAATGCTCAGTTTAGGGGTCGATCAAGCCACCCTCTCCGGACTCGGCATCCAACTCACCGGGCCCGCCGCCTACCTCGCGCGACGGCTCGCCTACCTGTATCGATTACCCACCTTAAATCATCAACTGGCGGTGGGGTTCAACTGGCTCACACAACCACTCGTTAACGCATTGGCGCAACAGAATTAGGGGACTATGACGAAAACGAAAGTCATTTTTTTAGATGCCGTTGGCACATTATTCGGGGTGCAAGGGAATGTGGGCAAAGTGTATGGCAAAATCGCCCGCGAATTCAAAGTTCAGGCCCCATCGGATGCCATCAACGAAGCCTTTTACAAAAGTTTTAGCCAAGCCAGCCCCTTAGCCTTCCCCGATACGCCGTTGATGGAATTGCCCGAACGAGAATATCAATGGTGGTATGACATTGCCAAGATCACGATGGAATCCGTGGGAGTGTTGGATCAATTTGACGACTTTGATCACTTCTTCAATCGGCTGTATGGCTATTTCGCCCTCCCGGATGCCTGGTTTGTTTATCCTGATGTCAAAAAAATGCTCTATGCTTGGCGAGAAAATGACATCGAATTGGGGATCATTTCTAACTTTGATACCCGGATTTACGCCCTCTTAGACGTGTTTGGATTGACCAGTTACTTTAAAACCATTACCCTGTCTTCCGTCAGCGGCGTGGCCAAACCCAATCCTAAAATCTTTCAGGTGGCCTTGAGAAAACACCATTGTGCGCCCAACCAAGCGATGCACGTTGGCGATAGCGTAGAAAACGATTATAAAGGAGCCAAAGCAGCGGGACTCAGACCCTATTTACTCAAACGTGACCCGATTGTTATTCCGAATCCGGACGACTAAGGGCGATCGCCCCCTTACCCCAACAGACTCAATCCTTCGGGAGGAACACCAGCCTTGGATGCGGCCAACCAACAAAAAATCTTAGGATATTTCATTGAAGAAGCGAGGGAACATCTCGAAACCCTGGCAGAGGGTTTAATGGATCTTGCTAAGGTGATTAATGACCCTGAAGAAATTAATGAGCTATTCCGGGCAGCCCACTCGGTAAAAGGGGGGTCAGCAATGTTGGGCTATAACAGCATTCAACGCACCGCCCACCGCCTCGAAGACTGCTTTAAACTGCTCAAAGAGCATGATATTCCGGCTGATTCTAAGCTCGAATCCCTCTTTTTAAAGGGCTACGACACCCTCCATACGTTGATCGATCAACTTGAAAGCCCCTTTGGACTCCGGGACGAAGATGCCGACAAGATTACCGCCGCCGCTGACCCGGATTTCGCCGAACTCGAAGCCTATTTAAACCAACTGATTCGCGGTGGTGCGCCTGTTCCGACCCCGACTCCGTCAGCTCCGCCATTGGGACAGCGACCGGCGGCCCCAGCGATGACGATCGCACCTGAGCAGGAAAAGTTTAGCCACAATGTGACGGTGTTGCTTAAGGAAATGCTGCGCCTGTTTAAGCAAAAGCCCAGTGCTGACGGACGGAAGGAGTTACAAAAGCGCTGTATCCGCTTGTCGAAGTTAGCCCCGTCGGTGAAGATTTGGCAGCGGCTGACAAAAAATTGTTATCAGGCGATCGGTAATCCAAAATTTTCCTATCGTACGTTGGCTCCGATTGTGATCCAAGAGTTGAAACAGGCGAGCGATCGCATTACCCTCAACGAAGTCGATCAGATCACGATTAGCAGCGGTTTGAAGCAACTCGCAACGGCCAAAGTTCCCCAAATTTTGATTTCTGTCGAACCTGCTGCTGCTGCAAAAACGTTGCTGCGTACCTTTGACAAAAAGCAAGTGGTTCAACTTGTTAAATTGTTATCTGATGCGTCATGAGTGACATTTTTTGGCAAGTGGTACATGGTTTTTTTGCGGTTCTGGCCTGGAGTTTTCTGGGGGTTGTGGTCTGGCAACTGGTGGGGTTTGGGCGATCCGTTCGACAACGCGCCATGACGATGCATCAGATCCCCTGTACCCAATGTCAGTTTTTCACCAATCATCCCGCCCTCAAATGTACAATCCACCCCCAGACTGCGAATACGGAAACGGCGATCGCTTGTCGCGATTTTTGCGCGTTGGGTTGAGGATCTAAAAATGCCTGAGATTATCCTGACCGGGGGAAAGTGATCCGTTGACATACTCCCCCGTTAGATTGCTTTAGCAATTAACGGGGGATTCTTAGATTCACACCTAAGAGTTTCTGCTTCACAGATTGGTAACTAGGCAAAGCCCCCGTCCCATCATCTCCACAGACATTTTCAGATACGCCAT
>NZ_JAQMTY010000022.1 GCF_028330765.1 Spirulina subsalsa CS-330 | reverse complement strand
GACCCTGAATTTGAGACGTTCTACACCAAGAACATTCTGCTCAACGAAGGGATGCGGGCCTGGATGGCTCCGCAAGATCAACCCCACGAACGTTTTATATTCCCTGAGGAGGTTTTACCGCGTGGTAACGCTCTCTAGTGCCACGGCACAGCTAAAATAATGCTGAATGGTAGGGTGGGTTAGGCGACTTAAATACAGACTATTACTGCAATCTAGCAATCCGCCGTAACCCACCGATTAAGACGTGCCACGACACTAGATTGTCCTGGGCTTGTGGAATAGATTAATTTTCAACCCATCCAGCCTGAGATCAGTGAAAGCGGATAGAGAATGACACTCTATCCGCTTTCTCGTGTTTGGCAAGAGAAAGCACAGATCGGTTGAGAAAAGGAGAGATCACGAAATTAATAGCACGACCCCCTTCCCAAACTAAAAATTTGTGCTACCTTATCCATAAGTTCATTTTGAAACTAACCCTAACAGGATTTAAGGAGGTGATGCCCATGAGTGATAGTAGTAAATGCATGGGTCTTCACGCTGAGAATCATCGGCTGTGCGCTGGGGCTGTTCTCTAGTCATTGATAGCACGGTCTATCAATCCCAGAGTTCCTTCCAGCAGTCAGAATGACAGCATACGAAGACCCTCTAGACCGCTCCCACAATTGATATGTTTCCTGGAAGCATACGCCTTGTGGGAGCGGATAGTATTTGGCGTAGTTTTTGAGTAAATATCCTATGGCATCGTTATTACATAGTGCAGCAATCACAGAGCACCTGAAGACGCTTCCCGATTGGCAACAGGTTGAAAATACGATCCAAAGAACGTTTGTGTTTCAAGATTTTGTTACTGCGGTTGATTTTGTCAATCGTCTGGTCGAACCGGCGGAGTCAGCAGGACATCACCCGGATCTCAGCATTTCTTATAATAAAGTGACGGTCAGTCTCTCGACCCATGACGCGGGTGGGTTGACTGAAAAGGACTTTAGTCTGGCGGCGGCGATCGCCTCCTTAGTCTAGGCATGATCAACCCGGATTGTGATGGGAGATCTAGGCGTGGCGCTGACTCGATCCGTTTGTCACATTGATCGCAATCCCATCGGCCAATTGACGGCAATTGCCCAGCATCCCGCGAAACAGTAGCAAACCCGATCCATTCCAGTTACAATAAATGGCGTAATCTTGTCCGACAGTTGGGCAAGATGTAGTAGTCTAACAAAGCGCAGTAGTGAATCTATCTGCATACTGCGTAGCTCGACTGAAGGTGTGAGGACAGAAAATACCATGGCAAACTTTTTTCGGACATTGAACCGCGTCAGCCCGGCATTCTTGGGCTTAGCGATCGCCCTCTCAACGGCCACCGGTGCTGTTGCTCAAACTGTTTCCAATGACGAAGTCTTGGATCAGATCAACCAATACGGCACGGAAGACACCAACGGCAGTATGGGCCAAGGTGTACCCGGTGCGGCGCAATTTACCGATGTGTCTCCTAACGACTGGGCCTACCAAGCCTTAGATGACCTTGTGCGCCGTTACGACTGCTTGAAAGGGTATCCCAACGGAACCTATCGCGGTGGTCGCGCCCTGAGCCGTTACGAATTTGCAGCGGGCTTAAATGCCTGTTTACAACAAATTGAGCGTTTGATTGCGGCTTCGACGGCTGATTTTGTCACCCGTTCGGATCTTGAAGCCCTGCAACGCCTCATCCAAGAATTTGAAGCGGAATTAGCGACATTAGGAACCCGTGTTGATGCCCTCGAAGGTCGGGTCGCCTTCCTTGAAGATCACCAATTCTCCACCACCACCAAATTAGCGGGTGAAGTGATCTTTGCCGCCACCAGTGACTTCAGCGATGGAACCGGCAATGCAAGTGGGGCAGTGGATAGCCTCAGTGATGCGGTGTTCGGCGATCGCGTTCGCCTCGAACTCAACACCAGCTTCACCGGCGAAGACCGGTTAGTGACCCGCCTCGCCACCGGCAACCTCGCTATTCTGCCCACGATTGGCTCCACCACTGGCTTTGAAGGCACTCAAACCTTTAACCTCAATGGTGACTCTACCAACAGCAACCGCGTCAATGTAGATTGGTTGGCTTATTACTTCCCCTTCGGGAACTCCCAAGCCTACGTTGCTGCCACGGGCGGGATCTGGAGTGACTTTGCTCCTACCCTCAACCCCTACTTTGAAGACTACGACGGCGGCAACGGCGCACTCTCGACCTTTGCCTCGGAAAACCCGATTTACCGGATTGGTGGCGGCACGGGTGCAGCCCTGAGCTTTGGTTTCACCCCCATCGAAAGCATCCTTGGCCCCAGTACCGTGACCTTGGGCTACTTTGCCGGGAATGCTTCTGATCCGTCTGAAGGTGCAATCAACAGCGACTACGCTATGCTCGGTCAGTTGAACGCGAACGTGAGCGATCGCTTCGGCCTCGGTCTCACCTTCGTTCACGCCTACCACACCAATGAAAACTACACCAACAGTAACGGCGTAACTACCAACGCCACTAACTCAATTTTTGGCAGTGGTGCAACTCCTGCATCTGGCTTAGTTGGCACAAGCTTGGCTAACAACCCCGCAAGCCTCTTTGACAATGGTCTTGGTAGTGAGGTAACTAGCCGGGGTACCGTGACCAACTCTTTCGGGGCTGAAATGGCCTTCCGTCCCAGCGACAGCATTTCCATCAGCGGCTTTGCCTCCCTCACCCAGGCGCGTTTGATCAGCCGGGGTGACGCTGAAATCTGGACATTCGGTGGTGGGATTGCTTTCCCTGATCTTGGTAAAGAAGGCAGCGTCCTCGGTATCTTCGGGGGTGCTCAACCCACCCTGCGGGGCATTGAAGGAGTCAACGTTAATAATGCCTTGTTTGATAAGGACTTCTCCTGGCACATCGAAGCCTTCTACAAGTACCAACTCAGCGACAACATCAGCATCACTCCTGGTGTGATCTGGCTCACCGATCCGAACCAAGGCCCAGGGGATAGCAGCGATGCCGTCATCGGTACGCTCCGGACGACGTTCTCGTTCTAAGCGTTTCGACCTTTCCTAAATAGGCTGATTAAACACAAAATGGACTGAGCAAACTCAGTCCATTTTGTTTTAGTTACGGGGCAAGACTGCAAATTTGCTAAGTACTGTGAATCCTGCAAACCCCAGTGGGGAATAGGGGTATACTGGACAGAACGCCCCAACTCCTTAAACTGTCGTGGAACTTTCCTGTCGCACTGAATATGCTCTGCTCGCGTTATTGGAACTAGCGGGTCACTATCCACAACAAGAACCCTTACAAATCAAACAAATTGCCGCTCAACAACAGATCCCAGAGCGTTACCTTGAGCAATTATTAGCCACTCTCCGGCGGGGTGGGTTTGTTCAAAGTCAGCGCGGGGCAAAGGGCGGCTATTTGTTGATTCAAGAGCCGTGGAAAATCACGCTATTTGATGTGGTGAATTGTCTGGAAGGGACAGAGCATCAGAAAAAAGAGCCGCTGGTGGAGACGGTGGAAAGTGCCGTGGTTGAGGAGATTTGGCAGGATGTCTGTGGGAGTGTGCGTGAGGTGTTGAAACGCTACACATTACAAGATTTATCAGACAAACGTGACTCACGACGACAGATGAATATCATGTACTATATTTAGTGCCCCAATGGGAGGGAATCATGCAGATTGCGAATAATATGACTGAGTTAGTGGGGCGGACACCCCTCGTGCGTTTGAACCGTATTCCTCAGGCGGAAGGCTGTGTCGCGGATATTGTGGTCAAGCTTGAAGGCATGAATCCGGCGGCCTCGGTGAAGGATCGGATTGGGGTCAATATGATCAATGCGGCGGAAGCGGCGGGGGAGATTGAGCCGGGCAAAACGATTTTAGTAGAACCCACGTCGGGGAATACCGGGATTGCGCTGGCGATGGCGGCGGCGGCGAAGGGGTATCAGTTGATTTTGACGATGCCGGAAACGATGAGTAATGAGCGGCGGGCGATGTTGCGGGCCTATGGGGCAACGTTGGAGCTCACGCCGGGCACGGGGGGGATGAGTGCTTGTATTCGGCGGGCGCAGCAGATTATGGAAACGACACCCAATGCTTATATGTTGCAACAGTTCCGCAATGATGCGAATCCGGATATTCATCGGCGCACGACGGCGGAGGAGATTTGGCAGGATACGGAGGGCCAGATTGATTTCTTAATTGCAGGTGTGGGGACGGGGGGAACGATTACGGGGGTTGCGGAGGTCATTAAGCAGCGTAAACCGGAATTTAAGGCGATCGCAGTCGAACCCACGGGCAGCCCGATTCTATCGGGTGGGAATCCTGGCCCCCATAAAATCCAAGGGATTGGGGCGGGGTTTGTGCCGGAGGTGTTGAAGGTGGAGTTGATTGATGAGGTGGTGACGGTCAGTGATGAGGATGCGATCGCTTACGGCCGACGACTGGCACGGGAGGAGGGGATTCTCTCCGGGATTTCCACGGGGGCGGCACTCTGTGCAGCGATCGCGATCGGCAAACGCCCGGAAAACAAAGGCAAACTGATCGTCATGATTCAGCCGAGCTTTGGAGAACGCTACCTCAGCACGCCCCTGTTTCAAGACCTCGACACCCCTGAAGTTGCTCTCGTGGGCGCGAATTAATGATTAATCGCGGGCAAGGTGGTTTTAACCCCTTGCCTGCTGGGTTTAGGGCGTGCTAATCCTCGAAAATCGCCGCATTTTTGCCACTATTGCACCGTAGACATCACTGATCGCATCACCCCTTTGGCGCGGGGGTATTCCTGCATCAAGCGGCGCACCTCTTCCGCATGGTAAGAACTGCGGGTCAACGGCGACGACACCACCTGTAAAAATCCCAGATCCTCCCCGTACTCTCGCCAAGCGTCAAACTGTGCTGGCGTGATAAATGCTTCAACCCCCAAATGTTTTTGCGAGGGTTGGAGGTATTGGCCAATGGTGAGAATATCGCAATCCACCGCTCGCAGATCGCGCATCGTCGCACGGACTTCTTCGTCTGTTTCTCCTAGCCCCACCATGATCCCCGACTTGGTATAGGTCCAGGGGGCAAGCTCACGGGTGCGGCGCAGGAGTTCGAGCGATCGCCCATAGTCCCCTTGGGGACGGGTGCGGCGATAGAGACGGGGAATAGTTTCCGTATTGTGGTTCAACACCTCCGGATCGGCGGCGAGAATCGCCTGTAATGCGTCCCAATTGCCACAGAGATCGGGAATGAGCACTTCAATCGTCGTTTGGGGCGAAATTTTACGCACTTCAGCGATGCAACGCTGAAACTGGGACGCGCCGCCATCCGGTAAGTCATCCCGATTCACCGAGGTAATCACCACATGATTGAGCTTGAGCCGTCCGACAGCTTCCCCCAGTCGGATCGGCTCTGTTGGGTCGAGGGCTTGAGGCTTTTTCTCAAAATCAATGTCGCAGTAGGGACAAGCACGAGTACAGGCCGGCCCCATAATCAAAAACGTGGCGGTTCCGGCGTGGAAACATTCACCAATATTCGGGCAGGAGGCTTCCTCACAGACGGTATTGAGGGCAAGATCGCGCAGAATTTCTGTCACACTGCCGATGCGTTCCCGTTGCGGTGCTTTCACTCGTAACCATTCTGGCTTGACTACCACGCGCTTTACCTGTTGTTGACTAACGATGATGTACTGTTTATCCTACCAAATCGCCACAGGCCAGACTGCCGGAATTTTAGGTGTCAAATTTCGACGCAATCCTAACACGTTGGCCTTGTAGAGCGATCCTAAATCAATCGGAGATCTGATCTCCTCATCAACAAGGGGCTTAAGCCCCTTGCCTATTCATGAATCTTATCAACAAGGGGCTTAAGCCCCTTGCCTGTTCATGAATCAAATAGGATTGCCATATCACGCTTAAGAGGCGATCGCATCCGGTTGACGATAGCGATAGTAAGCGGCGCAGGCTCCCTCTGAAGACACCATCGGCGCACCGAGGGGGCGTTCTGGGGTGCAGTTTCGCCCAAAAGCAGGGCATTCGTGGGGCTTCTTCACGCCGCGCATGATGTCGCCGCTGATGCAGTCCGTGGCGACGGGGGCGGGGGTTTGGGTGGCGAGGAGATCCGCAAAACGCAGTTGGGCATCAAAGACGGCGTAGGCCGGTTTTAACCCTAGGCCGCTGTGGGGAATCGCGCCGATGCCGCGCCACCGTTGGGGGACGATGGTGAAGATTTTTTGGATCAGGGTTTGGGCGTGGGGGTTGCCGTGGGGTTGGACGGAACGGGCGTATTGGTTTTCGCAGGTGGCTTGACCGGCTTCGAGTTGTTGAATGCAGAGATAGAGACCTTGGAGGATGTCGATGGGTTCAAAGCCGGTGACAATGATCGGGATCTGGTAGCGGGCGGCGATGGGTTCATATTCTTGATAACCCATGACGGTGCAAACGTGGCCCGCTGCGAGGAAGCCTTGGACTTGACAATGGGGATCGTCCAAGATGGCGGCCATGGCGGGGGGGACGAGGACATGGGAGACGAGGAGGGAAAAGTTATCGAGGCCAAGCTGTTGGGCTTGGTGGACGGCCATGGCGGTGGCGGGGGCGGTGGTTTCAAACCCGACGGCGAAGAAAATGATGTGGCGATCGCAATGCTCCTGAGCCAAGCGCACCGCATCGAGGGGCGAGTACACCATCCGCACATCACCGCCCTGGGCCTTGATGCTGAGGAGGTCATGCTCTGTGCCGGGAACGCGCAACATATCCCCAAAGGAACAAAAGATCACGTCGGGCTGTTGAGCGAGGACGATCGCTTGGTCAATAATGCTCATATCCGTGACGCACACCGGACAGCCGGGGCCATGGATGAGGCGAATCTCTGGCGGTAGGATGGTATCAATGCCGTACTTAACGATCGAATGGGTTTGGCCGCCGCAAATTTCCATGATCGTCCAGGGGCGCGTTGTGAGGTTGGCGATCGCCTCCCCATATTGTCGCGCTAGGGTTCCGTCTCGATATTCCTGTACATATTTCATTGAACCGTAATCCCACGCTTGATCTCGCGTTGATCCTAACGAGATTCGGCGGGGAGCGCGGGGAATCTTCCACTTGTTTTTGAATTTTGCCCCAAAACCATGAAAAAATTAATCAACGTGAAACCCAATGCCAAACGCCAAAGCCTGACGGAAGCCGCCGACGGCAGCTTAGTGATCTACTTGACCTCGCCGCCGGTGGATGGCAAAGCGAATCAGGAATTGATCAAACTCTTGGCTAAAACCTATCGAGTGCCGAAGTCAGCGATCGCCATTACCCGTGGCCATCACGCCCGAATTAAACAAGTAGAATGGCCCGATTAACCCCCGAACGTCACCATGATCCCCGATCCTGATATCGTTAACGTCACCCTCTCGTTTCCCTATCGCGGCTACATGATCCAGCTTGCGCCGGGGACGTGGCAAGGGGTGAGGATCTATACGGCGTGGGTGGCCTATGACTGGGGGGATGCGATCGCTGTCCCCAAAGCTTGGACGCGAGAAGAAGCCGTGCGCCGCGCCCGCCTGTGGATCGATCGTCGCCGGAGTTTAGGGGTCTTTCCCCCACAGGCAAATCCTTAACCCGTCATGGAATTTCCCGTGCCTTGGAACATGACCCAAGAGAGGAAAAAGTTGGCGACAAAGATGGCGAGGAGCGAGGTGACCACGGCGGTGGTGGTGGATTCTCCGACCCCTTTCGCGCCGCCCGTGGTGGTTAAGCCCCAACTACAGCCAATCACCGCCACCATTGCCCCAAACACCGCCGCCTTCAGCATGGCGCTGACAATATCCCAGAGGGAGACAAAACTTTTCACCGAGTCTAGAAAGACGGTTTGACTGATGCCGTAGAGGTTGTGGGACACCACTAAGCCCCCGATAATCCCGACGAGCAGGGAGAGGAGCGTCAGCACCGGCAGCATCAGGGAGCAGGCGATAATCCGAGGAATGACGAGATAGTCAATGGGGTCGGTTTTGAGCATTTGCAGAGCGTCGATTTGCTCGGTGACGCGCATCGTGCCGATTTCAGCGGCAAAGGCGGAACCGACCCGACCGGCCAGGACGACGGCGGTGAGGACGGGGGCGAGTTCACGTGTGAGGGCGATCGCTAACACTCCCCCCACCGCACTACCCGCCCCAAAGTAGAGAAACTCCCGCGCCACTTGGATCGTAAACACCATCCCCACAAAAGCCGCCGTCACCAGCGCGATCACCAACGACCCTGGCCCCACCGATACACATTGCTCTAGGGTATTGCGGCGATTGATCTTGATTTTAAACAGGTGAAAAATGGCCTGACCCGCGAGAAAAATGGCGGCTAACACCCGTTGGCTCCACAGCCCCAAGCTTGACTTCCCCTTGACTCCATCCGCCATAATCGTTCCTAGTTGGTATCAGTATCGTCAATCCGGAATCGTTCCACAGAGGTGAGCAAGTCGCGGGCAATACTCACCAGGTTTTGCAGAGAAGATGCCACCTTTTGGGATTCCTGGGAGGTTTCTTGGGCAGTGAGTTCCACCGATTGCATCACCTGCGCCACGGCTAAGGTGCTTTCGGTTTGTTCAACGGTATCGGCGGTAATCGATCGCACCAGCGCGTCAATCCGGTTCGACACTTGGATGATATCTTCGAGGGAGCGTTTCGCCTGTTCGGCCCGTTTCGTCCCGTCGATCACCTGCTGTGTCCCTTCTTCCATGGCCTGCATCACCAAGCTGGTCTCACTTTGAATCTGTAACACGATCTGCTCAATGTCTTTCAAGGCTTTGGCGGAGCGATCGGCGAGTTGACGGACTTCATCTGCCACGATCGCAAACCCCCGCCCCGCTTCCCCGGCTCGCGCTGCCTCAATGGACGCATTCAACGCGAGGAGGTTGGTGCGCGATGCGATCGTGGAAATCGCCGCCACAATCATCGAAATTTCCTGAGACGATTCCGCCAGGCGTTTCACCTTCCGCGTCGTTTCCGCCACCGTTTCCCGAATCTGGACAATCCCCACCACAGCATGTTCCACCGCGTCGCCCCCTTTGAGGGCCACCGCTGCGGCCGACCGTGCCACTTCTTCCGCTTCGCGGGCATTTTCCGCCACCCGGCGAATCGAGTCGGTCATCATCTGCACCGAGTTCAGGGTCACAGCTAATTCTTCGGCTTGGCGCAAGGCATCACTTTGCAGCCCCCGCGCAAACTGTTCATTTTCCGAGGAACTCTTGTTCACCTGCCGCGCCGCTGCCCGTACCTGTTGGACAATCTCCCGCAGGTTTTGAATCGTCAAGTTAAAGGCATCGGCCACCGCACCGAGTACGTCGGCGGTCACTTCGGCGCGCACCGTTAAGTCTCCCCGTGCCGCGCCTTCCACGTCGTCTAGGAGGCGAATCACCTGGCGCTGGAGATCTTCTTTTTGCTGCTCGGTTTCTTCAGCCCGCCGTTGGGCTTCGCTGGTGGTGGTGAGAATGACCCGCGCCATTTCGTTGAAACCAGCGGCAAGATGGCCAAATTCATCTTCAGAATAAATGGTGGCTTTGGCGTTGAAATCACCTTGGGAAACAGCTTCAAATTGAGATTGCAGATCGGTGGTGGAGCGATGAATTTGCTGGAGGGTTTCGCGGCCCAGGAACCAGACGACACCGCCCGCACTTCCCCCCGCCACGAGGGTCATCAGGGTATTCCAGCCGATCATGTAGGGAATAATCACCTTTCTCTGATCTTCGGGGGTGCGACTGAAACTCACAAACGAGATCAACGAGACCGCCAGAGCAGAGGCTACACCAGCAGCGACGGCGGTAACCCATTGCTTTTTGACGAGGGGGAAGTTGGCAAACCAGGCCATGCGTCCCGCGTCCACATCAACGGTGGGTTCTAGGAAGCGATCGCTCGTTGGGGTAAAATTCGTCGGCGTTTCATCCCCCGATCCGGTTCCGTCTCGATCAGCCCCCACCCGGCCCAGCTTCGCCCCAGGCGATGCAAACCCGTTCAGATCAACCTCCTCATCAAAACCCACTTCGGCAAAGGCGGAATCCGACATCGTCCCGCCGATCCCACCCACATCAAATTCAGAAATGTCTTCGAGGTCGTTGAGATCATTGTTGAAGACTTCCGGAAACTCATCTAAGAAGCCACTTGGGTCTTCCTCGCCAAAGTCTCCCCCCGTTGTTCCTGCAAAGGAATCAGGGCCAATGGTGGTATCCCCAAAGTCATCAAACCCCCCATCTTGGAAGGCATTATCATCAAAATCGTCGAAGGTGAAATTATCATCCCCCGGCGCGTCAAAATCCGCCTCCAGTTCCGGACTCATGCCATCCTCTTCAAGGTCATAGTCCGCTTCATCCAGAGGCATCCCGGCCTCGGCTTCAATGAACTCCTCATCTAGACCAAAGGCACTGTCTTCATCCGGAACTCCCGAATCCATCAACAGGGTTTCAGGATAATCATCATCTAGCATCTGATCCGTCGTGGCAAAGGCCGAATCATCCATGGCAAAATCATCCTCGCCATAATCACTGTCGAGGGCTTGATCAAAGAGAAGATCCTCATCCATGGGTGGAGTGAATGACTCATCCCTGGCATTGCCCCTGTTCTCATTGGAGGAGGGCGGGATCACAAACGTGGAGTCGGAATCCCCTGGATCGAAGTTGGGGTAATCCTCCACTTGCATGTCATCAAAGGGCGAGTTGTTGATGAACTGGGTAGCTTCTGCGTCGGGATCGGTTTGCCAATCGTCATCGTCTTGGAGGCTAAAGGGGTCATCCTCATCCGGATTCATGAAGTGGGTGGCATCTAAATCATCGTCCATGCCAAAGGGGTCATCCTCGGCATCGGTGCCGAAAAAATTGTCGGTGGACTGAGGATTGCTTTCGAGGAGTTGGTTGTCAAATTCAAAGTCGGTGATGTCGTCATCAATACCGGAGTCGCTGAGGTCGTCAAAGGCGCTGTCGTCAGCAAATTCCGATTGAAAGGTTTCGCTGTCAAAGGCATTGTCGGCAAAGGCGCTGGTATTGTTGTAGGAATCGAAATTCTCTAGACTGCCGTTGCCGTTGGTGTCGCCATAGTCTTCGGGGTCATCACTGAGTCCAGCGATCGCATCCTCGATCCCCGTTTCGGCGTAATTGATAAAGTCTTGATCGTCGGTGAGTTCTTTGACCCGTGCGTACTGTTCCTGGGCGGTGGCATAGTCATGGAGACCGTAGCAGTAGATATGACCCCGCAAGAGTTGCACAGCAGGATCGTCATCATAGTCCATGACGAGGCGATCGATGATGGAGGCGGCTTTTTCATACTGACCAAGGGCATAGGCACGCTCTGCTTGCCCGTACTCTTGCGCGTAGTCCGTCTCTTGTGCCATAAAGTTCTCCCGCCTCTGCAGCTAACTGCTTACCCGTAGGATAGTACCTGAACGTCGTTGTCTTCTGTTGTACTCGATTTCCCCTAAGAAGCCCACCGCGCCGACCGCAAAATGCGCACCGGATCGAGTAAGCGCAGGGGTTGCTCTAGTTGTTGATAGGGCGGAACCCATTCCCCCACCATAAACGTGAGCATACTACTGGGAATCCCGCTGGTGGCGGTGAGTTGCTCACTGTCGAGCCAAGCCATTTCCCCGATATCACTAATGGCCAACCCTAAAATCATATCCTGGTCTTCAACGGCAATGATGGGAATCTCTGCCCGTTGTGTACTCAGGGCGACGGGGTCTCCTAAAAACTGACCGAGATCCGCCACCCAAATCACCTGCCCCCGAATATTAATCGTGCCGAGCAGCAGAGGGGAAGCGTTGGGAATGGGGGTGATGCGATCGGGAGACTGATTCATCACTTCACGAATCCCGGTGGCGGGCAGGGCGAGTTCAATGCTAGAGGGCAGGAAAAAACGCAGGTGAAGTTCACCTTCGGGAGTGCCAATATTTTCAATATCAGAGGCAAGATCTTCACTATTCCGGAGTTGTCCGGGGTCATTCCATCCCATAGTCTTCTGTTGCCTGATCTGTATGATGGATCATCTTACCCGCTTCCCTGCTTGAGTTCAGCGTGGCCTAGCCTCGGAGTAACTGCTTCACGGTTCCGATCAGTTCTACGGGTTGGAAGGGCTTGGCAATGTAGGCATCGGCACCCTGACGCATCCCCCAATAGCGATCGAACTCTTCTCCTTTAGAGGAGCACATGACGACGGGCACATTTTGGGTTTTGGGGTCCTGTTTGAGCCGGCGACAGAGTTCATAGCCGTTCATTTGCGGCATGACAATGTCCAGCACCACGATATCGGGACCGTATGTTTCGACAAGCTTTAAGGCTTCTTCGCCATTGCTCGCGACTTCGACTTTTAAGCCACTCCCTCTGAGGAGGTCTGAAATCATTTGCCGCTGGGCTAGACTATCTTCGACCACCAAAACTTTGCTACTCATATCTCCCTACCTAATCCTGATGAAACCTGTGGCAGTCTGTGAATCAATGTTCGCTGGACTGATGCTGGTTCATACATTAATAAAGTATCGCCCATCTTTAGCCTACTCTGTTGCTGAGTTGTCCCTCAACCGGGATTTTCCCAATCATAATCGGTTCAGTTCATTTCCTGAGCCTTTTTTTAGGGGGAAGGTGCTGGGGGATTAGCGTTAAAAGCATACGGGTTGTGCAGGGTTTGGTCAAGGTGATGAGGCTGGAGTCCAAAATTTCGGGGGGGGAGGTCTGGGGGGATTGGATGAGGATGAAGGGGATACGATCGCCCTGGGGGAGTTGGCGCACGAGGGCGGCGAAGGTGGGGCCGGGGAGACTGGGTAAGTGGCGATCGCAGAGGATCAGATCCGGCAGGGTGTCACAAATATAGTTCAGGGCGGTGAAGGGGTTAGCTTCGACGCAAATGTCGTAGCCGTGGGCGCGGAGATCGAGGGCGATGGGTTGGCTGAGGTCGGGATCATCGCCGACGTAGAGAATACTGGGTGGATCACTGGGGCCAGGCTCTGGCGCGGGGGGAAGATGGAGCCAACCGGCTTGATGGCCCTGGTGGAGGCAGCGACCGATGGCGACGGGGGTATTGCCCCCAAGGCGGCGGTTGAGTTGGCGCAGGGAGGTGCGGCCATCGGCCCAGGTGGCGATCGCCGCGTAGGGAGTGGGGGCGAGGGCGGCATGGGCGGCCTCGATATCGGTAACGCGGGGGCATTGGTCTAGGGAGGTGATCAGGGGGGCGAGGTGATGCCAAGCTTGACGGGTACGGCGAATCTGCGATCGCAGCGGGGCCATCGGCCAGCCGCCGAGGTTGGGCGATAGGGGCGCACCGGGAACCGCCACAAACCGACCCGATCGGATTCCGAACCCTTCAAACAGCAATTCCAGGATCATGCTGCGCCAAAGCGGACGCAGATCCGCAAAGGCGATCGCCCCTTGATCCATCGCTCGCCAGAGGCCACCATAGCCCCCCGGCAGACCAGCGTGAGTTTCCGGGGCAAGTCCATAGTCCAAGCTGCGATCGTGCTCCAAGGCCGGATCGATCGGTGCGCCATAGGTCAACCGCCCTTGGGTCAGCCAAAACCGCAGGGGCGACCCCGTACTGCAATCCCAGGCGATCGTCGTCACCGTCCCCGTCCATTGGCGCTGCGCTAAAATCCCCAGCACCATCCCCAAATCCCAATCCGCCAGCCGTCCCTCAAGCATGACCACCCTTCGCGCCACCCACAGTCCTCGCCTCCCTCATCCTCAGTCTTCTCATCTAACCATCCCATTTAGCAAAAACATTCTTTCATCCCCCGTGAACATTCATTCTGGAAAAAGCTCAGTACCATAGGAACAGTCCGAGCCTTCATCCCAGGTGATACCATCCATTTTGTCCACCCCATCAGAATGCTTCCAATTGTCGAGACTCTGATTAAAATGGGAAAAGTAGCGGTACGCTTAATTTCATTACCCAATCCAAGCTGAAACAACCGTACCGATACCATGGGACAGGAAAAGCCGACCCGAAAAGGTACTATCAAGTGATCATGAACCCAGCAAACGATACATTGAGAGGACGGTCAGCGTGCTGTATCTCGCAGAAGTAAGAAAGCAAAAAGGTGGCGGCTTCATGGCGAAAGTCTCCACAGAAATCAAACTTTTGGCCTGCCAGCGTAATGACCAAAGCTGGACTGCTGTACCCGGTGATGAGGCGATTGAATGTGAAGAAGCCAATTCCTTTGAGTCCGGCGTTCTGATCGCGATTAACCTCAATAATAATCGTCAACCCCAAGGCCCCCCTGAACCCGCAGCCACTCAAATTATCCGGGATCTTCAACGCTACTCCCGTCTGCAAGAAAAACTCAAAGAGCAAGAAGAAGAAATCGAAGGCTGGAAACAGTCCTTAACCCTCCAAGCCCAAGAACTCAATAAGCGAGAAATGGAGCTTGAGGCTGAACTTGAACAGCTTGAAAACGCCCTTGAAGAAGGCGGCGGCGGAGGCGGCGCAAGCTCCGAGGAACTCGAACAAGCCCGCGCCGAAGCCGATCGCATCCGCGAAGAATTTGAGCGCAAAACCCAAGAACTCGAACAAGCCTGGGCCCACCTGCGCGGCGAACAACAGCGCCTCGCCGAACAACAAGAATCCAGCCAAAGCACCGCCGTTGCAGCCGTTGGCATTGACCCGGAACAGTCCCAACAACTCCAGGAGTTGGCGAATTACCTTGCGGATCATCCCCTACCCCTCGAATCCCTCGCCGAGCAAATCACCATCACCCTCGACCTGGTGAACAATCAACAGGAAAATTGTGACTACTACAGTCGGCAACTGGATGAGCAGCGGGCCGATGCTCAACAGCAGCAGCAAGAGATTGATCGACAAGCGAATGATTGGGAAACCCAGCATCAACATCTCCAAGCCCTGCGGATGTCCCTCGACGAAGCCAAGCAGGATTTAGCCCACCATCAGTCTCAACTCAGCCTCAAAACATCGCTCCTCGCAACCCTCCAAGCCCAGCAAAATCAACAGTCTGAAGTCTATCAAGCCTTAGCCGACCTCGCCCAGGGGGTCGTGCCCAGTGATGGGGAGGATAAAGGCGGACTTGATCTGGAAGCGTTACAAATGATGTCCTTGGAGGATCTCAATCAGCGGGTGGACGATCTGCAAAAGGAGTACGATCGCCTCGGTCAATTTGTCGCCGATCAAGAGGAAGAACTGAAGTTACAGCGCGAGGCGGTGACGGAACTCGAAGAAAAACTCAAGGCGGCCAATGTTTACGATAGCTCGGCCCTCGAAGAAGAACTCGCCGATGAGCAGGAGCAGCGCAAATTGCTCGATGAAACCCTGGTGGGGCAGCGGCGCACCCTGGCGGAAAAACAAACGACCCTGAAGCAGTATCTCAAGGCGTTGCGCCAACGCCAGGGCATTCCTGACCCTGACAATGAAGCGGCTGGGGTGGATTTGACGCCGGTCTTGGCGCGATTGGAAGCGCAGCAGATGGAGTTGGCGGAGAACATCCAAACGATTGAGGGTGAAATCGAAGCAATCCAGACTCAGGTTGCCGCAGCGGAAGCCCATTTGCAAGACCAAATTAATGCCTATGATGAACACCAAAATCAGGTGCGATCGCTCGAAGAA
Source organism: Spirulina subsalsa CS-330 (assembly GCF_028330765.1). Taxonomy (GTDB): domain Bacteria; phylum Cyanobacteriota; class Cyanobacteriia; order Cyanobacteriales; family Spirulinaceae; genus Spirulina; species Spirulina subsalsa_A. The sequence continues at coordinate 8,058 of NZ_JAQMTY010000022.1, read as the reverse complement.
CAACTCAAGGAAAATCGAGCTACGGTAACTCTGTTGTGGGGACGAGTGAACCTCTACGAAGAGTTGGTCGAACCCTTAAACGAATCCACGCAAGACTTACGCAGTCATGGCCAACACCTCCAAGCGTTGCTGGAGCAAGCGCAACAAACAGGAGCCTATCAGCAAGAAGCGATTGGTAATCTGCAAGCTGTGATCAATACTTTAAGCAGTGCTGGTTAATCGCTGTGTGTTGACCCGCTTTTCCTTGTCCTGTCCCCTTGAATCAAGATAGCCATGCTGAATGCCGAGATTGACTGGACTCTCTATGTTGAACAAACTGTGCAGTTAATGGGGCTGACGGTGTCCGATGCCGATCGCCGCAGTGTCGTCCATCAGATGGAGCGATTAGCAGCGATCGCCCCCCAGGTCATGGAGTTTGTCCTCCCCGATGATCTCGAAGTTGTCTCGACCTTTGAGCCATGACCCTCGATCTCGCCACTGCCGATGCAGTGGCCATTGCCCGCGCCGTCCAAACCCAACAAACCACCGTCGAAGCTGTGGTTCAGCATCACCTAGCCCAAATTCACCAGCGCGATCCGGGCCTGAACTGCTTCACCGCCGTCCTCGCGGATCAGGCTCTCCTCGCCTCCCGCCAACTCGACCACAGCCCCCACCCCCGCCATCGCTGGAGTGCCCTCAGTGGTGTGCCCTTTGCGGTGAAAAACCTGTTTGATATTGCCGGGGTCACCACCCTGGCCGGCGCGAAAATCAACGCCGAAGATGAACCCGCTGGCCAAGATGCCACCGTGATCACCCGTCTCAAACATGCGGGGGGCATCCTCCTCGGCGCGTTGAATATGGATGAATACGCCTACGGGTTCGTGACGGAAAACACCCACTACGGTTCGACCCATAATCCCCATGATCCGGAGCGGGTGGCGGGGGGATCGTCGGGGGGATCGGCGGCGGCGGTGGCGGCGGGGTTTGTGCCGATTAGTTTGGGGTCGGATACCAATGGCTCCGTGCGCGTGCCGGCGGCTCTCTGTGGGGTCTATGGCTTGAAACCAACTTTTGGCCGCCTGTCGCGGGCGGGCACGGTGTTGTTTTCGAGCAGTTTGGATCATATTGGGGTGATGGCGCGATCGGTGCGGGATGTGGCGACGGTGTTTGATTTTCTCCAGGGGGATGATGTGTTTGATCCGGTGTGCAGCCGCCATCCGCCTGATCCGGTGTTGCCGCAATTGAACTTAGGGCTTCAGGGGATTCGCATCGCCCAGGCGGGGGATTATTTTCAAACGGGGGCCGACCCGGAAATTTTTGCGGCGGTGGCGCAGGTGGCGGCGGCCCTTGAGGCTGATGCGGTGGTGACCTTGCCGGAAACGGAACGGGCCCGGGCGGCGGCAATGTTGATCACCGCCGCCGAAGGGGCGACCCATCATCTGGCAAACCTGCGATCGCGGGCCCATGATTTTGACCCCGCCACTCGCGATCGCTTCCTCACCGGCACGATCCTCCCAGCCGCTTGGTACATCCAATCCCAACGCTTTCGCCGCTGGTATCGCAATCAAGTCCGCCGCATCTTCCGGGATGTGGATGTGATCGTAGCCCCCACGACCCCCTGTGTTGCCCCTCGCCTTGGCCAATTAGAGGCCGTGATTGGCGGGCAGACGGTGGATGTGCGCCCCTATCTCGGTCGCTTCACCCAACCGCTGTCCTTCATTGGGTTGCCGGTGTTGACCGTGCCGGTGGTGCGAGATCAGGGCTTACCCATTGGGGTACAGTTGATGGCGGCTCCCTATAACGAAGCCTATCTCTTACGGGTGGCGGCGAGTTTAGAACGCCAAGGGGTGATCGCGGCTCCCGTGGCGACCTACAAGGAGTTCTAGACAGAATGGGGCAATACAGCCTGTTCAAAAAATCATCCCGTACAGATCACAAGCCCCTCGCCTCGTGGGAGAGGGGTTTGGGGTGAGGGTAAGTGAACAAGCGATCACAAGCCCCTCGCCTCGTGGGAGAGGGGTTTGGGGTGAGGGTAAGTGAACAAGCTACAGCCAAAGGGTAACAACGTTTGAGATCGGCTATGAGCAAGCATTACGACTGGATTGTGATTGGTGGTGGAATTACCGGGGCGGCCCTCGCCTATGAATTGGCGAAACGGGGGGTGAAAACGCTGCTGTTGGATCGCATCCCGGAACCCCAACAGGCGAGCCGCTACAGTTATGGCGGGTTGGGCTATTGGCTGGGGACGAAACCTCTGGCGCGTCAATTGGCACAGGAGGGCCTGGCGATTCATCGGCAATTGACGGCGGAACTGGGGAGCGAGACGGAATTTTGCGATCGCCCCCTCCTGGCGCTCATTACCCCCGATCAAGACCCCGACGCGATCGCCGCCCACCAAGCCACCTTTGATCACCCCTTTACCCGCCTCACTCCCGCCGAAGCTGGGGAATTAGAGCCGTTACTGAACCCGGCAGCGATCGCCGCCGCCCTCCGCATCCCCCACGCCCAGATCAACCCGATTCGCACCACCGCCGCCTATCGGGCCGCCTTTGTCCGTTTGGGGGGCAGCATCCGCAATGAATCGGTTTTAGCGTGGAATCGAAACGGCGATCGCATCATCGGCGTGACCACCCACGCCGCCACCAGCCCCGTCACCTACCACGCCCCCCAAATCACCCTCTGCGCCGGAGCCTGGAGCCGCCCCCTCCTCCAACCCCTCGGCATCGACCCGCCCCTGTATTTCACCCATGCAGCGGGCCTCGAATTTGCCCCCGATCCCAGCCTGCACCTCAACCACATCATCATGCCCGCCCTGGTTCAACGCTTCCAACTTGAAGCTGCCGCCAGTGCCCCCGCCGTTCGCCCTCAATGGCGCGAACCCGGCCATGAACCCGCCGCCGCCATCCTTGACCCCGGTGTCGTGCAATTCCAAGATGGCCGCATCCTCTTTGGCCAAGCCAGCCACACCCTCACCAGCCTAGAGGCCCCCCTCGATCCAGTCCAAAGCGAAACCCAACTCCGCCAAACCCTCGCCCAACTCTTCCCCACCCTCGCCCCCCGCGCCGCCCAATGGTTTCACTGCCTTGTGGCCTTCAGCAGCAACCCCCTGCCCCAGGTCGGTCATCTCCGGGATTATGACAATCTCAGCCTTTTTTCTGGATTTAGTAATACCCTCGTTGTCACCCCCTCCCTCGCCCGCCATTTTGCCACCTGGGCCCTCACGGGCGAGGATGAGGTGATTCCCCATCTGGGTTTTCATTTAACTCCAGAATGAGGGGTAGGGGCGGGAATTTTGCCGAGATGGGAAGAAATTCGCGATCGCAAGTAGAAGATTCCGGAATTCTTCAGTTATTCTGAAGCGGGAGTCTTCTCCATCACACCATTGATTGCCACGCGGATATGAACATCGGGTCAAAACTTACGGGCTTCATCGCACTGATTACAAGCACCAGCCTGGCTGCGCCAAGCCTGGCCCAATCCATGCCCACGGATACCAACGGCCATTGGGCCCGCCAATGTATTGAATATCTCTCCCGGCAAGGGATTATGCCCACCTTCCCCGACGGTAGTTTTCGCCCCAGTCTGCCAATGACTCGCAGCGACTTTGCCACGATCCTCGCCCGTGCCTTTCCAGAATCCCCGTTCATCCGCACCTATCAGGACAACACCTACGCCGATGTAACCGATACCAACTGGGCGATCATGCCCATCCGCTACACCTACGAAACAAATTTTCTCTCGGGTTTTCCCGTGGGGACATTTTCCCCCCAAGAGAATGTGATCCGCCTCCATATGGTGTTAGCGATCGCCTCTGGCCTCAATGCCTATTTTCCCTCCCAAAGACCTGAAACCATTCTGGGGCGTGCCCTGAACGATGCCGACCAAATCCCCCCCTATGCCCGTGAGGTGATGGCGGCTGCCATTGAAGATAATCTGGTCGTTTCCTTCCCGTCTGTGCGTCAATTTCAGCCCCAACAGGTGGCCAGTCGGGGCGAGATTGCCGCCTCTCTCTGTCAGGCCCAAGGCAGTCTTGGCCTCGTTCCCTTGAACTATGTGGTGGGAAATCCCGCCGCTCGGCCGCCCAATTCCTTCAATCGTCCTCCCTTGCAAAATTTACCCTTTTAGCCTCGGCGCGATCGCCGTCGCTGGGGTCGTCTCTGTCAAGCCTCCAGCCTCAAGCTGCATCATCGGTTCACCGCGATCGCATCTCCGTATATTTGCGAGGTTCACAAAAAGATGGTTTACCTCGGTATTCTGTAAAGATACGGTAAAGACACCAGAAAACTATTGTCAATGTCAGTATCTTTAACTAGATTAAGGGTGGAAAGTTTCTGGATGGGTGTAGGAAAAGGCTTCAAGCACTCAATTCCCCGTTTGAAGCAGTATCTAGCTTTAACTCTTTAAAGACTTAATCTCTGCTTTCCAACATCCTCACAACCGATACCTTTAATGGTGTCCGTCGTTATGAATCGCTTTTATCTTCTTTGTTGAGTGCAGCAGCCACTATGATTAATCACCTTTTAAGCCTACTTCCCAATCGTCACCGGGCTTTCTCGCTGATGGGTTCAGCCTGCATCCTCGGCGGTGCGATCGCTGGCTTCACCGCTCCCACCGCTGAAGCCTTCACCGTTAGTCCAGATGGTTCGATCAGCATTTTCAAAAACGCCAATGACCCGCTAGATGCCGAAGGGTTTGGGGATGTGGGCCGTTGGCTTGATATCAATGTCGGAGGCAATGTCGAAGGGGAAGACCTCTCAGGACTCGCTTCAACCTTCCGCATGCATGTTTCGTCATTCATCAGTGGCAACGGAACGAGCCAGGTCATCCTCGATGTGGAAGGCTATGTGGGCTTGAAAGCCTACTCTCCCTTTAATATTCCTGAGCCGGATTCTAATTTGTTTGAAAGTTATCGCGTCAGTGTCTTTGGGTTTCAAATTGATCCTGACTTTTCTGACATTGATGTTTCCGGGGCATTCGATACCACAGTCATCGGTAAAGATATTAATGCCAATGGTGGTATAGATATTGATGTCTGTTTCAATGATGGCGGCTCTACCAAAAACTGTAATGGTGGTGGCGGTGGCGGTATCTGGAATGGCACGATGGAAACCTTCCAAATTACCTTAGACTTTGACCAAGAAATCACCTCGTTCAATATGTCTAACTTTGGGGTGCGCTACCAAAGTATTAACAGTGCTTACTATGGCATCAACGGTGGGAGTGGCACCGGAACAGGACAAGCTGCACCTGAACCGCTGACAATCGTAGGCACAGCAGCAGCGGTAGGCTTCGGCACATTGCTCAAGCGGAAACATCAACAACGAACCGCTGTTTAGTTGTTTTGGTATCTCCCCACTTAAACAGCATGGCAGCAATCGTTAAGTCGGGCTAGATAATGACAATGTGCCGGAACTACGCCACGATCGCCCCTCATTCACCACAGGATGAAGGGCGATCCTCTTGTTAGCAACGCATTCTCTGCCCAGCCGTTTTACCTAGGGGTTTAGGGGCGGAAGTAGAGGGTCAGGAGTTGCTAAAATAGGCGCAGATTGATCGCACTTTTGATCACAATGGGGTGAGACACGATGATTAACGTTGGGCAAAATTGGGATTATGTGATTCGATGGCTCCTCAGTGCGATCGCCTTTGGATTAATTGCCATTCATCTCACCTTGACCTGGCGCACGGGAAACATCAATTTTCTGGCCGTGAGTGCGATCGTCTGGTTTGCGGTCGGTTCGCGCCTTTGGCAACAGCGTCAAGCCCTGCCCCTGAATTCTGGGGTTGTATCTAGCCTCGTGGGTCTGATCATTCTGCTCCCGATGCTGATCAAGAGTTTGGCCCTGCCCACTTCCAATTTTTTGGGGGTGTATCCCTTTGGGATGGCCTTGGGGTGGCTTTGCTTAACGTCGGGGGTGGGCAAGTTGTGGCATTATTGGCGCGAGTTAACGGTGCTGTTTTGCCTGGGTGTGCCCAAGGTGGTCTTAACGCCGATGGTGGATTTTTCACCGATTACCGCGAAGTTTAGTACGTTTCTCCTGTGGTATTCCGGGTTTGAGGTGCAGCGGTTGGGGACGTACATCACATCCGCGTCGGGACGGGTGGATGTGAATATGGGCTGCTCTGGGCTGGATGTTATTTTTTACCTGTTGAGCCTGTCGGTGTTGTGTTTGTTGATGTTTCCGCTCTATCGGCGTTGGTTCCAGGTCTTAACGCCCGTGCTAGCCGTGGCGATCGCATTCATCACCAACGGAATTCGAGTGGCAATTTTAGCCATGCTGACCGGGCCGAACAATCGCGGGGCCTTTGACTATTGGCATACCGGCGAGGGGTCATTGCTGTTTGCCCTCATCGCCGTGTGCTTGCTGGGGGGGAGTTATGCCCTGATGTTGGATCACGATCGCTTACCGCCGCCACCGGAGCAGGCGGGATGACGAACGCACCGAAATTTCTGGGGTCAGGGCTGCGTATCGGGTTGTTAGGGATGTTGACGCTGGGCGTGGGGGTGGTGGTGGTGCGATCGCTGTTGTTCCCGCCGCCGCCTCGCCTCACCACCCAAGCCGGCCTTGACTATCCCGATGCCGTGACACTCTCGCGTTGGCAACTCGTCACCGCCGAACCCTACGACCCCAGCACCCTTGATCCGAGCCTTGCCCCAGACGCATACCAATACCGCTATCAACAGGGCGATCGCACCCTAGAAGCCACCGTCGCCTATGTCACCCATCCCTTTGTCAATGAAACCTATTTTCGGATGTATAGCCCGACCCTGATCAATATCCAGATTCACGAAACGGATCAGCAGGGCTTTTACGGGATCGTCACGCGCCAAGATCACGCCGAACTCCATGCCTGTGTGCGTCCCCGTGGCCATAGTGTTATTCTCTATCCTCAACTGGCACGGGGAGCCGATGTGATTGATTGGCGCTTGTCGCACCTGTGGAAGTGGATGATGGGGCAGAGTCCCCTCCGGGATTATCGTTGTTTGTGGACAACGTTACGACTCCCCCTAGAGGGGCGTTCACCGGACGATGCCTACGGGATTTTAGAGTCAGTTTGGCCCGAATGGCGATCGCACTGGAGCCAAACCTTTCCACCCCTCTAACTCAGGCTTGCCACCACTCGACCTGTATGATGATGTCCACTCTTTTGATGATTTTCTATGTCTGCTCTCCCTGACCCTGACCCCATCCCGCCTGAGCAATCCTCGGTCACTCCCTCCGATCCACGGGTGAATGAACTCTGGGAATTTTCCCGCAGTCAATTACCCTCCCTGGCCCTGGCCCACTGCATTGGCTACGGCTTACTGTTGTTTACTCTAATCACAGCCGTAGATTTGCTCATCCCCCCGCAACTGTTAAACCCCACCTGGGAGTTGCAGGCCTTGGGGGGGGTTGTCGAGCGCGTTGTCCCCATTGGTTTGGTGGGGGCGGTGTTGGTGTTTTGGGGCGGGAAACGGGCGCGATCGCGCTGGGAACCCTTCTGTTTAAACAGTTTGTCTTGGTTCAGCTTGGTGGCTGGCCTTCTGCTCTTTTTAATGATTCCCCTCGGCTTGCTCAATACGGCACGCCTCGATCGCCAAACCACCGCCGAGATTCAAACCCGACTCGACCAACAAGCCACAGAAATCACCCAAATTCAAGCCGCGATCGACAACGCCAACACCCCCGAAGCCATGGCCCAAGTGATTCAACAACTGGACAGCCAAGGCCGCAGCATCACCATCGAAGACCCTGAACAGATCGACCCGCTGAAAACACAACTCCAGGAATCCGTCGCCCAAATGGCCGCCGCCGCCGAATCCCAAGGCAAAGCCACCCTCCGACAACGCCGCCTCGCCCTGCTGAAAAATGGGGTGAAGTGGAATCTGGGGGCGCTCATTTCTAGTGTGTTGCTAGCGTTGATCTGGAAATTAACCGGCTGGGCGCGATCGCGTTCCTAATATCACGACACACCTTAATTAGTGAGTTAATGCGGATTGCTAGGTTGTAGTGATGGCAGGAGTTTAAGCCGCCTAACCCACCCTACAATAAAGTATCATTTTGGCTGTGTCACGCCAGTAGGGTGCTGTTAGCGAAG
>NZ_JAQMTY010000261.1 GCF_028330765.1 Spirulina subsalsa CS-330 | reverse complement strand
GATGTTCACCTTCTCTCGATCCCCCCTAGCCCCCCTTAAAAAGGGGGGAACGCAAAAAAGTCCCCCTTTTTAAGGGGGATTTAGGGGGATCAAACGCAGACGAGGCCAACATTTGAACGTTATGTATAAGCAGTAGCCCACAAGGCGAGGGGCTGCTCAAAACAAGCCCTCTCCCGTGGGAGAGGGTTGGGTGAGGGCAGTTAGGTTAACGCTGCCGCTTGGGGGTGGAGGGGGGTTTCGCTGCTGTTGAGGGCGGCGCTGAGGCGGTTGAGGGCCCCAATATAGGCGCGGGCCGAGGCGACGATAATATCGGTATTCGCCGCATGGCCGGAGAAGGTGCGGCCCTCGTGGCGGAGGCGAATCGTGACTTCACCCATCGCGTCGATCCCTTCGGTGACGGACTTGACGGAATATTCGATCAGGTCGTTGGGAATGTTGACGACGCGGTTAATCGCCTTATAGACCGCATCGACGGGGCCAGTGCCGATCGCGGCATCGGTGAGTTCTTGGCCGCTGGGGGTGCGGAGGGTGACGGTGGCGGTGGGACGGGCGCGATCGCCACAGGAGACTTGCACCAATTCGAGATGGAACAGTTCGGGAACCTGTTGGGTTTCGTCATTGACGATCGCTTCTAAATCGAGATCGCCGATTTCCTTTTTCTTATCGGCCAGATCTTTAAACCGCAAAAATGCCTTATTCAGTTCCGTTTCCGAGAGGTCATAGCCCAAGGTTTGGAGGCGATCGCGGAAGGCATGGCGGCCCGAATGTTTACCGAGCACGATCAAATTCTTCGTTAAGCCGATGGATTCCGCGTCCATGATTTCGTAGGTGAGGCGATGTTTCAGCACCCCATCTTGATGAATCCCCGACTCATGGGCGAAGGCATTGGCCCCGACGATCGCCTTATTCGGCTGCACGAGCATCCCCGTCAAATTCGACACCAGGCGCGAGGTTTTGTAAATCTGCGTCGTGTCGATATTGCACAGGGGCTCGGTGGATTCCGGCGGTCGGCCCAAAAAGGGATTGTAGAAGCCGCGCCGCACATAGAGCGCCATCACCAATTCTTCCAGGGCGGCATTTCCGGCCCGTTCGCCGATGCCGTTGATCGTGCATTCGAGTTGTCGCGCCCCGTTTTGCACCGCTGCGAGGAAGTTCGCCACCGCCAAACCGAGGTCATTATGGCCATGGACGGAAATGATCGCCTGGTCAATGTTGGGGACATTTTCTTTAATGCCGCGAATCAACGCGCCGAACTCTTCGGGGGTGGTGTAGCCGACGGTATCGGGAATGTTAACGGTGGTTGCCCCGGCTGCGATCGCCGCTTCCAAGACTTCATAGAGGAATTCCGGGTCACTGCGTCCGGCATCTTCGGGGGAAAATTCAATATCGTTGATCAGTGATTTCGCATAGCCCACCATTTCCGGCACGATCGCTAAAACATCTTTGCGGCTCTTGCGGAGTTTGTATTCAAGGTGAATGTCCGAGGTGGCGATAAAAGTGTGAATCCGACCGTTGGCGGCGGGTTTGACGGCTTCGGCGGCTTGGCGGATATCTTCTTTTGTGGCCCGCGCTAACCCGCAGATCGTCGGCCCGCCTTCGATGCCCACTTGATCGGCAATTTTCTGCACCGCTTCAAAGTCCCCCAGGCTCGCACGAGGAAAGCCCGCTTCAATGACATCTACACCCAGTCGCGCCAGCGATTTTGCGATCGTCAGCTTTTCGTCCACGTTCAGGGTTGCGCCGGGGGACTGTTCACCATCCCGGAGGGTCGTGTCAAAGATAATAATGCGGTCTTGCTCGTTTGCCATGGATAGTACTTCCTTACTAATTCAAGAGGTCAATGGAAGAATATAGCAGTCTTAAATCCGATCGGGACAACAAGGGGCTTAAGCCCCTTGTTGCTCAAGGCTGAGGGTTTCACACCTCAAAGAGGATTGCTATTGCCCCAAACTTCTAGGTTAACGAAATTTACCCAAGAGCGGAACATTAACCGGCGTTTAGTTACTGTGGGGAATGGTGTGGTGTTCGAGAACGCGGTGAATGGCTTGGGCGCGGCGACGTTGATCGTGGGCGACACAGTCCCAATCGCTGACGGGGCGATTTTCGCGCCGACAAATGCCGATTAAACCGCTGGCATCGATGCGATCGCGCCGTCGAAAGGCCTCCACCCGCGCCCAAACGATCGCAGTTTCCCCGGTTTTCCCCTGAGCACGCGCAGCAGCATATTGAGCGGGAAACTGCACCGAAACCCAAGGACTCGCTTGGTTGTAAAGATCCACGGCATTGATAAACACTTCGATGTGAACGCCCGGATCAAGGCCCGCGTTTTCAAGATCCGCCACGAGTTTCGGCAACCGTTGCTGAACCCGTTCTAAGCATTTTTGGTCGGCACGATGCGCATCGCCGCCGCCCCGCCCTTGGTCGGAGCACCAGCCTTGATTGCGGCGAAAATTGCCCGGATCGGTGTGGCCCCAATAGAGGGAGGTGCGATCGCCCGATACCGTTAAATTCCCTTCCGCATGGCCAATGGCCAACACCCCCACCGCATCCACCGAGGCAAACAGGTCTTCAGTCATCGGGGGCAGGGGTTTAGTGGTGGTGAGCAGTTGATGGAGGGAACCGGGCAAGGCCAGCAGCAGCGTCCGCACCGGGGGCGAGGCAATCACACAGAGCAGCATAATCACCGTCAGGGTTCCCATGGCAATGTGCCAATCTAGGGGGTCACGGGTGGCAGACCAACGGCGCAGAGACCGACGGGGGCGAGGGGGGCGTTTCATCCAGGAGGGGAAGCTGAATTAGGTCGGGGGACTCACGCTTAAAAGTAGCACAGCTTTACTAATTTATCGGGCGAGATTGGGGGCGATCGCAGGGTGGGGAAACGATTGCTATATGATGGCCAACAGCCGAGCTATCGCTGTGAGCCGATGACGCAAGAAGAGCAACTGAGTTTATTCGGAGCCTCCGAACCTGTCCCCGCTGGTGAACCCACCCCAGCGGTTCCGTTTGAGTTAATCCCAACACGGGCAGATCTCCCCATTCCCCCCGGAACCTATGATGATTTGACACAATTGGCGACTCATTGCCGGAGTTGCGATCGCTGCGGCCTCAGTGAACATCGCACCCATGTGGTGGTGAGTCGGGGCAACCCCAACGCCGATATTTTGATCGTCGGGGAAGGCCCGGGCCAACAGGAAGACGAAACCGGCCAGCCCTTTGTCGGTCGTTCCGGTCAATTGCTCGAACAAATTCTCGCCTCGGTCAATCTCAACACGACCGAGGATGTCTACATTGCCAACGTGGTGAAATGCCTAACGGGGGACACCCTGATCGCTACGGAATTGGGCTATCGGCCCCTGGGTTGGATTGTGGAAACGCGCTGGGCGGGGCGGGTGCTAACGGTGGATGAGCAGCGGCAATTGGTGTGGCGGCCCGTGACCCATTGGTATACGTCACCCTTGGCGGGGCGATGGTTGTATCGGGTCAGTTTTGTGGATCAACCCCACGGTTACACTGCCACGGGGGATCATCCGGTGTTGACGCGGCGGGGTTGGGTTCCGGTGGATGAGTTGACGGCGGGCGATCGCGTCGCGACGGGAATCCCCCAACGCCGTCCCGTTTTGGCCGGGCGCAGCAGCGATCGCCCCGAAGCGGATTTTCACGACTATCTCGGCCAACCCACCACCTGGGCCCCGGTCAAAAAAGAACTCCTCACCCCCCAAGCCAGCGACACTCCGGTGTATTGCATTGATGTGGCGGAAACGGCCAACTTTGTCACCCTCGCGGGGGTGGTGCATAACTGCCGTCCCCCCGGCAATCGCACCCCCTTACCGGCGGAAGTGGAAGCCTGTCGCCCCTATCTCCTCGAACAAATTCGCCTTGTTGATCCGAAAATCATCCTCTTTGCCGGGGCTACAGCCATGAAGGCCCTGACGGGGAAAAAAGAAGCGATCACCAAAATTCGCGGTCAATGGTTGGACTGGAACGGCTACGACTGCATGGCCCTGTTTCACCCGGCGTATTTACTGCGGAACCCCTCGCGGGAGAAGGGCAAGCCGAAATGGTTGATGTGGCAGGATATCCAGGCGATTCGGGACAAATACGATGCTCTGCGGGCTGACAATCCGGGCTGAATCATTCGCGATCGCTCTCCACATAAAACGTCACCTGCAACGCCCCATAGCGGCGGCGTAGTTCCGCTTCGAGTTCCCGCACCAGTTCATGGGTGAGGGGTTCGTAGTGGTGGTCAATGATCAGGTGCATTTGGAGATAGACAAACTGACCGACAATGCCCCGCGACCGAATCCGATCGCACCGTTTCACCCCATCCACATTGCGGGCGATCGCCGCCAGCACATCCGGCGCGATCGCCGTCTGTTCCACCAACAGGGGAAATTGCCAGGCGATCACCTGCCACACCCGATCCAACGCCACCAACCACAGAATCAACGCCACGATTAAATCAATCAACGGCTCGCCAAACCACACCCCCCACAGCCCCGCCATCACGAAAAACGACAGCCCCGTTTCAATAAAAAGCTGCTTGGTATTAAAGGCGAGGATCGGGTGATTGAGTTGGCGGGCTTGGTAACCACAGAAACAGGCAAGACCGAGGGGAATGGCGCTGATCATGCCTAACAGTTGCACGAGGGGAATCCCGATCTGGAGGTCAAAGGGGAGGGGTTGACGTTGGGCGATCGCCAGCAGTTGCGGCACAAACATCGACGCAAACAGCACTGTCATCAACGTCAACAGGGCGATCAAGACAAACGTGGCCAAGGTTTCCCGCTGACCATGGCCGTAAATCATCCGCCCATCGGGATGATCGGCATTGACAATCGAGAGCAGGCTAAACAGGGTATTAAAACAAATAATCAAGGTATGGAAGGCTTGCACGATCAAACTCAGCGATCGCACCTCCCAGCCCAGGGAGCCTTTCACCCACACCACCAACACCATCAACCAAAGAATGGCCCCCAAGAGCAACCGAATCTGCCAATCCGACTGAGTCCCCTTCTGCATCATCATTTCATCGCCAGGGTTTCGCGTGCTAGTCTGCCTGCCCACGGTCTTGAGGATCGGGGTCAGTGAGCCAAGGGCCGAAGTCTTCGACAAAGCGATCGCTCAAAATCGAGGTGCGAATCTGTTGGGTAAAGCGCACCAACTCCGTCACATTATGGAGCGAGAGCAAAATATAGGCCAGCATTTCCTTCGCCTTCACCAAATGGTTGAGATAGGCGCGGCTGAAGGTGGTGCAGCAATAACAGGGACAGGTGGGATCAAGGGGGGTGAAGTCTTCGCGGAATTGGGCGTTTTTTAAATTCAGCCGCTCACCCTGCACCATCGCCGTCCCGTGACGACCAAACCTTGTGGGAATCACACAATCAAAAAGGTCAATCCCAGCGGCGATCGCTCGCACCATCTCCCGGTAGGTTCCCATGCCCATCAGATAGCGGGGCTTATGGGCCGGCAAAATCGGGGTCGTCGCTTCCACCACGGGATACATCAATTCTGGCGGTTCCCCCACACTCACCCCACCGATCGCATAGCCCGGCAGATCCAACGCCACCAACTGCTGCGCCGCCTCGATGCGTAAGTCTGGATAAATCCCGCCCTGGACAATACCGAACAGGGCTTGATCCTCCGGACGCTCATGGGCCGCGATCGATCGCTCCAGCCATCGGAACGTCCGCTGCGTCGCCGCCTCCACTGCTTCACGGGTGGCAGGATAGGGCGGGCATTCATCAAAGGCCATAATCACATCCGCCCCCAAGGCGTTTTGGATTTGGATCGACTTTTCGGGGGTGAAGTGAATTTTGCGACCATCACGGGGGGATTGAAACGTGACCCCATCTTCCGTTAACTTGCGCAGCTTACTGAGGCTAAAGACTTGAAATCCGCCCGAATCCGTCAGAATCGGTTGCTGCCACCCCATAAACTGGTGTAGTCCACCGGCCGCCTGCACCAGAGCCTCGCCGGGTTGGAGATGGAGGTGGTAGGTATTCGCCAAGATCATTTGGGCTTGGGTTGCTTCGACCTGGGCGGGGGTTAACCCTTTGATCGTGCCCACAGTTCCCACGGGCATGAATCGCGGCGTTTCGACAATACCGTGGGGGGTCTGAAACGTGGCGGCTCGGGCCTGGGTTTGGGAGCAGGTCGCATCAATGTGAAACTGAAAGGCGCTCGCCACTGGACTACTCATGCGCCTTGGCACAGGCGCGATCGCACCCCTCTAAAACGGACAATCATCATCATCAATCTGAACATCCCACTTCGCCGACAACACTTCACTGAGCATAGCCTCTAGTGCCGCTTCATCCAAGTTTTGGGCGGTTACGTCTTCTTGCAGAGGATTGTTCAAGGGGACTAAACGGAGCAGACGATTGTCTTGGACTAAATCGTAATAGGTTTCGTAGTTGGGCGATTGATGCAGGTGTAAATAATCAAAACTTTGCACATTTAAATAGATGCCATGGTTGGCCACTAACGTTGCTTGCTGAGGGTCTAGAAATACATCGAGCACGACTCCTTCTCCCTCACTTTGAACCTGATGATCGAGGGAGTGGATATAGCTCACTCGGTTTAAAGCCGCAAGTAAGCGACGCATATCGTCTTTATTCACCACAATGCCATTATCGACAATGCAAGGAGCAGGAAAAGAGTGGGGGAGTTGATTATGACTCATGAGAAAACGCCGTTGATGCGGACGGATGCGGTGGAGGAGATGCCAATCAACAATGCCTTGGCAAGGAAACGGTAACGCTTTACCTTGCACAAGCCTTTGACTTGGCAATCACAAACTTTCAATAAAAAGGTAAATGGGTTACTGACGGTTTAAACCCAACGACGACAGGATATTGGGCATCCTGAGTTTAGGTTAAACTATCTACCCTTGGATTAATCTTAACCCAAGATTTTAATTTGTCTCCGTTTTTGTTGGCGATGCCCCTAAATGTAAACCATGACCAAAGATAGACCCGTAAATTTTCGGATTCAGGATGTTCAAAAAATTTTTCTGGTCGTTCAGTAGTGCCCTTGTTTTTTATACACGCCTCCCCTTGCCCCCCCATTGGCCCCTCCGGTTTGAGCGGATTGCTCGCTGGGCTCCGCTGATTGGAATCGGCTTGGGCTGGGGATTAGGGGCGATTGATTGGGGCTTGGCGCAGGGGGGATTGTCGTCGCTGTTGCGGGCGATCGCCCTCGTCCTGCTCTGGGTGTGGTGGACGGGGGGACTGCACCTCGATGGGGCGATGGATACGGCGGATGGCTTGGCGGTGCTCGACCCGGAGCGGCGCTTGGCGGTGATGCGCGACAGTGCGGCGGGGGCCTTTGGGGTGATGGTGGCGATCGCCATTCTCGCCCTCAAAACGGCCGCTTTGATCGAGTTTGCTAACCCCGGTTTTGCGATCGCAGCGGTGGCGGGCTGGGGGCGTTGGGGCCAAGGGGTGGCGATCGCGGCCTATCCCTATCTACGTCCCACGGGGAAAGGTGCAATCCATAAAACTCACCAAAAATTGCCCCAAGATTTACTCTTGGGTCTGATTTGCCTTCTGAGTCTCGCCGCATTGCATATATCTCTGCACAGAGAAAAATACATCATCATTCTCCTCGGCCATGCCTTCCTCGCCGTGCTCACCGTGGGCATTGGCGCTTGGTTGGCGCGGCAGTTTCAGGGTCACACGGGCGACACCTACGGCGCGGTGGTGGAATGGACAGAAGCCTTGGGGTTAGTGGGGTTAACGCTGCTGTGGGCGTGAGGCGTTGGGGATTTGGCATGGGGATCAATTGCGATCGCGCCGACAAAGGAACCCTTCATCCCCCGTTGCTTGATGTCGGAGATAGTCTTTTACCCAATCACAGGCATAGATCAACGGCTCAAGGCGCAAAATTTGGTCTAAGTTCCAGAGGATCGCCGTATCATCATTACTGGCAGACACCAACCACTGACCATCGGGGCTAATCTCGACACGATTAATCCTGTCCCGATGCGCGGTTAGGTGCTGCACGGGTTCCCCCGCCATCGTCCACAATTCAACGGCGCGATCGTTGCCGCCCACGGCGAGGATGTTTCCATCCGGATGCAGTGCGATCGTGTTTAGAGTGGAGCCGGTCTCCCGAAAACTACGGTAGCCCGTATCCGTTAGATCCCAAAGATGAATAAACGGATCGCCTCCCACAGCAGCTAAGGTTTGACCGTCTGCACTAAAGGCCAATGCCGTTAAGGGTTCGGTGGGTTCGGTGAGGGTGGTTTGGAGTTGGCCGTCGGCCGCCCAGAGTTTAACCACATGATCATCGCCGGAGGTGGCTAACCGTTGGCCATCGGGACTAAAGATCACTTGGTTAACGACATTGGTATGGGCGTTGAGGATGGGCGATCGCGCCCCCAGCGCAAAGTAAACCTGCTCATTAAGGCCCAAGGCAAGCTGCTTCCCATCGGGGCTAAATGAGAGATTAACCGTGGGGCGCGGCGTTTCCGGGAGGGCGATCGCTTGGGAAAGTTGGCCGTCCGGTTGCCAGAGGTTCACGGTTCCCCCCACCGCTGCCAGTTGACGACCATCGGGGGCATAGCGCACCGACCACACAGGGATCGGGTCAGTTTGCAACACCGCCAATCGCTTGCCCGTCGGCTGCCATAGTTGTGCTGTGCCATCGGTGCTGGCCGTTGCGATCGCCTCACCTTGAGGATGAAATGTCGCATCCCGGACATTGTCTTGATGTCCCCGCAGCACAGTTAACAAGGGATGCTGCACCTGCCAAAACTTGACCTGGCGCGATTGTCCCGCCGTCGCCAACTGTTCCCCATCCGGACTAAAGGCAACCCCTAAAAGTCCCGTGGCATCCCCAGAGAATCGCGCCCGTTCTTGACCATCGAGCGACCAGAGTTTTACCATGCCATCCTGACTCACGGACGCGAATTGTTGACCATCAGGGCTGAGGGCAAGATCCCAGACGCGGCTAGCATGGGCATCGATTTCACGGCGCACTTGCCATGATCGCCCCGTCGGATCAATCGCCAGAATCATGATCCCCCCGTCATCTAATCCCAGCACTAAGGTTTGACCATCGGGCGTGAGCACTAGCCCATACACCCCTTGTGGAACATTCACGACCGTTGTCCAGTCCCCTTGTGGTGTCCACTGGCGCACCTGACCATCACCATGGCCGCTGAACAGGGTCTGACCATCGGGACTAAACACCAAATCCCACGGCAGTAAAGAGCGTCCCGATGCTAAGGGGAAGGTTTGGGTGCGATCGCCTTCCCGTTGCCAAATCTGTATGTTTCTGAAGGTTCCCATCGCCAAGGTTTGACCATCGGGACTAAACGCCAGGGAAAAGACAGGGAATCGCAACGAAAAGGTTTGCTGTAACTCGCCCGCCAATGACCAGAGTTTGACTGTGCCGTCGAGACTCGCAGAGGCGAAGGTTTTGCCGTCGGGACTGAAGACAAGGCGGCGCACTTTGCTCTCATGGGCGGTGAGGGTGCGAATCAGTTGTCCGGTGCTGCGCCAGATCCGAATCGTTTGGTCTTCACCGCCTGTGACCACATATTGCCCGTCAGGACTAAACGCGATCGCAAACACCGGAGCTTGGTGACCGTTGAGGGTGTTGGTTTGGGTGGTGTTGAAAATGGCTTGCCGGAGGGTGGCATCGGTTTGGGCGGCGAGTTCGGCATTGGGAACCGTGAGCCGCTCGGAGCCTTCGGCGGCCGCGATCGCACTCAAGAGGGCGGGCAATTGTTGCTCTGAGGTGAGCAAACTTTCCGCCGATGCGATCAAGGCTCGAATTTCGCTTTGGCGGGCCTCCTGTTCACTGGCGATCGCCTTGCGATATTGCCAAAAGGCAGCAAGACCGAGGCCAGAGGCGATCGCCAAAGCACCACTAACGATCACGAGCAATAACCGCTGTAATTTTGAATTTTTTTCTTCCTGGATCAGACGTTGATGTTCTTCGGCGAGTTGGGCGGTGATGGCTTGGGCGCGGGCGGCTTCTAAGGCTTGTTCGGTTTCTTGGCGATCGACTTCGACCGATGCCGCGAGATAGAGATAATCGCGATCGCTCAACCGTTTACCCTGGGCCCACTGTTGCGCCTCGTGCAGGGCTTGACCCCGTAATAATCGTGATGAATCTGTTTGTTCAGAAGCGATCCACGCGGCCAAGGTTTGGGAATAGGGACGTAAATTTTGCAGTTGCTCCGTGACCCAATCCGGGTTAAACACGGCCGCATAAATGGGATTTTTGACCTCTAATTTTTCGTTTTGTTGACTAATTAACCCCGCCAGCCGTAATTCAATTTGATCGGGGCTATCATCAAACGCGATTTTTTCCCCTTGGAGGATGTTTTGATAGATTCCGAGTAAACGACCGGCACGGTTTTGATTGCGGAGAATGCGATCGCGGATTGTGCGGAGATGTTCAGGGTTATCGTGGGTTTCCCAATTTTCAAGGATCTGCGTTTTGACTAAATGTGCGATCCAACCCTCACCCCCTTGCTCGTTGGGAGTTCCCTCACCCCCAACCCCTCTCCCGCTGGGCGAGGGGCTTTGATCGATGCTGTGTTCTGTTTTTTGCCAGTCGAGAAACTGCCCATGGTGATCAACGGCGAGTTGACAGAGTTTTTGGGTGAGAAAGGGCTGGCCGTTTGTCCAGGCTAAAATTGCGGTGAGGATGGCTTCAGCTTGCTCTTGATAGGGTTCTAAGCCTTGTAATAAGGGGCGCGATCGCGTCAAGTCAAACCCGGTTAATTCAATGGGAGAGCCAATATTAAAGGGCGTTCGTTGTTGATCCCGAATTAAATCCGCTGGGGTCGTCACGCCAAATAGGGCGAAATGGAGACGATTGTAAGCCGGATTGATCGCCCGCTGGTTGTAACAAAACCGAATCAACGCAAACAGATCATCAACCGGGAAGGACAGACCCAAAATACTGTCAATTTCATCCATAAAAATAAAAACCTGCTGCTCCGGAAAACAGCGCAACACCTCATCTTCTAAAAAGTGACTCAGATTTTGCAACAGCGACACATCCGCCGCCTCACGCCACCAGGTTTTTAATTTCAACTCCCGTTGCAGCCGTAACCCGCGCCACAACTCCATCACAATGCCCTTATACCATTGCGTTGGCGTGGTGTTTTCGCCCCCAATCCGGGTTAAGTCCAAGGTTGTGCAGACATGGCCGGCTTGACTGAGGGTTTGGCGCGATCGCACCAAGAGCGACGACTTGCCCATCTGCCGCGCATTGAACACATAGCAGCATTCCCCCGCCACCAAAGTGTTCAGTAATTGGGCATCAGCGGGACGCTCCACATAACAGGGCGCATCCCCCCGCAAACTTCCTCCTACTTGATAAATCGGTGTCATGGCAACTGGGAATGAACTATCGAAAAGTCTGGATCATCCGCCGCACACACACGATTACGTCCTTTTCGCTTTGCTGCATAGAGAGCAAGATCGGCAACCGTCAGTAAATCTAGCGGGGTGTACTTCGCCTGCGGAATGACGCTGGCAGCACCAAAACTGGCCGTAACAACCTCATGCAGGAGATGATCCACCACCGTTTCTTCCCCTTGAACCGGAATGGCGAGGTTTTGGATTTTTGAGCGCAAATGTTCAGCAAAGGCCACAGCCTGGCTTATATCTGCCCCTGGTAACACAACGGCGAATTCTTCCCCCCCATAGCGAGCCACAAAATAAAACGGGCCGTTCACGGCTTGCTTCAGCACCTGCGCTACCTTCCGGAGCGTGTCATCGCCGGCCACATGGCCAAAGGTGTCGTTGTAGAGCTTGAAATAATCGATATCACAAAGAAGGATTGCGATCGGGTAGCCTTCACAGAGGGCATTTTGCCAATATTTAGCCAGGTGTTGATCGAAGTAGCCCCGGTTAAAGAGTTGGGTGAGGGGATCAAGGTAGGCGAGCTGCCGTAGGGTGAGGTTTTCCTGTTGGAGTTGGTAAAGTTGAGGATCAGGGGGGTCTGATGGGAAGGGCGCGATCGCAGCAGCTTCTGGGATCGCGTCTGGCGCGGACTCAGGCAATAAATAGCGACGGCCATAGAGTTGAAAATAATTGCGATATAGGGCACAACTCACCGTTGCCATCGCCCCTTCTAACCGGATCAAACCCAAACCTTCTAATTGATACGCCAGCACCGGATCAAGCTTGACCGCGTTAGGGCTGTCAAGTAATGCCAACCAAGTCTCTGCTAGGGTAGGATGCTCACTGAAAAATCCCCAATATTGCCGTAAATGGTTGTGGTAAACCCCGCGTTCTGTGGATGCCTCACGCATGAAGTGATGCCAAAAATCTGCGATCGCATCCTGACATTGCCGAGCATGATAAAAGGCCAAATTTAATAACAGGGGATGCCCGGACACGAGGGCATAGAGGGGCACGATCGGCGTTGCTGAGGGGGCGAGTCCATAGTGGGTTGCCAGTTGTTCTACTTGGGCGATCGTAAAATAGGGTAAACGCAACGGCAACCCCACATTAAACGGTGATTGATAACTCACCGTATGCAACGTATAGACTTCCGTGCGATAGGACAGAATTAACCGCACCTGTTGCCAACTATCAGAATACTTGGCTTCTTCATGCCACGAACGGAGCAAGGGTAAAAATTCCTGGGCGATCTGAGGATAATCAAAAATATGCCCCACCTCTTGCAGCCAAATTACCACAGGACAATCCACCGCAGGCAAAAGATAGTCTTCAATATAGTAGGTACAACTAATTTTTGCCCCCACATGCTCATCCCAATACTCTTCTAAATTGGGTGTGGTTTTCAGTAAATAGCTGAGTTGAACGCAAAACCATTTTAAAAACGAATTTTCATCCCGTAACATCTCACGACTAATCCTGCGAAAATCGAGGCGAGCAGTGACATAGCCGTAATCTTTTGCCATTGCAATTAAACGCAAGCAGAGAGATGTTTTTCCCATCCCTTGGGGCGCACGAATACGCAGAACACTGCCCGGTTTCGTCAAGGTCTGGTAAGCCTGTTCTTCTATTGGAGGACGGGACACATAGAGAGGGGAATCTGGTGGTAGTGGGCCACTGGGATAATCTAGACGTGGATCAGATGCCTCTATCATAGGAAACCGTGCAAATGACATGCGGTGTTATTTGGCAGTGGCAATACTTGAATCGTTTCGTCAGACTGAAGAGCTGAAACGTATGGGCATACTGAAGCCGTGTTATCTGAGAACTGTAGCATTTTTTTCCTAGGCCGGGCAAATTCACGAATTGAATAAAAATTCAATCAACAATGTCCTCAAAACAACGTTGTCAAACGTGAGTGAGATGATGAGCATCAAAAAATCATCATCTATGGCAATCCTATTTGATTCATGAACAGGCAAGGGGCTTAAGCCCCTTGTTGATGAGGAGATAAGATCTCCGATTGATTTAGGATCGCTCTTAGTACAGGACAAAAGTGGAAATGGGAAATGTACGACAAAATCTGAAGTTTGAAGGGGGTGGGAGCATCCTGCTCCCTATTTTGTCTAAATCCCAACGGGTTTGTCTAAATCCCAACGGGTTTGTCTAAATCCCAACGGGCAAGATGCCCGCACGACAGAGGATGGAGTTTGATGGAGTCGGTTGGGGTTCGCGATGACTCGACCCAACCGACGAAATGATCAGGGTTTCAGCCTAAACCTGATTTTTTGTCCTGTACTCAGAGGATCGCTATAGAAAAAACGTTGTTGATCGTGATCACTTGGATTTCTGAGGAATTGGATTGAGGGCAACGGGAGAAGGGCTGCGGTGGGGCAATCAGGAGAAAAACGGAGCAAACTTGCCATGTTTGCACCTTGGTTGGTGATGTTGCGGTGCGATGTTGTCATTCAGTCTTAAATCAATCGCCAAGGAGGATTGTTCGGATGCGATCGCGCCAGGTTTTTTTCGGTTTGGGGTGCGATCGCTGTTCCTGAAATGTGACTGTTGGGGGGGGTAAAATGCCCTGTTGGGTTAAATGATGTTGCTGCCAACGTAATCCGATCAACGTGGCAACATAGACCATATAGCCCGGCTCTTCCATCTGGGTAAAAATCAACCCAAACATCAACGGACAGAACAACAAAAAGCGCGATAAATCATCAAAACAAAGGTACTTCCACACCACCCACCAAATATACAAAAACGCAAATAATCCCAACCAACCCACATCCCCCCAAATCCCCGCCCAGCCAAAAAACGGGCTAAACATACTCGATTGATCCCCCAGCCAACTCTGCCCCGCCGCTACCCACGTTTCTTGACTCGCAGGATGGACTGTTGAGCCTAACGGTGATAACAGACTTTCATAGGCCGCTAGCATCCAGCCCCCCAAACGCCCCACACTATGCCCCGGCCCAATCCCGAGCCAAGGATGCCACCAATCGGTGTGATAGCCGGAAACAATTCTAATCGCCGCTGTTTTTAACAGTGTTGCTTCACCGTTGGGGCCGTAAATTTCCGGTCGCATCCAGGTGTTAAAGGCCCGAAATGCTTCTAGATTTTGCATGCACCACCAAAATCCCGACCCCAGCAGTACCCCACCCATGATGAATTTAATGGCTTCGAGCAGATTATTGAATTTGGTGAGCAGTAGGCAGCCTCCTGCCATCCCCAAGGATAAAAGGACTTGTTTTGCATCGGCCATATTCATATGCCAAAAGGTTAAGGCCATGACCAACGCCCTGCCCCACAGGGGGATTTTTTTGGCATCGATACAGTAGTAAATCCCAAAGGTGAGGGCAACGGAAGCCCCCACCACATGACCCGCTCCTCCTCCAACAAAAACGCCTTTAATGTTGTCTTCTAGTCCGGGTTTATGGTGGAGTTGAAAGACATAGTGCTGGGCATAGGCGAAGAGGGTATTGATGGCGGCGCAGCCGACGAGAAAGGCACGGAGTGTGTAGAATTTTGCTGCGGTTAAGGGGAGACAAATGAGGGTGAGGAGGAAGAGAAAATGCTCGCCAAAAAACAAAAAGTTCATCACTGCGTTGATGATGCCCGCATCGTTAAGCAGCGCACTACAAAAGTTAACCCAGAGAAAGAGCAGGATGGCAATGAGGAGATGATAGGTGATTTTAATCTGGGTGCGGTTTTTAACCCGTGCTTTGCGGAGGGCGAGGAAGCAAACGAGGGGAATGATGCCCAAGTGGGCGAGGTTGACCACGGAGGGGAATTTGATCAGGGTTAAGGCGCGAACGAGAAAGGCGGAGCTAAAGGATAGGGCAACGAGGGGTATTAGGGGAATGTAAACGCTGCCTTCTGGTTTGGAGAAGCGTGATTGTGGAATGTATCCCATGGAACGGCGGGTGATGAGGTCGTGGGAGGAACGTTAGAGGGGGTCAGGTGGGGCGGGTGATGTCCGCAAGCGTGGGAGGTGGTGCGATTAGGGGTCGTGCGATCGCCCTCGATTCTCTGGCTATACCTTAACGAATGGCGGGGGCAGCGGCGAGGACTTGGCGGTAGATGTCCATGAGGCGGGCATAGTTTTGGGGGGCGGTGTATTTGGTTTCGTATTCGTGGCGCACGGTGTGGCGCATGGCGGCGAGTTTTTCCGGCTGTTGGAGGACGGATTGAACGACGCGGGCGAGGTCTTGGGGGTCACCGGGTTGAAAGTGGAAGCCGGTGTGGTTGTGGGTGACGAGTTCTGCGATCGCGCCAATCTTAGCCGCAATCACGGGGGTTCCTTTGGCAAAGGCTTCGACGGCAACGCGCCCAAAGGTTTCGTACCACTGGGACGGAAAGACTAAAAACCGGGCTTCTCCCATCAGGTGATGGACTTCTGGCATGGCTTTACGCCCTAACCATTCCACGGCGGGGTTGGTGGCGGCGATCGCTTTCACCTGCTCCGCCAGCGGGCCATCGCCGACAATTTTCAACGGGATCGGAGTTTGCAACTGTTGCCAAGCTGTCAGCAACGTATCCAGCCCCTTTTCCACCGACAGCCGCCCCACAAAAAGGGCGTACCCCCCAGCACCACTGCCCACCCCCGGATCAGGATGGACAAAATTCGGCTTTGTGACAATTTTGTCCGGGGGAAATCCCCCTTCAATAAACTTTTGCCGAGCAAATTCGGTGAGGGTGATGTAGAGGGAAACTTGTTTTGACCATGTTTTCAAGGCACGATGGGCCACCAACATACTCGCGGTAACGGTGGTGGCGAGGCGACTTTCACGATAGCAGGCATGGATAATACCGGGATAGGGGATCGGTTTGTGGAGACAATCTTCACAGACACGACCTTCACGAAAAAAGAGGCCATTGGGGCAGAGCAGGCGGTAGTTTCGTAGGGTTTGAACGATGGGGATTTTTAACGATTGAGCCGCGTAGTAAATGGAGGGGGAAATGATGGGGAAAAAGTTTTGAACGTGGATTAAGTCGGGGTGATGGGTGGTGATGTAGTGTTGAATTTCGCGATAACTTTGGCGCGACCAAATTGTTTTTTGCGAAATTTTGAAACCACTTAAATGTTTGATCTCATCGTTGTGTTTTTTATAGACCCCGACGGTATGATTCATTTCTCGTAGCATATTTTCTTCGGCTTCACTGGAAACATCTTCTCCTCCGCGTACTTGGTAGTAGTTGTGAACCGAAAGGATATGCATTGTAAATGACTCCACATTTTAACGATTAAGTCGGGTTTATTGAACCACCGGTTTGCAGCCCCAGTGGGCCAGGCCAAGGGCGAGCCAGTAGGACAGACTCAAGAGGATCAACCACCCTCCGAAACGAACGAGGGAGACTTGCCACAGGTTGAGGCTGAGTTCTGCGAAGAGGGGGCGTGCTAGCACTGAAAAAAGTTTATTCCCAATGCCATTAATACAGTAAATGCCGAGGCTATACCGGGAGAGTTGGCGGATGAGGGTGACGGCCCAGGGGGGGAGGGAATGGGGGGTGAGGTTGAGGCAACAGAGGAGAAGCAGCAGGGGACTGAGGCTGGCGGTGATCAGGGCGTATTCAAAGGGGTAGAGGTTGGCAAAGCCGGGTTGGGTGAGGAGGTAGAATTCTAGGCTGGCGGCGATCGCATACCCTAACAGCCCTGCAATTTTAATCTGTGGCGTGAGGCGACGAGACCAGGTGAGCAGTTGATCCCAATGGGTGTAGCAGAAATGGCCGAGGCCGAGGTAAAGCAGCCAATAGAGGATCAGGGGGCGTTGGAGGGTGGAGAGAACCGTTAGAACCTGGGCAGAGGCGGGATGGGTTTGTGTCCAGAGGAGGCCGTGAATACCGATAAAGATCAGCCCTTGCAGGAGGGCGAGGCTGGGGAGGGTGAGAGGATGCCGGCAGAGGGGACGCAGGAGGGGATAGAGGAGGGTGAGTTGCAGGAGGATGATTAGGTAGTCGGAGCCGATGAAGATCGTGCCGGTGAGGGTTTCTTGGGCAATGTCGCGGCGGGTGTTGTCGGTGGCGATCGCTTCAAGGAAGATTGCGATCGCAAACCAAAACCCCACAGGCTTCAACAGCCGCCCGATTCGGGATTTAAGGTGCTCCAGGGGGGAACGGTGGGGCACGGAGCGCAGGCGGTGTTCAAAGAGGATAAACGAGAGGGTGAGGAACATCGGCAAACAAAAGCGAAGGGGCGCGATCAGAATCAATTCCGAGACGGCGACGGCTCCGTAGGCGTTGATCGGGACAAAGAGGGCATGGTAGTAAACAACCGCGCTGATGCTGATCGCACGGAGCAGGTCAATGCTGAAGTGGCGATCGCCAGTTTGCCATGCTTGGGGTAGAGAAGAGGTCATGGTGCAACGGCTACGAGATCATGAATTACGACGGGGACGGGGTGCGATCGCCCAACGCATAGCGTGTCACACGAGCCAAAAAATCCCCCGCTGCCGCCGGGTCATACTGTGCCATATAGTCCTGCGCCTGTTGCCCGATCTGCTGCCGGGCCATCGGATTTTTGATCAATTGCTCCATCAACTGCGCCAATTGGGTCGGATTGCGCGGATCAAACCCATAGCCGGTCACGCCATCTTCAATCAATTCCACCGCCCCCGCCTGCCGAGAACAGAGCACCGGCTTACCCAACACCATCGCTTCCGACACCACCACGCCCCAGGTATCTTCGAGGGTCGGTAACACAAACACATCCGCCTGCCGGAAAAAAGCCCCCACTTCGTCGTAGGTCACTTTCCCCACCCATTGCACCAACTCGCTTAATCCTTCGGCATCACAGCGGGCCATCAGTTCCGCCCGTTGCGGCCCATCCCCCACCACTAACAGCCGAAACCCGGTGATCTGTCTCGCTTTCAGTTGACCGCAGGCATCGAGGAGAAAGTTTAAGCCTTTGCGGGGGTCAACACTACCGACAAAGAGAAAAACGGGACGGGTGAGGGTTGACCAATCCAAGGGGTGCTTGGTGGTGCTGGCGGCGAGGGCTTGGGCGTTGGGGACTTCGTAGGGTTGGTTGAAGACTTTGGCGGGGTCGGCGTTGAGGGTGTCGAGGAGGTAGCGGCGGCCGGCTTGACTGTTGGTGATGCAGGCATCGGCGAGGCGCACCATTTGCCGCCGGACGGTGAGGCGCACGGGGGAATGGAGATAGTCTACGCCGGGGGAACTGCCTTCGTAGGCGATGACTAAACGCCAACGGCCCAGGGGTTTAAAGAGCAGCGCGAGAATAGTCCAAATCCCGAAGGAGTTTGAGAAAATGACGTGGGGTTTGTAGGCGAAAAGGTATTTAACGATGCTGGGGGAGAGGGCAGTGTAGTTGGAGCCGTAGCTTTCGGTGGATTTTTGCAGGGCGACAATTTTGCGATCGCCCACCACTTCGACGCTTAATTTATCCTCATAGCCATAGGCATATCCCCGCCACCACGCCGTAAAAATCTTCAGTTGAGGAAACTGGCGGCTTAATTCGTAAAGGGACGGATGCCAGTAGAAAAAGGCAGAATTGAGCAGCCAGGCGACGCGGGTTAGTTTGGGATTCAGGGTCATGGTGTTGGTGTCACAGCAATCACTGGCAAAAAAGGCGCGAACACTCGGCTTGACCCCTAGGGGATGGGCCGATCACGATTTTTCATTTCAGTATAATGTGCTGGCCGGTGGGGAGCACGCCCCGATGCATTACCAATAGATTGAGGGCTGGCGATAGATCCCTATCCGGCTACTGCTGATCCACAATCCAAGGTGTGAGTCTGGAGTGGGTATGAGTGAGCCAGAGGCTCACACTACTCTTCCTGGAATCCTCTGTCGTGCGAGCTTCTAGCTCGCTGTCCTGATCAAGAGGGGCATTAAATTCAGGCGAGGTCAACATTGGACTGTTATGTATCAGCTAGTCGCTATCCGGAGACTCGCAGGTTACTAAGCGGCATGGGGTCGTGCGCGATTAAGCGATCGCCGTCTCCGGTTCCACCATCGGTTGATCCTGCAACGCGGGCCGCCAACAAACATACAACAGCGGGCCAAACAGAGGAACCAACGCCACCGCCCAAAATACCGCTCGATTCTCCAGACCCCGCCGCGCCATATCATCCCCTAGCAACGCCGTAATCAAGCCCGACAGCATCAGAAAATCCAAACTCATCACATGGATAAAGCGGGAAGTCTGCCATTGGGTGACAAAATCTCCCCAATCCCCGGCGGTGATGCCCCAAACGACGAGAGCCACCGATCCCGCCAGGAGACCCACCCCCAGCCAGCGCGAATCATGAAGCCGTAACCACCAGCCCACCGGCCCGGAAAAGCTCGGATTGGGCCGACGCAGGGCTAAATAGGGCAAAATCGCAAACGCTCCCCCCACAAAGCCCCCCACCGCAAACAGTGCCGCCGGCAGCCGTTGCCCCCGGCCATCACTGTACAGAAACATCAGGTAAATGAAGGGCCAGATGCCCATCAAGTTAAACAGCGCAAGGATCAACGGATTGATGCCGTCCCATGCACCGGTGCTCAAGTTCACAATTAAATCCAAAGTCTCCGGCTGATCGGGGGGTGCGATCGCGATCGCATACCCTAAAAACGCCACCCACAGTAAGCCAAACCCGAAACGAAACCGCAGCATCAGCGAATTATCCTGAATCAATGAAGAGCCAATTGTTCAGTCAAGACTCAACAATTGGCTTCCATTTTAGAAGGGGAATTCTAGCAAAGCAAGGGATTTTGAGGCGGGACTCGTCCCCACCCAGGCGATCGCTTAGGCCGATGTCGATTGGCTAAAAACCAGGCGATCGCCCTCGGCATCCACATGAATTGTGTCACCGAGATTATATTGACCCCGGAGAATTTCTTTTGCGATCGCTGTTTCTAAATACCGCTGCACCGCCCGCTTTAACGGTCGCGCCCCATAGACTGGGTCATAGCCCTTATCAGCAAGATAATCCAGCGCCGTTTCGGACAAATTGAGAGCTAATTTTTGCTCACCCAAGCGTTGATTGAGTCGCTCAATTTGCAGCGTCACAATTTTGCGTAGTTGGGACTTCATCAAGTTCCGGAAAATAATGATTTCATCAATCCGGTTTAAGAATTCCGGGCGAAAACTTGACCGCATCGCATCCATCACCCGACCGCGCATTGATTCATACTGAGCATCGGATTCATCAAAGGCAAAATCTAAGATAAATTGCGACCCAATATTACTGGTCATGATGATAATCGTGTTGCGAAAATCCACCGTTCGCCCCTGGGAATCCGTCAGCCGCCCATCATCTAAGATCTGCAACATGACATTAAACACATCGGCATGGGCCTTCTCAATTTCATCAAACAAAATCACCGAATAGGGACGACGGCGAATCGCCTCGGTGAGTTGCCCGCCTTGCTCATAGCCCACATAGCCCGGAGGCGCACCCATCAACCGCGAAACACTATGTTTCTCCATATATTCCGACATATCAATCCGCACCATCGCATCGGTCGTATCAAATAAATTGTGAGCCAATGCCTTCGCTAGTTCTGTTTTACCCACCCCCGTCGGGCCGAGGAAAATAAAGCTAGCAATGGGGCGATGGGGATCGGCCAAACCAGCCCGCGATCGCTGAATCGCATCCGCTACTGCCGTCACCGCCTCATCCTGACCCACAACCCGCTCATGGAGTTCCGCTTCTAAATTCAGCAGTTTTTGCTTTTCCGATTCCACCAATTTACTAACGGGAATTCCGGTCCATTTGGAAATGATTTCCGCAATATCTGACTCTAAAACCTCTTCGCGCAGCAAGGATTTACCCGTGGTTTGAATTTCCGTTAGTTTTTGCTCCACATCTTTCGCTTGCCGCTGTAAATCGGTCAGCTTGCCATATTGTAATTCCGCCGCCCGTTCATAATCATAGTTCCGCTGGGCTTGTTGGATTTCAACACTGACCTGATCAATGGTTTCTTTGATTGTTTGGAGTTGATCAATCACCGATTTTTCGGAATTCCATTGGGCATTTAAACGGGCTTGTTCTTCTTTAAAGTTTGCCAGTTCTTTATCGAGATTTCCTAAGCGTTCCTGTGACAGTTGATCCGCTTCCTTTTGGAGGGAAAGTTTTTCCATTTCCAACTGCAACACCCTACGATCCACCTCATCGAGTTCTTCCGGCTTTGAGGTGATTTCCATTTTCAACTTTGCAGCGGATTCATCCACCAAATCGATCGCCTTATCGGGGAGGAAGCGATCGCTAATATAACGATTCGATAAGGTTACCGCTGCCACTAGGGCATTATCGGCAATTTTGACCCCATGATGCACCTCGTACCGCTCTTTTAAACCCCGCAAAATTGAAATGGTATCCACTTCGCTCGGTTCATTGACCATCACCGCTTGAAAGCGTCGTTCAAGGGCGGCATCTTTTTCAATATATTGACGGTATTCATCTAAGGTTGTCGCCCCAATACAGCGCAATTCCCCCCGCGCCAACATCGGTTTCAAAAGGTTACCCGCATCCATTGCGCCTTGAGTGGCACCTGCCCCCACGACGGTATGAATTTCATCAATAAACAGGACGATTTGGCCGTTAGATTCGGTCACTTCTTTCAAGACCGCTTTGAGGCGTTCTTCAAATTCCCCCCGATATTTCGCCCCGGCAATGAGCGCCCCCATATCTAAGGCCACCACCTGGCGATCCTTCAAGGAATCCGGCACATCTCGATTCACAATCCGTTGGGCGAGACCTTCTGCGATCGCCGTTTTTCCCACCCCCGGCTCACCAATTAATACCGGATTATTCTTCGTTCGCCGCGAGAGAATTTGAATCGTGCGGCGAATTTCATCATCCCGACCAATTACCGGATCGAGCTTCCCTGCCCGTGCCAATGCCGTCAGTTCTCGCCCATATTTTTCTAAGGATTCGTACTTCCCTTCCGGGTTTTGATCAGTCACGCTTTGATTACCTCGAATACGTTTAATAATTTCAGTCAGTTTCGCTTCATTCAAGCCAAACTCTTGGAGTAACTGCCGCCCAAAGCGATCGTCTTTGGCATAGCCTAAAACTAAATGCTCAACGGAAATGTAGTCATCTCCAAAACTTTTACGATACTGTTCTGCTCGATCGAGTAATGTATCTAAACTCCGGCCAAGATAAACCGAATCACTCACTTGATTCAATTTGGGCTGATTCTTGATAAATGTCGAGGTGCGATCGTTGAGGTGTTGTAAACTCACCCCCGCCTTTGTAAATATGCTAATCGCGAGACTATTATCATCAAGCAAAGCCTTGAAAAGGTGCTCACTTTCCAATTGCTGCTGATAACTTTGCTTCACAATTTCCGGCGTTTTTACAATCGCAGCCCATGCTTTTTCGGTAAATTGATTGGGGTTTGTTGGTTGCATTGTCAGTCCCTCTCCTCTGATCCGGCGTTTCACAGCAGAACTCACGCTTGGCTCTCTCATTCTGACTGTTCTTCCCGTCATTGTAAAAGCTGGCGCGACATTCCTGATTCGGGATACTACCCCCACAGGAGTAGGGGTTTTGCGGTGTAAAATAGTGCTGCGATCGCGATAGAAAGCCCCCTCAACTGAGGGGGCTTTCTAATTCAGTTATTCAACTTAGCTTAGTAGCTCGTGAATTAACCGTTGATGGCAGGAGCGGTCAAAGCCACAGGTGCAGATTCAGCAGATGCCAAGTCTAACGGGAAGTTGTGGGCGTTGCGTTCGTGCATCACTTCAAAACCGAGGTTGGCGCGGTTCAGGATGTCCGCCCAGGTGTTGATGACGCGACCTTGGCTGTCAAGAACCGACTGGTTGAAGTTGAACCCGTTCAGGTTGAATGCCATCGTGGACACACCCAGAGCGGTGAACCAAATCCCAATCACGGGCCAAGCACCTAAGAAG
>NZ_JAQMTY010000260.1 GCF_028330765.1 Spirulina subsalsa CS-330 | reverse complement strand
TCCTCCTTGGTACGTGAAACCACCGAAATCGAAAGCCAAAACTACGGCTACAAATTCGGACAAGAAGAAGAAACCTACAACATCGTCGCAGCCCACGGCTACTTCGGTCGTCTCATCTTCCAATATGCTTCCTTCAACAACTCCCGCGCCCTGCACTTCTTCTTAGGTGCTTGGCCCGTAATCGGCATCTGGTTCACCGCCTTAGGTGTATCCACGATGGCATTCAACCTGAACGGGTTCAACTTCAACCAGTCTGTTCTTGACAGCCAAGGTCGCGTCATCAACACCTGGGCGGACATCCTGAACCGCGCCAACCTCGGTTTTGAAGTGATGCACGAACGCAACGCCCACAACTTCCCCTTAGATTTGGCTTCTGCTGAGTCTGCGCCTGTGGCTTTGACTGCTCCTGCCATCAACGGTTAATTCCCAAGCGATTGAGCTAAGTTGAATCACTGAATCAGAAAGCCCCCTCGATTGAGGGGGCTTTCTCTTGGGCTATAGCAGGTTGTCTGCTAACCTTTGACACAGACCACTTGTTTCAGGGTCGCGACAATTTCCACAAGATCCGCTTGATTGTTCATCACCGTTTCGATCGCTTTGTACGCGCCGGGAATTTCATCAAGGACGTGTTGATCCTTGCGGCATTCGATCCCTTGGGTTTGGGCGATCAGGTCGTCAACGGTGAACTGTTTTTTGGCTTTGGTGCGAGACATCTGCCGCCCTGCGCCGTGGCTGCAACTGCAATAACTGTGGGCATTGCCTTTGCCTTTGACAATGTAGGATTTTGCACCCATGGAACCGGGAATAATGCCGTAGTCTTCGCTGCGGGCCCGGACGGCTCCTTTGCGGGTGACGTAGACTTCTTCGCCAAAGTGGACTTCTTTTTCGGCGTAGTTGTGGTGACAATTCACCGTTAAGAGGGGTTTGGTGGGTTTGCCGCCGGCCAGGTGTTGCTCAACGATGCGTTTAAACCGCGCCATCATCACTTCGCGATTGTACCGGGCGTAATTTTGGGCCCATTGGAGATCGCGCCAGTAGGCGGCGAATTCTGGGGTTCCCGTCACGAAGTAAGCGAGATCCGGATCGGGGAGTTTTTGGTCGGTGAGTTTTTGGAGGGTTTTGGCGGTGCTGATGTGGCATTGGGCGAGTTGGTTGCCGATATGCCGTGAGCCGGAATGGAGCATGAGCCAGACGTGAGCCTCGGCATCTAAACAGAGTTCGATGAAATGATTGCCGCCACCGAGGGAACCCAGTTGCTCCATGGCTTTACCGTCTAAACGTTGCACGCCGGGATGGAGGGTTTTAAAGTCGCGCCAGCCTTGCCAGTTGGTGACGGCGCGATCGCACTCCCGATTCGCCGCAAACCCCACCGGGATCGCCGCTTCAATCTCACTCCGGATTTTTTTCAATTTGCCGTCCAATTGATCACCCTGAAACGGCAGTTTCACCGCCGCCATGCCGCAGCCAATATCCACCCCTACGGCGGCGGGGATAATCGCCTCGTGGGTGGCGATGACGGAACCGACTAACGCCCCTTTCCCCAAATGCACATCGGGCATCAGGGCAACGTGTTTAAACACAAAGGGCAACGAGGCGACATTTTTCGCCATCTGGGTTTCGGCAGAACCGAGGGGATGACCGGCCCAAGACAGGACAGGCTTTGGGCTAGACAGGTTTAAGGATTCGTAGGGCATGGGAGTTTCCCAAATTCGCTTGTAGTATCATAATACATAAAACTACAGATCGCCAAATCCCGATAATTCTGCCAATGTTTCGAGGCTGATCACGCCGCGATGATACTCACCGTTAATCTTCCAGGTGGGATAGGCTTGAATGTTATTCATCGCACATAATGCCGGGCTGGCGGGCTGTTCCCCGCCCGGTTCGCATTCGAGATAGATGCCGTAGCGCACGAGCCAATCTTCCGGGCCAAACTGGGCCCGCTGGGCGCGACAGTGGGGACACCAATGGGCACTGTAGACGCGGGCGTTGATGCGGTTGAGGTGACGGGCGAGGGCTTCGACGCGCTCCGGTGCGATCGCACCCTGTTCTCTCATTTGAGCATGAACGATGGCAACGGCGGGGGGAAGCGCGATCGCTCCCAGGCTAACCAGGACAGATAAACCAACAGTCAAACGAAACATGGGCAATTGAGCGAAAGAACCCCTAAATCCTAATCCTGAACGCTCAGATTTCTCCCTAAAACAGGCTCAATTGTTGGGGCGGTTTGGGGAGCGTGTCCCAGGGGAGAGGCGGTAAATGGGGCGCGATCGCTTGCAACTGGTGGTAGAACTGGCGGGCGGTGTGGGGGGAATGTTCTTCCTGGGGACAGTGGACGAAAAAATAAACAGTCTTGCCCTCGGTGAGCCATTGCGCCACGTGATGAACCCAAAAATCGCGGGTGATTTTGTTGTATTGCGGGTCGGGATGGGTGATCCAGCGGATCAAGGCGGTGTCAGTGGGGCAGTGAGGCAGGACGGGAAGATCGGGTTTGTGGTTGCGGGATTGGGTTTGGGGATGGTCGGGGCAGCGGTAGATGGGGCGGGTGTCGAGGCAGACCGGGGTGATCCTGTCGAGGAGGGGAGCGAGGCGATCGCGCCCCGTTGGAGTGAACCAGTCCGGGTGACGCAGTTCGAGGCCGAGGGGGTGATCCGTGGGGAGGGCGGCGAAAAATTGGGCGAGATCGTCGCTGTGGGCGGGGCTGTAACTGGGGGGGAGTTGGGCGAACACGGGGCCGAGGCGATCGCCCAAGCCAGTTTTTAAATGGTTCAGAAAAGCGATCGCGCCCCCGATTTGTCCCATGAGCGGCCCCTGATGGGTGACGGTTTTGGGGAATTTTGGGCAGAATTTAAACCCCGGCGGCATGGTGTCGCGCCAACGCTGGAGCGTGGCAACATCAGGAACGGCGTAAAACGTGGTGTTACCTTCCACGGCGGTGAAGCGATCGCAATACAAGGGCAAAAACTCCCGCGCCGGAGCCTTAGCCGGATAGAACGACCCCACCCAGCCGGGAAACGCCCACACGGCACAACCGAGATAAAATTGCCCCACGTTTTGCCCCTGACTCATCAACTCTCGCCCCAAACGTCCAGCTAAAACGGTACAATAAACCGGAAATATTGGCTTGTCTTGACTATGATGCTTGATGTCAACAGTCCCCAGTTTATCGCCCTCATCTATCTTGTCTTGAGCGGGTTATATCTTGTCGTGCTTCCCGCCGGTCTCTATGCGTATCTCAATCTGCGCTGGTATGTGGCCAGTTCCATTGAGCGCGTGATTATGTACTTTTTCGTGTTTCTTCTGTTCCCTGGGCTGCTGCTCCTGAGTCCGTTTTTGAATCTTCGCCCCAAACGAGCTGAATCCTAATGCGCCGAATTGATGCGATCGCCCTCACCTTTGGGCTTTTCCTCGGTGGGGGTGCGATTTATCTCCTCTTTCGGGCGATCGGGTTTGATAACCTGTCCGCCGGAATCTGGAGTCAAGCCATTCTGATCGGGGGTCTGATCGGCTGGTTAGCCACCTATGTCTTTCGCGCCCTCACTAAAGGCATGACCCTCAACGAACAGATGCAGAACTACAAAGAAGCGGTGCTGCGTAAACGGTTAGAGGAAATGACCCCAGAAGAACTGGCCCAACTCCAAGCGGAAATCGAAGCCGACGAACAAGCCGCCGCAGCGGCGGAATCCCAGAGCGATTAATCGCCCCATCGCCCCATGGCCCGCGCCCCGAAACTCACCTACGATCGCGGCACCTTAATTTTGCATCCCCCCCCAGGTGGCAAAGGCTGGAT
>NZ_JAQMTY010000259.1 GCF_028330765.1 Spirulina subsalsa CS-330 | reverse complement strand
GACTTTTAGCTTGTTCACAAGTCGGGATAGGGCATTGCCACGACTTTAAATGGGCATGGAGAGACAGTAAGACTGCTTCGGTAGCAAGTCTCGGTGAAGTGTCAAGAATCACCGCTCCTTCAGGACGGTGAGTATGTCAACAACATCAACCCTTAGCAAATGGCAATAACGATGGAAATTGGACTGCCCAAAGAAATCAAAGACCAAGAATTCCGCGTCGGCTTAACCCCGAATAGCGTGCAAGTCCTCTGTGGTCGTGGGCATCAGGTATGGGTCGAAACCGGGGCCGGTCTGGGGTCAAGCTTTACCGATGCCGACTATGAGCAGGCGGGGGCGAAACTGGTCGCTACGGCGGCTGAAGCCTGGTCGCGGCCGATGGTGGTGAAAGTGAAAGAGCCGCTCACGAGGGAGTATGACTATCTCCACAAAGACCAGTTGCTGTTTACCTATTTGCACCTGGCCGCCGCCCGGAGTTTGACGGAAGCCCTGATGGCTGCGGGTGGGGTGGCGGTGGCCTATGAGTCGGTGGAGTTGCCGGGGGGACGCTTGCCGCTCCTGGCTCCGATGAGTGCGATCGCCGGTCGTCTTTCGGTACAGATGGGGGCACGATATTTAGAGAAACAACAGGGCGGTCGCGGCGTGCTCCTCAGTGGTGTGCCGGGGGTGAGTCCGGGGCGGGTGGTGATCCTCGGTGGCGGTGTCGTTGGCACAGAAGCGGCGAAAATGGCCGTCGGTTTGGGGGCGCAGGTACAAATCATTGATATCAATGTCGATCGCCTCACGGAACTAGAAAATCTCTTCGGCTCACGGGTGGAACTGCTCTACAGCACCCCGAAAACCATTGAAGCAGCGGTACTCAATGCCGATCTCGTCGTCGGGGCGGTGCTCGTGCCGGGGAAACAGCCGCCGAAGTTGGTGACCCGCGCCATGGTGGAACGGATGCGCACCGGGGCGGTGATCGTGGATGTGGCGGTGGATCAAGGGGGCTGTATTGAAACCCTGCGCCCTACGTCCCACTCGGAACCCACCTACACCGAAGCGGGGGTGGTGCATGTGGGCATCCCCAATATGCCCGGCGCTGTGCCCTGGACAGCGACCCAAGCCCTAAATAACAGCACGCTCCCCTATACGCTGCAATTGGCCCAAGGGGGTGAAGGAGCGATCGCACAAAATCCCGCCCTCGCCAAAGGCTTAAACGTCAAACACGGCCAACTCATTCACCCCGCCGTCCGCGAAGAGTTCCCCGATTTGGTATCCATTTAAAAATCACCATGTTTCTCCTCATCATTCTGGATAATTAGAATGTGAGGAGAACGCAATATTAAAGCTATGACTATGGCGGATAATACTATTCCAAGGCTTTTTGGATTAAGGTCTTCTAACCGAGACTTTTCAGATCCAAAAACATGGGGAAAAAATCAGTTCAACTCATCTTTCCCCGCATCTCTATGTTGCTATCTTTACAGTCAAAATCATAACGCTAATTATCTTGTTATTCAAGATAGTCAGTTAAAGCATGAAGAGATTTCAATTGCTGAATTATTTAGAATTCATCCTTTAGATCATGAAATATATTTTGCCTTTGAATCTACTTACACACCATTTCAGCAATTCATTGTTGGCTCTTTACCTAGAACCGATTTAGTAATTCAAAAGAAAAGTAATGGAAAATGTCTGATTGCATTAGAAATTAAATTGACGGCTTTGCCAGATCATACAACCTGCCATTTACAAGAGTCTGAATATGGTAGTGAAATTGTCATTAGACCAGATACAATAGTATATCTTGCCTGTAGTATCGCCAAAGCATTAGGATCTCGCCTGAACTCAATATTTCCTGATGAGCTAGCTATTTCAGATTGGTCTGATCCCCATCAAGTTCTTCAAGAAATTTATGCGATCAAAAAAAATATTCAGTTAATACTACATGCACTGCATGATTGCCAATCGCCATTTTTATTGCAGCCCATTTGGAAAACTATGGGCAAATCTCCAGTCCTGTCCGAAAACTGTTTAGATGTTTTTGTATGGAGTGATGCTAGCTTTACCTATTTTATTAACGAAATCGCCAATCAAGATTTTTCAAATGCGACAAGAATTACTCGTCAGACTAGAACATTGATTTGGCTTTTCAAGATGTTACTAGAAATCAAAAAACAGGGTAGATTTAATCCGACTAAAATCATTAATGATTTATCTTATAATACTAAAAATGACAAAGCATTTTCAGCTTCAGGAAGCATTACAAATAAATTCATGGCCTGCCAAAGACAAAAAAAACCGATCATCAAAAAAACAGAAATTAAAAATATTATTCTTGGTGGTGGACAAAATTTATTGAGTCCAGAGCGTAGGTTTGACGCAATCATTGTCAACTCTCCGGAATTATTCTAATCATGAAATGTATTGACTTGTTTGCTGGATGTGGTGGGTTATCTTTAGGATTTGAACTAGCCAATTACGAAATCATTGCAGCTTACGATAATTGGCAGCCAGCGTTAGATGTCTATCAAAATAATTTTAATCATGCAGTATTTAATCTTGATTTGAGTGATGAAAAAAAGGCAATTGCTCAAATTCTACCGATGAACCCTGATCTGATTATAGGAGGGCCACCTTGTCAAGACTTTTCAAGTGCTGGGAAACGTGATGTTTCTCAAGGTAGGGCGGATTTGACTCGTCATTTTGCCAATATTATTTGCAGCATCAAACCAAATTGGTTTGTGATGGAAAATGTTGAGCGAATCAAGAAAACCGATCTTTTGCGTCAAGTGATTAATCAATTCATTGAAAAAGGTTATGGGCTGTCTAGTGTGATTCTCAATGCTGCATATTGTGATGTTCCGCAAGCCAGAACACGTTTTTTTCTAATTGGTCACTTGGGTGATTATCATAATCAACTCAATAAGTTATTTCAGGCAAGATTGTCAGACTCTCCCATGACAGTCCAAGATTATTTAGGGGACTCTTTGGGTCTTGAGTTTTACTATCGCCACCCAAGAAACTATAATCGGCGGGGAATTTTTTCAATTTATGAACCTAGTCCAACGGTGAGGGGAGTTAATCGACCTATTCCCAAAGGATATAAGCTAAATTCTTGCGATCCGTCCCATGTGAATCTTGCAGATCTTCGTCCACTCACAACCTTAGAACGTAGTTATATTCAAACATTTCCTAAGACGTTCAAGTTTTTTGGAACTAAAACAAATCTTGAACAAATGATCGGGAATGCGGTTCCAGTGAATCTAGCAAAGTTTGTGGCTGAAACTATTCAAATTTATTGTCAAACAGGAAGTGAAAAGGATTTACCCCTTTTAGAAATGCTGAATTTTACACACTATGACTTTCAATTATCTCAAAAGGCTTTAAAAAAAAGAGAGAAATCTTATTTTTAGAATCGGTTTCTTATGCTGATTAAAAATGGGTCGGGAGCTTGAGAGATCTGCTAAGATGCTAGGGTCGTTGATGATTGATCTCATTAATTTGAGAAACGGTATGATTCTGGCTCAAAACTTGAGAAGCTGGCGGGCCCAATCGAGGCTGAAATAAGGCGCGATCGCATCCCCTCGGAGCACTGTTAACGGCTGATCCGGTTCGCCGAGATGATTCACTACCAAGGCAGCTTTCGTAAAGTCTTGACGTTGTGTGTAAGCGTTGGCGGTGATCACGGTGGTGAGTCCGGCTTGCGTGGCTGCGGTGAGGCCGTGGGCGGAATCTTCAAACACGAGACAGGCTGATGCGGGTAGGTTCAATTCAGTTAAAACGTAGTGGTAAATATCCGGGGCGGGCTTTTTCTGGGGCACAATATCCCCGGCGGCAATCACTTCAAACCAAGCTGGATCAAGGCTGGTTTCGAGCAGTGCCATCGCATTGGGGAGGGCGCTGGTGGTGGCGATCGCTAACCGTATCCCTGCCGCCCGGGCCGCCGTGATGAGGCGTTTCACCCCTGGCCGGAGGGCGATCGTCCCCGTGGCGAGGAGGGTGTGATAATGCTCGCTTTTGTGGCGGTGGAGGCGGGCAATGAAGGCTTCGGGGGGGTCGGGGATGGGGGTATCGGCTTGGGCGGTGCGCCAGTAGTGATGGATGCGTTCTTTGCCGCCGCTAATGGCGAGGAGTTTACCGTACTCGGCGATCGACCAGTCCCAATCTAGACCGGCTTCGGTAAAGGCTTGGTTAAAGGCAACCCGGTGACCGTCGCGCTCGGTTTCAGCCAGCGTACCATCAACATCAAAAATCAGGGCTTGGGGAAGGATCATTGTTCTGGCTTACCGTGGCTCGCTGCCTTGGATCTTAGCATCTTGATTCCGATCGCTTGGCAATACTTGCGACTCAGGCGCAGGAAGCGCAGGGGATAGTACAGGCCGTAGAGCCACGGGGGGAGTTCAATCCAGTCGAGGTCACGCTCGTTAATCGGCAGGAGCAGGGTGAGGAGCGATCGCACCTGTTGCGGTGGGGTTTGGAGACGGAGGGGAAAGAGGCGATTTTCTAAAACGGTGGTGGTGGTGGGGCGGGGATCAGCGAGGCGATCGCACCGCTCCGCGATCAGGGGGTTCACGATGCGATTGCGCTGCACCTGACCCCGGATCTCCTCCGGCAACGTCACCCCCAACACCCGTTCCACTAACCCCAACCCCAACAGCAGCACCCGTTCGCCGTGATAGGCCTGACACCGTTCCCACAGCACAGCCCAATCCAACGCCGGATAGGCCTGCACCGCCGCCGCCAGATCGCAGAGATGCTGCAACTCTAGCCAGCCATCCTTTGCACCGTTTAAACAGAGCAACAGGAGCAGATCTTCCGGGCAGAGTTGCGGAAACGTGATGCCCTGATGGATGACCGGGTGCGATCGCGCCAGCACCGCCGCGACGGGCAGTTGACAGGCAAAATAGGCCGGGGCAACGCGCCAATGGAGGTCAATCTGTACCCCCGTTTCGGGATGGTGTAACACCGTTTCATAATGGGTGTGCCAGTGGCGTTGCTGTTGGGGGGGCGAAAGGCGATCGCGGCATTGATACCCCTGCCCCTCCAACCACGCCTGCACCCGCGCCACCTGATCCGCCTCCACCAACAGATCCAAATCCCGAATCCGTCGCTGGGTCACATTGCCATAGAGCGACAGGGCCAGCGTCACCCCCTTCACGGGCAAGAGTTGCCACGGTTCCGAGGCGGCAGCCTGGAGGAGGTGACGCAGGGTGATCAGGAGTTGGAAATTGCGTTGGGTATGGTGGTGAAACTGCTTTGTCCAAAGGGTTTGCAGGTCTGGGGGGATCTGCTGCCAATGGTTCCCCTTGAGGCTGTGGTACAGGAGGGGAAAGACCCCATGCCAATGGGCTAAGTCCCCCAACGCAGCCCAGGCGAAATCGTCGGGCAACTCTACCGTTAAGGGGTCTGGCTGGAACTGCGATCGACAAACGGCCAGCAACAACTCCAGGGGGCGAACGGGCTGAGGGGCGATGGCTATGGGTTGACGGGTTGCATGGCCCATTGGGTATCGGTTTGGGTGTATAGGTGGCGGGTTTGGGGGTCGCCCCGCAACATTAGATGATCCACCTGCTGGGCGGTGAACAGCAACAGACAAAAGGCGGCGGGGGGCTGGTGCGGATCGACGGCGATCGCTGCTTCTCCCCCTTGTACCGGCTGCTTCGGTGCGGGCCAACCGAACTGAGCGCGGGCATTGTCGGAAATCTCCCGCCAGAGGGTAAGACGTTCGGCCTGGTCTTCAGGATTCCCCAATTCGGCGGTAATGATGGCAACTTGCCCTAACAGGCGAAACTGTTCGCGGGTTTTGGGGAAATACCAACAGAGTTCGGCCCAGGGATGGTGTTGCAAATGGGCAATTTTTTCGCTGCGGCGATCGCTGATTATCCGGAGGCGATCGCCCGCCGCCGCAAAGCCCCGAAACACAACGGTACGATTGGCCGGATAGCCCATGGGGGACAGGGTGGCCAATTGCAGATAACGGGCATTGGGAAGGGCGCGATTACGATGGAGGGTGCGGGCTAGGGGCGATCGCCACGAAGCAATAGACATAAGGAATGGGCGAATCCGTAGTACAGTTTTAGGTAATTCTAAAGAAAATAGTATTAACGTCACAAACGGTAAGTTATTGTGAAAGCGATCGCAATCCTCGGCTCCACAGGTTCCATTGGAACGCAAACCCTCGATATTGTTGAACATCACCCCGATCAATTCCGCGTTGTTGGTTTAGCGGCTGGGAATAATGTTGACCTCCTCGCGGCCCAAGTGCGCCAATTTAAACCGGACATTGTCGCCATTCAAAACGAGCGTAAATTACCCGACCTGAAAGCTGCGATCGCCGACCTCGACCCCCAACCGATTATCCTCGCGGGTCAAGCCGGAGTCGTAGAAGTCGCCCGCTACGGAGATTCTACCAGCGTCGTCACCGGCATTGTCGGCTGTGCCGGCCTCCTCCCCACCCTAGCCGCGATCGAAGCCGGGAAAGACATCGCCCTCGCCAACAAAGAAACCCTGATTGCTGGTGCGCCCGTCGTCCTCCCCCTGATCGAAAAACACGGAACCAAGCTCCTCCCTGCCGACTCCGAACATTCCGCCATCTTCCAATGTCTCCAAGGCGTGCCAGCGGGAGGATTGCGGCGGATTATCCTCACCGCCTCCGGGGGCGCATTCCGCGATCTACCCGTGGAAAAACTCGCCCAGGTCACCGTTGCCGATGCCCTCAAGCACCCCAACTGGTCAATGGGGCAAAAAATCACCATTGATTCCGCCACCCTGATGAACAAAGGCCTAGAGGTGATCGAAGCCCATTATCTTTTCGGACTGGACTACGACCAGATTGATATCGTTATCCACCCCCAAAGCATTATTCATTCCTTGATCGAGGTGCAAGATACCTCAGTTTTGGCGCAATTGGGCTGGGCGGATATGCGCTTACCATTGCTCTATGCCCTCTCCTATCCCGATCGCCTCCCTACCCAATGGGAACCGCTGGATCTCGTCAAGGCGGGGGATCTGACGTTCCGGGAACCGGATCACGCCAAATATCCCTGTATGCAATTGGCCTATGCGGCGGGCCGGGCCGGGGGAGCGATGCCAGCGGTGTTAAATGCGGCCAATGAACAGGTGGTGGCGCTGTTCCTGGAGGAAAAGGTGAAATTCTTGGCGATTCCTCAACTGATTGAACAGGTGTGCGATCGCTTCACCGCCCAAAACATCAGCCAACCCACCCTAGAGGATATTCTGGAA
Source organism: Spirulina subsalsa CS-330 (assembly GCF_028330765.1). GTDB lineage: Bacteria > Cyanobacteriota > Cyanobacteriia > Cyanobacteriales > Spirulinaceae > Spirulina > Spirulina subsalsa_A. Next base: position 2,843 of record NZ_JAQMTY010000259.1, on the reverse strand, counting down.
GCCGATCGCTGGGCCCGCCAAGCCGCCATTGAAGCCCTCGACGCTTTAGAAAAAACCACCGTTGCCCTGCGTTAAGTTCGCCCCTGACTGTTATGGAACTGCTTCTGCTTTTGGCTGCTCTTGTGATCGCTTGGCTGGTGTTTACCTGGCTGGTGAAAGTGCTCAAAACCAGCGTCCAAACGGCGTTCACGGTGGCCGTGATTTTGGTGGTGCTCCAAGTCACCCTTGGCATCGGCCCGCAGGATTTGTGGAATGCGATCGTGAATTTACCCCAAATCCTCTTTAGCCCTGAGTGATCCCAGTGTAGCGACACAGTTAAAATAGTGCTTTATTGTAGGGTGGGTTAGGCGGCTATAACATAGACTATAAATTCAATCTAGGAATCCGCCGTAACCCACCAATTCAACGTGTGCCACGACACTCGATTCAGAACGGATTGAGCAGGAGACGGTATAGAAGGTAGCGAGCGAGGCGATCGCACGCCAGAGCCTTAAGCCCAGATTCCTACCGTCCCTATTTCCCAATACAAAAACGGCTGAAAATTTGATCGAGGACGGATTCGGTGACTTCTTCGCCAGTGATTTCGCCCAGGGCTTGGATCGCGGTGCGCAGATCAATCGTCCAAAAATCCAGGGGAAGCTGGGCGGTGATGGTTTCGGCCACTTGCGCGATCGCACTTTGGGCCCGCGTTAGGGCTGCCGCTTGGCGTTGGTTGATCGCAATATCAAGATCAGCGGCGATCGCTCGTCCCTGCTCCACTTGGGCTAAAATCGCCGCCTCCAATGCTTCAATACCTGTCTGGGTGGTCGCTGTGGTGGGGACGATGGTTTTAATTTCGGGCGGATAGGCCACCGATTCCGGCGGGGCGAGATCGGTTTTGTTGATCACTAAAATCAACGGCCGGTGCTGAATGGCGGCATAAATTTCCGCCTCGGCCACCGTCCAACCCTGTACCGCATCCACCATCAACAGAATTAAATCCGCCTCAGTTGCAGCACGGCGCGATCGCTCCACCCCGATCCGTTCCACCTGATCCCCTGTCTCCCGAATCCCCGCCGTATCCAACACCTGAATCGGAATCCCCCCCACAATCAGGCTGGATTCCACCACATCCCGCGTTGTTCCGGGCAAGTCGGTGACGATGGCGCGATCGCTCCGACTCCAGGCATTTAAAAGGCTGGATTTTCCTACATTCGGTTGCCCCACAATCGCCACCTTTAAGCCACTGCGCAGCAACTCCCCCCGATCCGCCGTCGCCAAAATTTGCCCCACCTGAGCCGATACCTGGGCCACGGCTTCACGAATCGCCCCTTCATCCAATGGGGGTAAATCGTCCTCAAAATCAATCCGCGCCTCCACCTCCGCCAAAATATCCAAACACCGCGCCCGCAAGGCCCGCAGCGGCGCGGCGAGTTTGCCATGGAGACCCGCGATCGCACTTTGGGCGGCTTGGGGCGATCGCGCCCCCACCAAATCCGCCACACTTTCGGCCTGGGTCAAGTCAATCCGCCCATTCAGGAACGCCCGTAGGGAAAATTCCCCCGGTTGCGCCAACCGTGCCCCCGCCGCCAAGCAAAGATTTAACACCTGCTGCACCGGCATCATCCCGCCGTGACAGTGAAACTCCACCACATCTTCCCGCGTGAACGATCGCGGCGCGAGCATCAACAATAACAGGGCTTCATCTACCACTGCCCCCGTCTGGGGGTCGCGTACCGTGCCGTAGAGAATGCGGTGACTTTCCCAGGGTTGCCGCCCCGGGGCGTGGAACAGTCGCCGCGCCAGGGCCACCGCCGTCGCCCCCGATAGGCGCACAATCCCGATACTTCCCTGATTCGGCACGATCGCCGAAGCGATCGCCGCGATCGTGTCATCCTGTTGCATGGGTGCAAACTCTCCCAACGTTGTGATCTCTAGACCCTCTATCTTGGCCTGTGGATCGTCCCATTGTCACGGCCTGAAGAGATGTGAAGGTGCGATCGTTATAATAGACACCATCTCCATGCTCTCTGTCCCAACCATGATCGCCACTCCCCAAGCCTTCACCATCACCTGGGAACTGTTACCGGAGGATTACCGTTTACCCGATGACCCCGTGGACAATCGCACCCAGCCCCTCCTCGCTGAAGCCTTAACCAACGCCCTTCGCCACCATCCCGCCTGCACTGATCAGAGTATGATCGCCACTAATTACGGCATTTGCGCCACCCTCAACGGCAAAATTGTCGTTAAGGCTCCGGATTGGGTTTATATTCCCCAGGTGACCGATGCCCCGGAGATGATTGAACGCAGCTATACCCCTCAACTACAGGGCGAGTTGCCTACGGTGGTGATGGAATTCATCTCGGCGACCGATGGCGGCGAATATTCCAACAAGCCCACCTATCCACCGGGCAAGTGGTTTTTCTATGAACAGGTGTTGCGGGTTCCGGTCTATGGAATTTTCAACCCCCATCACAATGTCCTAGAACTCTATCGCCTCGACGAGAGCGGACGATATCACATTCAAACCCCTGACGCTGCCGGGCGATATTGGTTGCCGGAGTTGAATCTTGCCCTAGGAACCTGGCGGGGGGAAGGGTTTGGGCGATCGGGGGATTGGTTGCGCTGGTGGGATGAGTCGGGGAATTTGCTGCTGTGGGATAGTGAACGAGCGGAGCAGGAACGAGAGCGAGCGGAGCGACTCTTGGCACAATTGCGAGCAGCGGGGTTGGAACCAGAGGCATAGTCCTGGTTGGCTGACAAAATTAGCCAGATCCCGGAAAGCCCTCACCCTAGCCCTCTCCCTAGGGGAGAGGGAACTGGAAAAATGGATCGGCTCCCCTCGCCCTCTGGGCGAGGGG
>NZ_JAQMTY010000258.1 GCF_028330765.1 Spirulina subsalsa CS-330 | reverse complement strand
GCGGCTAATTACTCAACGATTCGCAATTTCTTAATCACTGCGGCTCGCCGGATAGGGCTGAAATCCATTGCCAATGCGAAGCGATTTTTTGCCAATCGGCTGGAGGAGGTTTTACTCTCACTACAATGAATCAGCCCTACTCCCTAGGGGGGATAATCAATGCATCTCGTTTGAATCTCTGCCGATGTGAGTCGGGGGAGATTTTGAGATCTTGGGGGGTGTTGCAGTTGTGAAAACTGGCGCGATCGCCCTTCGCAATGGGCAAGGGCTGGACGGGAATGGGAGCGAGCAACCCCTGAAGCGATCGCCCCCCTTGGGCAAGATAGGCCTGTAGGGTTGGGCCGATCGTGCCGCGATAGAAACCGCAGAGGGGTTCCCAGCCTGCGGTGTCTGCATGGTACGGAATTGCGGCGAGGATGTCAGGCGGTAGGGGGGGGAGTTGATCCGCCCAAGTTTGTAAGAGGGTCGGGTTTAGGCAGGGGAGATCGCAGGCGGTGACGAGGAGCCAAGGCGGTGGCGGTGTGAGTTGAGCGATCGCATTCCCCAAGGCCACAGCGGGCCCTTGGCCCGGTTGGGGTTCCGGTAAAAAGATACAGGTTGAGGGCAAGAGGTCAGCATACCGCTCCGGCCAAGGGGTGAGGCAATAGACCGGGGCGGCCAGGGGGGAGATGCGATCGTATACCTGTCGCAGGAGGGGAACGCCGCGCCACTGTTGCCGGGCTTTGTCGGTTCCCATCCGGGTGCTTTGACCCCCGGCTAAAATCAAGGCGGCGAGGTGAGGGGAGGGCTGCATTAATCCATCCGTGAGGCGAACCAGAACGCCAAAATCACCGTGCAGAGGAAAAGAACGGTGCAGATCAGATCCACCCAGGTATGCCACGTTTCAGAATGAATCAGGGTCATGGAACAAGGGATAACGTTGCGTTTATTTTAGCGGCATTGAAAACGTTAAAGCGAGGATTCTAGGGCGGCAAAGGTGGTCGCCAACACCTGGCGCACCTTCTCATCCAGGCGGTTCCATTCCACTTCTCCCGCTGCATCCAAAAGTTGCAGGTCAAGGTCTACTTCTGGGTCTGCATCGATGCTGTGGGGCGCGGGATAGTTCAAACAACAGACTTGAAAACACAAGTCCCACAGATTCAAAACATGGGTGCGATCGCCCTGCTGAAGTCGCAATTGAAAGCCCGGTAACGGTTCTTCCACATCTTCGTATTCCCCCTCCCAGGGTGATTCGTCCACCCGTTGGCGGAGTTGATCCACAACGCGAATGAAGGTGGGTTGCATCAGGGTTTGGGCTTGCTCCCACGCTTGGCGGGTTTTGAATTTAGGTTTCATGGCTAGATTAGGGCGGGGTCTGATGAATCCAGCGCCAGAGGGGATGCTGTTGGCCTTGGCGCTCAATGGCGGCCAGTTTTTTTGAAAGGCGTTGACGTTCGCGCTGGGGTAAACCAAAGAGAATATTACGACTTTGCCAGACGAGGACACTGGCGGTGATGGCGACACAAAAACTGAGGGCGATCGCACTCCAGGGATAGAAGATCAAGCCATAGCGCAGTCCTGCCCAGGTAAAGTAATCCTGCAACAGGGCCAATTGTTCCCGCATTCCCCACAGGGCCAGGGGAGCAAGCACCGCCCACGACACTACCACCACGCCCCAACGCCCGTACACCGTGAGGCGATGGAGACGCTGGAGGCGTTGTTCTTGGTCAGGGGACAGGGCCATGGGATTCACGCTTCATCGGAGAGTGAGGCGGCGATCGGCTCATCGTCGGCGGGGATTTCCTGGCGCTCACGCCACCAAGCGAGGAGGGTGCTGGCGATGAAAATACTCGAATAGACCCCAGCAAGGAAGCCGACGATCAACGCAAAGGCGAAATATTGCAGCGTCTGACCGCCGAAGAGAAAAATCGCCACGAGGGGCAAAATCGTCGTCAAACTGGTGTTAATCGAACGGGTCAGGGTTTGATTGACCGCTTGATCCACCACCACATCAATGGAGGTTCCGGGTTCGCTGGCCTCATCAATTTCGCGGATGCGATCGTAGATCACCACCGTATCATTGACGGAAAACCCAATAATCGTGAGCAGGGCAACCAAAAACAAGCTGTCGATCTCGTTGCCGGTGGTGAACCCCAGAAACGCAAACACCCCCGCTGTGATCAGGACATCGTGAAACAGGGCAACGATCGCAAATACAGCATAGTCAAACCGGAACCGAAAACTGAGGTAGACAACAATCCCAAAAAAGGATGCTAACAAGGCCCGCACCCCGGCGGTGAGCAGTTCAGCCCCCACCGTGGGCCCCACCGTATCCACTTGAATCGTGCTCAGATCAAAGGCCCCGATCGCGCTCGTGAGGCGGTTGATCACATTCGTGCGGTCATTAACCGAGAGGGTATTACTCCGAATCGAGAGGGTGTAGTCTTCTACGACTTGGATGGCGCTATTTTCCAGGCCAAGAGGTGCGATCGCCTCCCGCACCGTGGACACATCAATGGGGTCCGCACAGGTTTCGGTGGTCGCGCAGTCTAGGGTCAGTTGGATGCGGGTTCCCCCGACAAAATCGAGACCGGGACGAATGGGGGAGCCAAATTGTTGAAACGAGATTGCCATGGCAACCAGGCTGAGGGCGATCACACCCAAGGAAATCCCCCACCAGAGTCGCCGCTGCTTAATAATATTCAGTCGCATTGCTTTTTCTACAGAACCCGATAATCAATTCCTCGATCCCGATCCCAGCCTTTTAATTGACGGGATTCGTGGGTAAGTTGGGGCAAAAGAGTTCCGGCTGTTGTCGCACCCCCGGCACGCCCAGCACCACCAACAACAGCAGCGTGCGGCTACAGGTCAGCGCCGTAAACATACTCACCCCCACCCCGATCGCCAAAGTGAGCGCAAACCCCTTCACCAACCCCGAACCCAACCAAAACAACGCCCCACAGGCAATCAGGGTCGTCACATTACTGTCTAGGATGCTCGAAAACGCCCGATAAAACCCCGATTCCACGGAACGATAGAGGGTTTTCCCCGATCGCAGTTCCTCCCGCGTTCGTTCAAAGATCAAGACATTGGCATCCACCGCCATCCCAATACTGAGGATAAACCCAGCAATCCCCGGCAGCGTCAGGGTCACGCCAATCAAGGCGTAGCAAGCCAGGGTCAAAATGGTATAAATCACCAGCGACACATCGGCCAACGCCCCCGGCAATCGGTAATATACCACCATAAAAATCAACACCAACACCAGACCGGAAATCCCCGCGATCAGGCTCCGATTCACACTGTCGCGCCCCAAGGTTGCGCCAATGGTGCGATTTTCCACCAGTTCAATGGGGAAAGGTAACGCCCCGCCGCGCAGTTGAATCGCGAGGTTGGTGGCGCTTTCCAGGTCAAAACTGCCGCTAATCGAGGCGCGTCCTCCGGTGATCCCGGTTTCGGCATATTGAGCATCAACGCGGGGAGAACTGATCAGCACATTATCGAGGAAGATCCCCAAACCGCGACCGGTTCCGGCCACGGCTTTGGTCAGGTCGGCGAACATTTGGCCGCCCCGTTCATTGAAGGTAATTTCCACTTGCCATTGATCGCCACCGGTATTGAGGGGAGCGGCAACGGCGTTGGTGAGATATTCCCCCGTGAAGTCGCTGTCTTCAAAAAGGTCAGCGATCGCTGCATTGGCCTGGGCTAAATCTTGCCGCGCTTGGGCAATGTCTGCGGGGGTGGCTTCGGGATCACTGCTCAAGGTGTCGAGGGTTCCTTGGGCGATGGCTTGGAGTTGGGATTCCACCTGTACCTGTCCCTCGGTGCCGGGTTTTTGGGCCCGGAATTCCAGTTGCGCCGTCTCACCTAACACCTGTTCGGCCTGCTCAGTGCTGCTCACCCCCGGCAACTGCACGACAATTTTATCGGGGTTCACCGTTTGGATCAGCGGTTCGGAGACTCCTAACCCATTCACTCGGTTTTCGATCACCGTTTTGGCATCGGTGAGGTTTTCTGGGGTGATTGCGGTGATCGCTTCGGTGGGCTGCACTTGGAGGGTGAGACGAGCACCGCCTTTGAGGTCTAGCCCTTGGTTAATCGGGAGGATGACCAAGATGGCGATCGCTGCCAACACGAGGCCCATAATCGTGGCAAAGGTGAGACTTTGTTTCTGCATCAGAGACTAAACCTGCAATGTCATCAGATTTTTCACCGCTTCGACGATTTGCGGCGGTTGAATAATCGTAAGGTGTTCGAGCATACCGTTATAGGGGGTGGGAATGTCCTGGGAGGACAACCGCATGACGGGGGCATCGAGTTCATCAAAAAGCTGTTCGTTGATCAGCGCACTGAGTTCAGCGGCAATCCCACCGGTCTTCATACATTCTTCAACGATGATCACCTTATGGGTTTTGCGCACGGAAGCTGCGATCGCTTCCATATCAAAGGGCTTTAACGAAATCAGATCAATGATTTCCGGGTCATACCCAAGGCCGTCTTTTTCAATTAACTTCATCGCTTGGATACAGTGGTGACGCATCCGCGAATAGGTGAGGATCGTCACATCACTACCCGGCCGCACCAATTCCGCCTTGTCCAGCGCACAAATATATTCATGATCCGGTAACTGCTCTTTCAGGTTATAGAGCAACACATGCTCAAAAAAGAGCACCGGGTTTTCATCCCGAATCGCCGCCTTCAGCAAGCCCTTGGCATTGTAAGGGGTGGAACAGGCCACAATTTTCAGCCCCGGCACGGCATGGAAATAGGCCTCAAGGCGTTGGGAATGTTCCGCGCCCAATTGTCGCCCGACCCCGCCCGGCCCCCGGATCACCACCGGAATTTTAAAGTTACCGCCGGAGGTGTAGCGTAGCATCCCGGCGTTGTTGGCGATTTGGTTGAAGGCGAGCAGGAGGAACCCCATGTTCATCCCCTCAATGATGGGACGCAGGCCAGTCATCGCCGCACCCACTGCCATTCCACTAAAGCTATTTTCTGCGATCGGGGTGTCCAGCACCCGGAGTTCGCCATATTTTTCGTACAGACCTTTCGTGACTTTATACGACCCACCGTACTGTCCCACGTCCTCACCGAGTACGAACACGGTTTCATCCCGCGCCATTTCTTCGTCGGTTGCTTCCCGTAACGCATTAAAAAACAGTGTTTCGGCCATGCCCTAACCCTTAACCTAGACAGCAAATGCAATCCTATCATTTTATTGGGCGTGGGAACGGCAATCAAATCCCTGTAGCCTGGGCTACAAAAATCTGGGTGGCTTTCCCTAAAGCTAAAAGGGCATTGGGTTTTTGACCCTCCCTACCGTTTTGTGACTATGGACCAGTACGATCCCCAAGCTGACCGGTTTTACGATGAATTGTTTGAAGCATCCGGAACGCCGCGCCCTTCGGCGGCTCCCCTGATTGATTGGATGCAAAAACTCAGTCCCCAAGAACTTGAACAACATCAAAAAACGGCTCAGATTGCCTTGTTTAAGCTGGGGGTCACGTTCAATGTTTACAGCGATAATCAGGGCGTGGAGCGGGTGTTTCCCTTTGATATTATTCCCCGGATCATTGCGGCTCAAGATTGGCAATGGCTCGCCCAGGGCTTGCAGCAACGGATCAGGGCGTTGAATCTGTTTCTGGCGGATATTTACGGGGAGCAACGGATTCTCCAGGATGGCACTGTACCCCGCGAGGTTGTGGAGTCGGCTCCTGGTTTTCTCAAGCCCTGTGTGGGGTTAAAGCCGCCCCAGGATATTTGGTGTCATATTACGGGGACGGATTTGGTGCGCGATCGCGATGGCCAATGGTACGTCCTTGAAGATAATTTGCGCGTCCCTTCTGGGGTGTCCTACGTGCTGGAAAATCGGCGGGTGATGAAGAGTACGTTCCCGAATATTTTCCAAACCATGGCGATCCAACCCGTGGATGATTACCCCAGCCATTTGTTAGAAACGCTGCTGAATCTCGCGCCGCCGCAATTGCAAACCCCCACCGTTGTGGTGCTGACACCGGGGATCTATAACTCGGCCTATTATGAGCATTCCTTCCTCGCCCAACAGATGGGGGTGGAGTTGGTAGAAGGGCGCGATCTTGTGGTGGTGGATGGCTATTTACAAATGCGCACGACGAAAGGACTACGCCGCATTGATGTGATCTATCGCCGCTTGGATGATGAGTTTATCGACCCGCAAACGTTCCGCGCTGATTCGATGCTGGGTGTGCCGGGGTTGATGGAGGTGTACCGCGAAGGGCGGGTGGCGTTGGCCAATGCGCCGGGTACAGGGGTGGCGGATGATAAGGTGGTCTATGCCTATGTGCCGGCGATGATTCGCTATTACCTCAACGAGGAGCCGCTGCTGTCCAATGTGCCGACCTATCTCTGCTGGCGGGAGAGCGATCGCGCCTATGTCCTCGATCATTTAGCAGAATTGGTGGTGAAGGCGGCCAACGAGGCGGGCGGCTACGGGATGCTGGTGGGAACCCAATCCACCGCCGAAGAACGGGCGGAATTCGCCGAGAAAATCAAAGCCAACCCCCGCAACTACATCGCCCAGCCCACCCTCTGCCTCTCCCGCGTCCCGACGTTGATCGACAACAGTATCGAAGGTCGTCATGTGGATCTGCGCCCCTATATTCTCCATCGCGGCGATGATATTCATGTGCATCCCGGCGGCTTAACCCGTGTGGCCTTGAAAAAAGGATCGCTGGTGGTGAATTCGTCCCAAGGGGGCGGCAGTAAAGATACCTGGGTGCTGACGAATTGAGCGATCGCTGATCACCCAAAGGGCGAGTCTAGAGCGGGGATGAGTGAGCCAGAGGCTCCCACGCCCGGTGTTGACTGGGTTTTGCTGATCTGCGAAAGTGGGCCCTTCGGCCACCGTGTAAATATCCCCGTTAAAATAGGCCGTCAAACCCTTCAACCCTCAAGCTCGGCCCAACGTTTAAACCCCAATATGATCAAACAGTCTTTGCCTTGGCTGCTCGGCAGCCTCTTCACCGTTGGTTTGGCGCTCCCCACCGCTGCCCTGGATGAATCGACGGGCGATCGCGGCATTGATGTCCGTCGTCTCCATGCCGCTCCCTACAACCTGATCGGGCGCAAAATTGGCATTGGCCAAGTGGAAATTGGCCGACCGATTCAGTTTGGTCGCGACAAACGCGCATCAGAACTGCGTTTCCTGGATGTGGCAGGGGTGTTTTACCGGGATACCGTTGCGGCGGCCAATGCCCATGTAGATGCCCATGCCACCATGGTCGCTACGGTGATGGTGAGCCAGGATAAACGCCTGCGGGGGGTGGCTCCAGGGGCGCAACTCTATGCCTCTGCGGTGGGGTCATCCGCTCGCGATGGTCAGACGCGGCAATGTCTCGCGGCGCAACATGTGGCCCGGCAGAACAACGATGATGTGCGGGCGATTAACTTCAGCTTTGGCGAACCCCTCGATCGCGACCCCCGCGAGAATCCCGTGCTCGATGGCCAAGCCTTGCTGACCCGCTGTATTGATTGGTCGGCACGAGTCCATAACACACTCTACGTGGTGGCAGGCAATCAGGGATCGGGGGGAATTGCGATCCCGACGGATCATTTTAATGGGGTGACGGTGGCCTCTTCGGGACAATTTGACGGACTATTTCGGAAACTGGATTTTTCTAATTTGAGTGCATTACCGGAAGGGATTGGGCGCACCTTGATCCGGCGGGAAATTAATGCGGATTTGCGCCGCTCGATTAGCTTGGTGGCTCCCGGTAGTCGGATTGCGATGTATGACGAGGCGGGGGATGTGCGTCCGGTGTCGGGGACGAGTTTTGCGGCTCCCCATGTGGTGGGGACGGTGGCGGTGTTGCAGGAGTATGGCGATCGCGAACTCAATGCCGGGCGGTTTAGTCTGGATGTGCGTCGCAGTGAAGTGATGAAAGCGGTGTTACTCAACGCCGCCGATAAAGTCCAAGATCCAGGGGATGGGTCGTACCTAGGGCAAACGCGCACGGTCTTGGGTAAAAATCATCAAAGCTGGTTTGGCGGCGATGCGGCCAATGATCCCGCTGTGCCCCTGGATATTCAACTGGGGGCGGGTCAACTCAATGCCTTTCGCGCCTATCAACAACTCAGCGGCGGCCAGTGGCAACCGGGGCCAGTGCCGGCGCGGGGCTGGAACTATGGCCAAGTGGAGGCGAATAACCCTCAGGATTATCTGCTCACCGAGACCCTACCCGCTGGGAAATACGCCGCCGTTACCCTCACTTGGAATCGCCATGTGGAGCTTAACGACAGTAATGGTAATGAGGTGTTTGATAGTGGTGAATCGTTTAGCGATCGCGGTTTAAATAATCTCGATCTTTACCTGTTACCCGCTGAAAGTGATGATCTGGCCGATAGTGTCTGCTCGTCGGTGAGTGCCATTGACAGCGTTGAACACCTCTTTTGTGCCATTCCCCGCAGCGGTCAGTATAAAATCCGCGTCGTCCATCGCACCGCTGTGAATAATCCCGTCCAACCCTACGGCATCGCCTGGTGGACGGCAAACGCAGCGTTAAGCCCATAGGCAATCTGGTCTTGCTCCTCGGCGGTGAGTTCCGGGAACATGGGCAGGGACAAGACTTCTAGGGCGGCTCGTTCGGCCTGGGGAAGGTCTCCCGGCTGATAGCCCAAGGATTCATACACGGGTTGTAAATGGAGCGGACGAGGGTAGTAGATCATCGAACTGATGCCCCGTTCTTGGAGGGCGGCCCGGACGCGATCGCGCTCAGCCCCCGTTCCATCTGCACTTTTAATCCGCACCGTGTATTGATTCCACACCGTTTGCCCTCCGGCCGGGATGGTGGGACAAACGAGATCGGGCAAGGTGGGCAGGATCTCCGCGTAGCGTTGCGCGACGCGATCGCGCCCCTGATTCCACTGATCCAAATACCGCAGCTTAATCGTCAAGATCGCCGCCTGAAGTGCATCAAGGCGACTATTCACCCCCGTTTTGGTGTGGATGTAGCGTTCGGATTGGCCATGTTCGCGCAGTTGCAAAAACAGTTGCGACAGTTCCGGATCATTGGTAGCGATCGCCCCCCCATCGCCACAGGCCCCTAGATTCTTCGTCGGAAAAAAACTAAAACAGCCCACATGGCCAATGCTGCCCACCTTCTGCCCCTGCCATTGCGCCCCCGTGGCTTGGGCACAGTCTTCAATCACCGGGATACCGTGGGCTTGGGCGATCGCCATCACCGCCGTCATCTCCACGGGGCAACCGAACAAATGCACCGGCATAATCGCTTTCGTGCGCGGGGTAATCGCGGCGGCGATCTTGTCCGGGTCGAGGTTAAACGAATCGGGCTGAATATCGACAAATACCGGCGTGGCCCCGACGACGGAAATCACTTCCGCCGTGGCAATGAACGTAAAGGGCGTGGTAATCACCTCATCACCGGGGCCAATGTTGAGGGCGCGGAGGGCAAGATAGAGGGCATCGGTGCCGGAGTTGCAGCCCACCGCCTGCTGGGTTCCGATATAGTGGGCAAAGTCAGTTTCAAAGGCAGCGACAGTGGCCCCGCCAATATAGCGACCGGAACGCAGGACTTCCATCACGGCTTGACCGACTTCAGCGTCTAAAGTTTGGTATTGCCGGGTTAGGTCTAACGGGGGAATTGTATTCACGCGCTTAATGCCATCAAAATTTTTAACTGATCTAATCAGATTATTCTAATTTTGTCATGGAGTTGATGCACGCATGATGCCGGTAATTCCCCTCGACTTCCTCGATTTGGCCTTGGCCTTGGCCTTGATGGGGGGGGCGATCGCACTCTCCCTCTGGCAACGGTTGGACTTAAGCCAAAATCTCCTCATCGCCACGGGTCGGGCCATCTTGCAACTCATGGCCGCCGGGGCGATCTTGGATCTCGTCTTCGCCCTCAATCAACCCTGGAGCGTCGTGGCGATCGCCCTCGCCATGCTCACCATTGCCGCCATCACCGCCCATAACCAAATTGACACCCCCGGCTTCAACCTCCTGCCCACCCTCTGGCTTAGTCTCTTCGCCAGCACCGCCCTCACCCTCAGCTACGCCCTGATCGTGATCATTCAACCCCCCACCTGGTACAGTCCCCAGTATTTTATTCCCTTGGCGGGGATGGTCTTGGGCAATGCCATGAACGCCGCCACGATCGCCGGGGAACGACTCCTCACCATGGTGCGCCGTAACCCCGTGGAAATCCTCACCCACCTCAGCTTAGGGGCGACTCCCCAGCAAGCGATCGCCACCTATCGCCGCGATGCGATCCGCGCCAGTCTCCTCCCCCTGATCAACCGCATGACCGTTGTTGGTCTCGTCACCCTACCAGGCATGTTCACCGGCCAAGTCCTCGGCGGCTCCCCCCCCCTCGAAGCCGCGTCCTATCAACTCCTGATCCTGTTCATGGTGGCCTGCGCCGAAGCCATGGCCGCGATCGCCATCACCCTCGGCATGAGCCGCCACCTCTTCAATGCCCAGTCCCAACTCATCCTCCTCGATCCCCATTAATCTCCGCCCCCTGCTCACCCAGTATGCTGAGCGATCGACTCTATAGCGATCCTCAATCAATCGGAGATCTGATCTCCTCATCAACAAGGGGCTTAAGCCCCTTGCCTGTTCATGAATCAAATAGGATTGCTATATATCATGAAGAATGATCAACATAAACCTGATCAAGTCTTAAGGTTTTACCCGATTAGTACCCCAGTTGGAACTTTAGTTTTTAAAATAGTTCATAGGAGGTGTAAGACTTTCTCGCACTACCATTCATTTCAACTGTGACAATTGGCGATTATGGTTCGTATATTGACGACTTTCCCTTGGGTTTCAATGCGCAACCTTGCGCTTATCAGCCTCTTAGCAACGGCTAGCACGGTGATGGGCATCACACCGAATATCACCGCAAGTCCATCCCACATTTTGACCACGGCAGCCTATGCCCAAAATCCCCCCAACTCCGATGAGGTTGCCAAATATGCTAAGGCAGTTCTGGCCATGGAACCCCATCGACGCGCCGCTGCCCAGGAAATTCGCAATGCAGGCGGCAATCCTAATATTGTTTGCTCATCGGTTTTCAGTGGCTTACCGGGCGGCAACATTGCCCAAGAATATTGCAGCCGAGCCGCCCGCATTGTGGAAAGCTATGGCTTAACCAACCGGCGATTTAACGAGATCACGCGCTTGGCGCAAGGCAATGCCCAAGTGCGCGGCCAAATTCGCTCTCAAATGGAGCAGTTGTGCCGTCAACCGGAATTTAGTGATGCTTGCCGCCGTTAAGGACGCTGATTCATGGCTGAACCTCGATCGCTTAAACTGATCCGGCGGTTACCCCATTGCCCGCCTCATCAAGGGCCAACCCAAATTTTGCCCCTGACAGCGGGCGATCGCACCCGCACCCGCCATCACTTCACAGTCGGCCCCATCACCCTCACCCTCGCCCTCCCACGGGGAACCGGACTCCAAGCCGGAGACTACCTCGAAGCCGAAAGCGGTGAGATTGTCCAGATCACAGCCCAGCCCGAACCCGTGTTGACGGTCACCGCTCCCGACCCCACCACATTGCTGCGGGCAGCCTATCACTTGGGCAATCGCCATGTCCCCCTTGAAGTGACCGCCGACCACCTCAGATTCAGCCCCGATCCTGTCCTCGCGCAAATGCTCGACCATCTAGGGGCGACGGTCACGGCAGAAACAGCCCCCTTTTATCCAGAGGCTGGCGCGTATCACAGCCACGATCACGCCTAAAAATGCCAGAGGTTCATGCAAAAACGAGTGTGAGCCTCTGGCTCTTGGTTGACTGACAACAGTTGATAGCCCTCACCCCCAACCCCTCTCCCAGAGGGCGAGGGGAGCCGATCCATTTTTCCAGTTCCCTCTCCCTAGGGAGAGGGCTAGGGTGAGGGCTTTCCGGGATCTGGCTAATTTTGTCAGTCAACCAGCTCTGGCTCACTGATACCCGATCCAGGATTCACCCATCTTCAGATCCGGACTCGGTTAAGGTTGCGGGATGAAGCAGAGCAACCGTGTTGAAAAATGACCATAAAAGCGGCCCGGAGTCTACGCCTACCATAAGCATCCCGTATTGCTGCTACCTTCCGGTCCTGACAAGATTTGGGCGTTACGATCGCATCGATCCGAGCCACTTTTCAGCATACCATATGAAGCCAGGCCTTAACTACCGGCGGTGTCCATCGGCTGGGTTTTTTCCAGCGATCGCTGTTGACGCTTCTTGCGATCGGCTTCCATCACATCATCAAGCACCTCACGGGCCTGCGCCAGTTTTTCGAGGTTACTTCGATACAGTTCAAGATCCTTCGAGAGCTTCTCAATGGGTAAATGTAGAGCTTCTCCCATTTCTTTCAACGTGCCGAAATCTGGCGAGACTTCACCCGTTTCGCTCGCCGCTTCCACAAGACTATAGAGGCCAATCCCAAAAAGGCGGCTATATTTGAACAATTGATTAAACGCGATCGCCTTCAACGTTTCATAAAGCAGTTGCGCCCCCTCTTGCGACGCTAACGCACTACTCCAATTGGCCAACTGCTCCACCGTGACGGGGCTGCAATTGGCGCGTAACTGTTCAGCATCGTGGCGAAACTGCTGGGGATCACGCCCCACTGAGCGACAAAGTGCTTGAAAAATAGATTCTTTATCCTGCTCAGGCTGATAACCGGCCATAAAGCGTTCATAGGCCGTCACGACCCCCAGCGCAAAAATAGGGTCGTAGTTGAAATTCACATTCACCGACAGCAAATGCATCTCGACCATCAATTCCTCGATCACCCGTCGATAGATCGAGTTGATAGGACGAGTATGGTAAGTATAAAAATCTCGTTTTGTATCCGAAACAGTACGAACAGTATCCACAGAGCCAACTTTAAGATGAGACGGTGGTTCTATTGTCGCACACGGTCTTCTGTTTTTGTTGAGCCGCAGACCAGGGACTGATGCCGATCAATAGAATCGATAACGAGCCTTTGGGTTTCTCCAAGATACCTACCGCCCTTCCCTTGATAGCCCAGCACCGGATCACCGGCACGCAGTCGGGAATGACATAGGCTTAGGGGACTGAATTGAGGTCGGGCAATCCGTCGCGGCGGTTTTCCTGAATTTTCCTGGGCAGCCAACCAAAAAAAATTCTCGGCCAATTTTTTGGCCGAGAATGATTCATCAGGGTGCATCTACCACTTCACCCTTTCCCTCGTCCGACTTCTGATCCGGAGACTTTTCTAAAAACCTGCTGCACCATTGCCACACAACACCCCCACAGGACAATGAAGACGCTTGCATTTTCGATGGAATGAATACCGTTAAACCCAATGAAGGGGAGCCATGATGACTCCCCTTCGCATATAGCAATCCTATTTGATTCATGAACAGGCAAGGGGCTTAAGCCCCTTGTTGATGAGGAGATCTGATCTCCGCTTGATTGAGGATCGCTATAGTTGAATCGCAATAGTCACAACACCGCTAAAATCAGGCTTTATTGTTGGGTTAGGCGGCTACACTATCGGCTATCACTGCAATTTAGCAAGCCGCCTCAACCCACCGATTCAGGTGTGTTGCCAGACTAGAGTTTAATAATCAGCTTTGACGGCCTTCCGGCGTAAATCACCCGTGAAGGGTTGAACCCCGATTTCTGGATAATCTTGATCCGTAGGCATAAAGATACGCCCGATCGCTTCCGTCAAAAATTGACCCATTTCGTTCAGCATTTTCGTGAGCTTCATCATAATGTCCTCCTAATTCAGAAAACTGATTACCAACTCGATCGCACATGAATTTCTATACATTTAGTATGAAATAAATGGGGTTTAATGGTGAGTGGAAGGGGTGGATCTGAAACTAAATGTTTCATTGGTTTGTAAATCTTCGCTATTGCTGAGTCCTGACGTTTTTAATGTGACGATTTGTGTGGAAGTGGCGGCTGGTGTCGCGGTTTAGCGGTGGGTTTCTGCAAAGTGATCGATGTGCTGGAAGAGGTCGAGAATGTGCGATCGCTCCGTGTAGGGATTCAATAACACCGCCTTGAGCCAAGCGGCTCCTTGGTAGTGGGGCAAGGAGAGGAAAAATCGCCCGGTTTGGAGCAGGGTGTGCTGAAGGGCCCGGTTCCAAGCGTCCCACGCGGTCGGGGCGAGCCAGTCCGGTGTGCCACGAAAACAGAGAATGTTCATCTCTGGGGGGCTGGCGAGGGTGAGGTAGGGGCGGGCGTGGATTTGGGCGGCGAATTCAGCGGTGCGGGGGTAGCTGTCGTTGATCAAGGCGGCGTAACCGGCGCGGCCGATGTGCTGAAGTGAGAGCCAGAGTTTCAAAATATCGGCGTGGCGAGTGCCTTGCACGGAGATTTCGCCGAGGTTGGGCCAGTCTTCGTCTTGGTGCATGTAGGGGGCGGCGATGCGGAATTGGGCGTGGGCGGTTTTGAGGTCACGAAAGAGAACCATGGCGCAGGTTTTGGCGACGTAGAGCCATTTTTGGGGGTTGAAGGTGACGGAATCGGCTTGTTCAATCCCAGCGAGGCGATCGCATTCCTGGGGCGAGAAGATCAACGCACCGCCATAGGCGGCATCCACATGAAACCAAAGCTGATGAGCACGGGCGATCGCCGCCAATTCCGGCAGGGGATCAATGTTGCCCGTCACCGTCGTCCCCGCGATCCCGACAATTGCGAAGGGGGTTTGACCGGCGGCCTGGGCGGCGGCGAGTTTGGCGGTGAGATCCTCAATCTGAACGTGGGCGCGATCGGTGGTGGCGAGGGGAATCACCGCCTCTGTGCCTAATCCCAGCAGCATCGCGGCTTTTTGGATTGAGGTGTGGGCCAGTTCGGAGGCGAAGAGGACGGGGCGATGGTTGCCGATGCCCTGGGTGACTGCCTGGGGAAAGGCACGGTTCCGAGCCACGGCCAGGGCGTGAAGATTGGCCAACGTGCCGCCACTGACGAGAACGCCCCCAGCGCGATCGCCCAGACCGAACATCTGGGCAATCTGGCGCAACACCAACGGCTCCAGCCGCGAAAACAGGGGGGACATTTCCACACTGAGGAGGTTGTTATTCAAGGCAGCGGCGATCGCATCGCCCACAATCGACACCGTGGTCGGCAGAGAATCCATGTGGCCGAAATAGCCCGGATGGGCGGCATTCATCGAGGCGGCGCAGAGGGTTTTTAGGGTGGGGAGCAGGTCGGCCAGGGGGATGGATTGGTCGGGAATTGGTGCGATCGCGTCCAGGTTCAAGGCGGCGGGCACGAGGTCGCGGTGATCGGCGGTGGTGGCTTGGTCGAGGAGCAATGCCAAGCCTTGGCGCAGGAGGGTTTCAACAGCGATCGCATTCGCACCGCTGGGATCAATAAACGCATCAGGGGGCAACACAGCAGCCATGGGGAGTTTAGAGCGATTGAGAGGAAATTCCATTGTGCCAGGTTGTGGCCCTGCTCCAGGGAACCAAAATCGGTTGATTAGAATGGGAAAGCACCATCATTTCGGAGTCCGTGTTATGACAATTAATCTGAGTAAAGGCCAGGGGATCAGCTTGGCGAAAGCTGCACCGGGCTTGAAAAGTGCCTGGGTGGGTCTGGGTTGGGATGTGAGCGCGAGTACAAGCGCCTTTGACCTGGATACCTCGGTCTTTCTGTTGGGGGCCAATGGCAAATTGGTGAGCGACCAGCATTTCATTTTCTATAACAATCTCAAATCCCCCGATGGGGCGGTGGAGCATTACGGCGACAACCGCACCGGCCAAGGCTCCGGCGATGATGAAACCATTGAGGTGAACCTCGCCCGCGTTGATGCAGCCATAGAAGAGATGATTTTTGTGGTGACGATTCATGAGGCCGTGCAGCGATCGCAAAACTTCGGCCAAGTCAAAAACGCCTTCATCCGGATCGCCGATGCCAACACCGAAGCCGAAGTCACCCGCTACGAACTCGACGAAGACTTTTCCACCGAAACCTCGCTCGAATTCGGTCGCCTCTACCGCCAAGATGGCAGTTGGCAATTCCAAGCCGTGGGCAAAGGCTACACCACCGATCTCGGCGGCTTCCTCGCGAAATATAACTAACCCAACCCCCTCCCCAGAGACTACTGCTTACATAGCACTAGCCAGGGCAGTTAGGACATTCAGAGACTCTGGAACAAGGGGCTTAAGCCCCTTGCCTGTCCTAACGAATTTGTCCATATACATAACCCAAGCAGCGGTTCCCCCCGTCGGGGATTGAAATCCCCGCCTCAGAGCGAAAACCCGTTCACACAGGTTCCACAGTGGGCATCAGCCCACTTTCGCTCTGAGCCAAGAACTGAAGTTCTTGGCGGGGCAGGGTTCGGCAGATTCATCCCCACCCATCTTGGGTTTGACCTGAACGGATTTCGGAGCAGTCCGTCGGGGATTGAAATCTACTGTCGTGCGAGCGTCTAGCTCGCTGCCCTAGGGTTGAGGTTAAACCTCACGCAGCAATACTTCTGGGGGTTGACTGCGCCAGAGTTGCTCTAGTCCCGTGGCGGGCATTGTCAGGTAGAGCACATCATTGGCTTGTAATGCGGTTTCGAGCAACATCCAGCCATGGATGTGGCGGCCTTGGGTTTCCACATAGAGGGGCACAAAATCCGCATCCCGCGCCGCATCCCGCACCAACCGACCACAAAAAGGATGTAACGGGGTGATCATCATGGCCAACGCCACCCACAGCAATTCATCCGTCATGCCATTGCCCAAAATTCGCCCACCGAGGGCCGCAGCGGCAAAGGATGGGGTGGCGAGTTCCGTGGGACAGAGCACCGTTTCAAACTCAAACACTTGCTGCACGGAGAGGGAAAACTGGGGGTCGTGGTTGCGGACGATGACGGGGAGTTTGGGGGTGGTTCCCTTGGCGCAGAGGGCGATTTCCACGTTGACCATGTCGCTGCTGGTGGCGGCGACGAGGGCGGCGGCGGTGGTAATGTTGGCGGCGTTGAGGGTGCTGGCGAGGCTGGCATCTTCGATGATCACCGGGATACCCATCGATCGCGCCGAATGGAGAAAGCGATTGTTGGGGTCATTTTCGAGCACGACCACTTCGTAGCCCTGATGGAGCAGTTGCTGCACAATCCGAAACCCCACACCGCCGAGGCCACAAACGATGTAGTGATGACGGTAGGGGACTTGGGCAGCGGCCCAAAATTGACGGAGTTGGCTGCCGAGGATGAAGTCATTAATCAGGGCGTAGCAAATGCCGATCACCCCTGCGCCGATGATCATCATGATCACGGTGAAGACTTTGATCACGTCGGGGGCTTGTTCTGCTACTTGTTCTTGACCGCCAGCACCGGTAATCATGCCGACGGAAAAGTAGAGGGCATCGACGGGGGAGGTGTTGAAGTTGACGCTGAGGTAGGTGGCGGTGGCGAGGACGATGGTGGCGAGGAGGGCGAGGGTGACGATCGCCACGGAACGACCGTAGTTTTTGAACTTGCGCAGACTGACGATCGCTTTAATGAATTTTTTGAAGCGCGATCGCCGCGAGGATCGGATCGTCGGTTGAGTGCCGATAATTAAGCGATCGCCCACTTGGAGGGTTTTCCCTTCGATCACCGCTGTCACAAGGTCGTAGTCTTCGCAGGCCGACAGATAGTAAATCAACATCCGGCTGCGGCTTTCCCACAGTTCACTGAGGCGACGGCCCAACCAGGGATGATCGCGGTCAATGATTTCTTCATGGATTGGCCAGGTTTGGTCATAGAGTTGCAACTGACCGATGGCCTTGCTGCCCAAGGCGGCGAAGGTGAAAATCGGTGCGGCCAGCTTCGCAACGCTCATACTGACATGGTTGCTGAGGGTCTGATCGAGGCGTTCCCCTAGGGTGTGGTTGAAAATGCGATTGATGATCCGGATTTTGGAATTAATCATCCGGGCCCGCGTCACGATTTCGAGATTCATCGCATCGTCGTTACTGGTGAGGACGAGGGTATGGGCAAAGCGTAAACCAGCGGCCATGAGGGTGCTGTTACTGCGGAGATCGCCTAGGATAATCTCGCCACTGCTTTCACCGGGGACGGGGCGATCGCTCACCCCCACCACTTCGGCCCCCTGTTGACGGAGAAGATGAAAAATCTGATAGCCGGTTCGCCCCAAGCCATAGACGATGATCTTTGGTTTCATTGCGAACATTCGCCACGAGGACGACACGATTTGTGCATGATCCAGGATAGTCTGCGCCTGCTCGTATTGTGACGAAACTTAAGGGAAGAAAGTGTATCTCAATACACTTAAGTGAGGCTGGGGTCGCCCGACAGCGTTTTGCTAAGACTAGTGATCAAAGTGGCCAGGAAGACAAGCGCAGAGGGGATAATAGGAGATCGGTTGTACAGCATAGGAGGCTGAAATGATTAAGGTTGGACTTTTAGGATTTGGCGGGCTGGGCCAAGCTGCCGCCCAACTACTCAACGCCAAGCAGGAAATGCGTCTGGTGGCCGTTGCCGATAAACAAGGCTACGCCTACGATCCGGCAGGATTAGCTGTGTCAGACTGTTGTGCGGTGTATCAAAACCAAGGCTCCGTTGGGTATCTGGAAGCGGGCGGTGTTTTGAGCCAGGCGAGTATTGCTGAACTGATCGCAGCGGCGGATGTGGATGGGTATTTTTTGGCGTTGCCGAATTTGCCGAATACCTTTATGGCGACGGTGGCGGAGCAGTTTTTAGCGGCGGGGTGGCGTGGCGTTTTAGTCGATGCTCTGAAGCGGACGAGTGCGATGGAGCAGTTGATTGCCATGGGCGATCGCTTCCAACAGGCCGGGATCACCTATTTAACTGGTTGCGGCGCAACCCCTGGACTCCTCACCGCTGCGGCGGTGGTGGCGGCCCAAAGTTACGCCGAGGTGCATCAGGTCAAAATCACCTTCGGCGTGGGGATTGCCAATTGGGAAGCGTATCGGGCGACGATCCGGGAAGATATTGCCCACATGCCCGGTTTTACGGTGGAAAAAGCCCAGGCGATGAGTGATGCTGATGTGGAAGCTCTCTTAGACCGAATGCATGGGGTGTTGTCGTTGGAAAATATGGAGCATGCCGACGATATTATGCTGGAGTTGGCGGGGATTTGCGATCGCGATCGCGTCACCGTCGGCGGCATCGTCGATACGCGCAACGCCAAAAAACCCCTCAGCACCAACGTCCAGATCACCGGCCGCACCTTTGAAGGGAAAATCTCCACCCACACCTTCACCCTCGGCGATGAAACCAGCATGGCCGCCAATGTCTGCGGCCCCGCCTTTGGGTATCTCAAAGCCGGAATAGACCTGAACCGACGCGGCATGACCGGGTTGTTAACCGCAGCGGATGTGATGCCCAAATTTGTGCGTTAAGGGGGTCTGATGGTAACCCCCTCTCCCCGCCCCTCAGCCTGGGGAGGGGCGCGATGATCCCACGGTTTACCCTGAACTGACCTGGGATCATTCCCACGCTAAACTGAAATAGACCTGCCCAGTTAACTAATGGCCCAGTCTGCTGCTTCGACTCCCCTTAGTCACCTCTGGATTGAACAATCCCCCACAGCGATCGCCATTTTTGATCGAAATCTTTGTTGTGTGGTCGCCAGTGAGCGGTGGCGCAAATTGTACGGCCTTGATTCCGATCAAGCGGTGCAGGGTGTCGCCTTCGCGCAATTAGTCCCCTCCCTCCCGGAGCATTGGACGGCGGTGCTGCAACGCAGTTTGAACGGCAGCCACGAGAGTAGTGATGGCGAAGTGGTGACCTTGGCGAGTGGGAAACGCGCCTGGGTACAGTGGGAGAGTTCCCCCTGGCGCGATGAAACGGGGGCGATCGCCGGAGTAATCTGGTGTGGGATGGCATTAACCCAGCAAAAACGGCGCGAACTCCGCCAACAGCAATATTATGAAAATCTCCGGATGATCCTCGATCATTCGGTGCAACTGATGGCGCTCCTGAGTCCCGATGGCCGGATTTTGGAGGTGAATAATACCACCCTCGTTTGGGCGCGACTACAACGGGAATCCTTGGTGGGGATGCTGTTTTGGGATGTGCCGTGGTGGGAGATGTCGGTGTCGATGCAGGCGAAGTTGAAGGGGGCGATCGCCAAGGCAGCTAATGGGGAATGGGTGCAGCGGGATATCACCGTCTATCGCGGGGATGAGGTGAAAACCCTGAGTTTTTCGATCACGCCGATCACCGATGAACGGGGGCAGGTGCTCTATTTACTGCCGGAAGGCCATGATGTGAGCGATCGCAAAGCTGTTGAGCAGGCCCTCGCCCAGAGTGAAGCCAACTGGCTTGCCGCCCAAAAAATCGCCCATGTGGGGAGTTGGGAATGGAATATTCTCACCGGTCGCGTCACCTGGAGTGACGAAATCTTTCGGATCTATGGCCTTCCCATCGAGCAAACCCCCCCCAGCTTTGACGAGCAAGCCCAACACATCCACCCCGACGATCGCCAACGTTTCTACACCACCCTCTACAACACCATCTATCGCGAAGATCCCTACAGCCTCGAATTTCGCATCCTCCGCCCCGACCAGAGCATCCGCTACATCTACGCCCAAGGCCAACCCCTGCGCACGGAAACCGGGGAAGTGTCCCACCTGGCGGGGGTGTTGATGGATATTAGCGATCGCAAGCACCCCGACGCGCCCCAGCCGCCCCAAGTCTCCCCCCTCGAACTCGAAAAACTCCAGCGCGAACTCCAACGCACCCAATCCCACCTGATCCAAAACGAAAAAATGTCGAGCTTAGGGCAACTGCTCGCCGGAGTCGCCCACGAAATCAACAACCCCGTCAACTTCATCTACGGCAATCTCCGGCACGCCGAAGACTACGTTAACGACATCCTCAATCTCCTGGCCCTCTACCAAAAAGGCTATCCCCAGCCCCACGCCGACATTGTTGAAGAAGCCGAAGCCATGGATCTAGAGTTTCTCGTTGATGATCTGCCGCAAATTTTTTCATCCATGCAAATGGGGGCCGATCGCATCAAAGAAATTGTCGCCTCGCTGCGGAATTTCTCCCGGACGGATGAAACCGAAGTGAAGTCAATGAACCTCCATGACGGCATTGAAAGCACCCTGATCATTTTGCAAAATCGCCTCAAGCCCCGTTCTGAATCCCCCGGCATCCAAATCATCAAACAATACAGCAACATCCCCCCGATCGATGGCTATCCAGGGCAATTTAATCAAGTGTTGATGAACATTCTCAGCAATGCGATCGATGCCCTCGAAGAACGGGATCAACATCGCACCTATGCAGAGATAGAAGCCGACCCTAGCATCATCAAAATCGCCACTGCCCTGCATCCTCCAAATTACGTCGAGCTGAGTTTGGCGGACAATGGCCCCGGCATTCCCACGGAGATTCAGTCCCGTTTATTTGATGAGTTTTTCACCACCAAACCGGTGGGCAAAGGTACGGGTTTAGGGTTGTCCATTAGTTATAAAATCATTACTGAAAGACACCACGGAGAATTAGTTTGCCAATCCACACCGGGTCAAGGGACAGAGTTCATCATCACGATTCCCATTCAGCATCCCTCCGATGGGGATTAGGGGATCTGTGGGGTTAGAGTTCAACGCCGAGACAATGATGGCCCTGGGGTGAAGGTGCGATCGCACCGTTTAAGTTCACAAATCACTGTGATAATTCTGCCTAATCTCCCTTGTTTGATCATAGATTTAATTCAATTTAATTTGAATTAACATAGTTTTTTGACTATATTTAAAAAGGCAGCAAAACGCCCAACCCGAAATTTCTCTGGGCTGTCTAGGGTCTGGATTGTCTGGATTGGGGTTTCTGGGTTAACACTGGCGTTGCTGTTGTCAGGCGAGGGATATCCCCTCTCACCAATGCCAAGGGATGGGCCATCAACCCTGTGTTTGCTGTTGATGTTTTTAGTGATTGATGTTCTAGCGATTGATGTTTTAGCGATCGCCGCAGGAGAAAACCTCTGTGATTCATGCCACCTTGCACCAGCTTAAAGTTTTTGAAACCACGGCCCGCCATGGCAGCTTTACCCGTGCAGCCGAGGAGTTGATGATTACCCAGCCCACGGTGTCGAGTCAGATTAAACAACTCACCACCGCCATCGGCTTACCCCTATTTGAACAAATTGGCAAACGCCTCTACCTCACCGATGCGGGACAAGAACTCTTAACCACCAGCCAAGATATCTTTGGCCGTCTGGATAATTTTGAAATGACGGTGGCCGATTTAAAAGGTAAAAAACAAGGTAAACTCCGCATCACAGCAATCACCACCGCCAAGTATTTTGTGCCTCGCCTCTTGGGGTCGTTTTGTCAGCTTCACCCGGATATTGATATTTCTCTTCAGGTGACGAACCATCACGATATGCAGCAGCGGATGCACGATAACCTGGATGACCTCTATATCCTCAGTCAACCGCCGGAGGGGATTGATCTCCACACTGCCCCGTTTTTAGAAAATCCCCTCGTGGTGGTGGCCAATGTGGATCATCCCTTGGCGCAGCGGCGAAAAATCCCGATCAAGGCCTTAAATGGGGAGCAGTTCATTATGCGAGAACAGGGGTCAGGAACGCGACAAGCGGTGCAGAAACTCTTTGCCAAATATCGAATTTCTGTGCCGGTGCGGTTGGAGTTGGGGAGTAATGAGGCAATCAAGCAGGCGATCGCCGGCAACCTCGGTATTTCTGTGCTGTCTTACCACAGTCTCACCGCCGAAGGAGGGATGCCCGAATTAACCGTGCTCAATGTTGCCCATTTCCCGATCCAGCGGCAGTGGTACGTGGCAAATCTGGCGACCAAACAGCTATCGGTGATCGCCGAAACCTTCCGGGACTATCTCCTCGAAGAAAGTCGCCCCTTTCAAACGCGCCTGAATGATTCCCTGCTTGCGATCGCCTCCTAAGAGGGTGCATCCCACTTTTGCAGATTCCCATGGCTCGCCAGGGAGCACCCTCATCCCCAGCCCTTCTCCCGCAGGAGAAAAGAGCCAAAAGCCCTCTCCTGAGGGCTACTGCTTATACATAACGTTCAAATGTTGGCCCCGTCTGCGTTTGATCCCCCTAAATCCCCCTTAAAAAGGGGGACTTTTTTTCGTTCCCCCCTTTTTAAGGG
>NZ_JAQMTY010000257.1 GCF_028330765.1 Spirulina subsalsa CS-330 | reverse complement strand
TTTTAAGGGAGCCGCTCAAAGTCCCCCTTTTTAAGGGAGCCGCTCAAAGTCCCCCTTTTTAAGGGAGCCGCTCAAAGTCCCCCTTTTTAAGGGAGCCGCTCAAAGTCCCCCTTTTTAAGGGGGATTTAGGGGGATCAATCGCAGCTTGGGTCAGTATTTGCAAGTTGTGGATAAGCCCTCGCCTGGGGGAGAGGGTTGGGTGAGGGATTAAAACTTTGGTATGGTACGGCTTAAATTGCGATCGCACCCCGCCTATGGATAGCCTGATTCAGGTCATTAGTAGTTTATTTGTATTTATGATTGGCGCGGCGATTGGGAGTTTTCTCAATGTGGTGATCTATCGTCTCCCGGCAGGCGAATCGATTCTCGCGCCGCCCTCCCACTGTCCCCGCTGTCAGGAACGGCTGGCCTGGCACGACAATGTGCCCGTTCTGGCCTGGTTTTGGTTACGGGGCCGCTGTCGCTACTGCCGAGGCGCGATCGCGTTTCGTTATCCCCTCGTTGAAGCGATCGCCGGTGGTCTCTTCCTCGCCATCTTCTGGCAATTCGGCCCCACTATGAGCGCGATCGGCTATGGTCTGCTGCTCAGTTGGCTCCTCGCCCTCGCCCTGATCGACTGCGACACCCTCACCCTCCCCAATCCCCTCACCCAATCGGGTCTCGTCGCGGGGCTGGGCTTCATGGCGATCCAAGGCTGGTTTGAAACGGGGGCACTTCAAGGCAGCGCCGATCGTCTGGTGACGGGCATCTTTGGGGCTGTGCTCGCCCTTTGGGGGTTGGAAGCGATCGCCCTGATTGGTTCCCTGATCTATGGACGTACCGCCATGGGGGCAGGCGACGCGAAATTACTAGCCTTAATTGGGGCGTGGCTCGGTTGGCAGGGGGCAGCCCTAGCGGCCTTTGTGGGCTGCGCCTTGGGGGCGTTTTTGGGGGGCGGTGCGATCGCCCTGCGGCTCTTGGATCGTCGTCAACCGATCCCCTTTGGCCCCTTTCTGGCCCTGGGGGCCACCCTAACCCTTTTTTGGGGTGACATAATAGTATCCACTTATCAACGCTTGCTGTTGGGGGCGGGATGAAATTTGAGACCCATGAAACGAGACTTGCCGCGTCTTGATATTATGAATTTTGTGTCATGGATAACAATTA
Organism: Spirulina subsalsa CS-330; assembly: GCF_028330765.1. Classification (GTDB taxonomy): domain Bacteria; phylum Cyanobacteriota; class Cyanobacteriia; order Cyanobacteriales; family Spirulinaceae; genus Spirulina; species Spirulina subsalsa_A. The sequence goes on along the minus strand of NZ_JAQMTY010000257.1, from coordinate 28,581 downwards.
AGATCGCAGGCGCACGCTGGGAAGCCGAACTCATGCAGCAAATTTTAGCCAGTCATGACATTCCAAGTCGTGTCGTCAATGTGGGGGCGAGCGGATGTTTTTTGACCGGCGAAACGGCTGTACAAGTCCTCAGCCCGGATCGATGGACAGCATTACTATTGCTGAGTCCCAAGGAAGAAGAACTGGAAACCGATGATGAATTTGGCTAACCACGCCCCCTGTTCTTCACCATTGCAACTCATTGAAGCGGAGTCGTTAAAATCCCAAAATGTCTTTATTTGACTGGTTTGCCAATCGCGAAAAAAACCAACCCGTTGCCCCCCAAGGCCACCAAGAGCGCGAAATCGCCGATGGCCTTTGGACGAAATGCCCAAAATGCAGCGTTTTAACCTATACCAAAGACCTGCAAGCCAATTTACAGGTTTGCGTGGACTGTCACCATCACATGCGCGTCGGCAGCACCGAACGAATTCACCAACTGATCGACGCAAAAACCTGGACCCCGCTCCATGAAGATATTTGCCCGATGGACCCGCTGGAGTTTCGCGATCGCAAAGCCTACAAAGACCGCCTGCGGGAATACCAAGCCAAAACCCACCTCAACGATGCCGTGCAAATTGGCACAGGTCTCCTCGATGGTTTGCCCGTCGCCCTCGGCGTGATGGATTTTAGCTTCATGGGCGGCAGTATGGGATCAGTGGTGGGGGAAAAACTGACCCGCCTGATTGAATATGGCACGCAAGAAGGGTTAACCGTGATTATCGTCTGTGCTTCCGGTGGGGCGCGGATGCAAGAAGGGATGCTCAGTTTGATGCAGATGGCGAAAATTTCCGGCGCTCTCGAACGCCATCGCCAAGCCAAACTCCTCTATATCCCGATCCTCACCAATCCCACCATGGGCGGCGTGACGGCGAGTTTTGCGATGTTGGGGGATGTGATTCTGGCCGAACCGAAGGCGGTGATCGGCTTTGCCGGGCGGCGGGTGATTGAACAAACGATCCGCGAAAAACTGCCCGATGATTTCCAAACGGCGGAATATTTGCTCAACTGTGGCTTTGTCGATGCGATCGTGCCCCGCACTCAACTAAAGCGCACCCTCGCCCAGTTAATCAGCCTCCATCAACCCTTTTTCCCCGTCAACACGTCCCCCGCAGACCACCACACCATCCCCTCCACCCACATCATCGAAGCCCACACCCCCGCTTAATCCCTCACAACGAATCAACAAACCCATCTCGTATGTGCCCTCTTTTCGATCCTCCCTAACCCCTCTTGGCAAGGGGGGAACCGTCAAAATTCACCCTTAATATGTGCCCTCTTTTCGATCCTCCCTAACCCCTCTTGGCAAGGGGGGAACCGTCAAAAAGTTACCCTGATATGAAATTTAAGGAAATAATCCGGTAATTCCGTAGTGCGAGCATCTTGCTCGCTAAAGATTTAGAGCCTTCTTGCTAAAGATTTAGAGCTTTTTCAATGACCGGATTAACTCTTGAACCTCCATTAAAGGGGAATTATAGGGGGATAAACCCCAGACTCGGCCAACACCTGTATCCGCTCATTTCACGTTGAGAACCCTTGAAAACCCCGTTTCACTATCGCCAACTCGCCCCCTATATTCAGGCTCAACGCCTGACGATCGCTTCTGCTCTCTTAGCAACGCTCGTATTTACCGCCTGTTGGCCCGCCTTGATTAAAATCGCGGAAGCCTTGGCCGAATCCGTGGGCACGGGGAATGTCCAGGGCAGTGCAAGGATTGCGGGCATTGCGGCGGCGATCTTTTTCGTGCGAGCGATCGCGCAATATTGCCAAGACACCCTCATGGCCAAAGCCGCCCTCCAACTCACCCTCAACCTCCGCAAAAATGTGTACGCCCATGTGCAACGGTTGAGCCTAAGTTATTTTGAACAGACAAAAACGGGGGATTTATCCTATCGGCTCACGGAAGATGTAGATCGAATCGGCGAAATTGTTAACAAAATTTTTCAGCAGTTTGTACCCTGCATTTTGCAACTGATTGTTGTTTTGGGGATGATGGTCTATTTAAATTGGCAACTCACCGCGAGCGCGTTGGTGATTGGGCCATTGATGGCGCTGTTGGTGGGCTTTTTTGGGGAGCAACTCTTGCAATATTCTCGCCGCAGCCAAAACCGCATTTCTGACCTTTCATCCCTGTTGATTGAATATTTCAGCGGCATTCGCCTCGTTCAAGCCTTTGCCGCCGAAGACTACACCTTAAAGCAATTTACCCACTACGCCGAAGACAACCGCCGCACCCGCTACATGACTGAAAAAATTAAAGCCTTTCAAATTGTCTTTGTGGGCTTTCTCTATGCCATGAGTGTGGTGTTTATTTTCTTCTTGGGGACGTGGCAGATTGCCCAGGGGAATTTAACCGGTAGTGAGTTTGTCGGCTATCTGGCCGCTGTGGGGATGCTGATTGATCCGATTAGTATCACCACCTCGAATTACAACGAATTCAAACAGGCTCAAGCCTCGGTAGATCGCGTTTTTGAACTGCTGAATTTAACGCCAGGGGTGGAGGAAAAGCCCGATGCGATCGCGCTTCCCACCGTCTCCGGCAAAGTGGAATATCAGGGAATTTCCTTTGCATATGTTCCCGGTGAGCCAGTGTTAAATGACCTCAGTTTTCGAGTGCATCCCGGTGAAATGATCGCCCTCGTGGGCCATTCCGGAGCCGGTAAAACCACCTTAGTTAATCTATTACCCCGCTTCTACCAAGCCGCCACCGGAACGATTTTAATTGATGGGATTAATGTGGCTGATGTGACTCTCAAAAGCCTGCGGCAGCAGATTGGGATTGTACCCCAGGAAACAATTTTATTTTCTGGAACCATTGCCGAAAATATTGCCTTTGGCCGCCAGGATTTTCACCTTGACCAAGTGGAAGCCGCCGCCAAAATTGCCAACGCCCATCAATTCATCACAGAATTTAGCCAAGGCTACACCACCTATGTGGGGGAGCGGGGCGTGAATCTCTCCGGTGGTCAGCGGCAACGGATTGCGATCGCCCGCGCCATGTACCTCAACCCCCACATCCTGATCCTCGATGAAGCCACCTCCGCCCTCGACTCCGAATCTGAAGCCCTGGTGCAGGAGGCCTTAGAACGGATTATGCGCGATCGCACCGTCTTCGTCATTGCCCACCGCCTCGCCACCGTGCGCCGCGCCGATCGCCTCTTCGTCATGGAACAGGGCCAAATCGTCGAAGCCGGAACCCACGCCGAACTAATCGAGCAAAACGGCCGCTACGCCCGCTTCTATGCCCAACAATTCACCCCCGATCAATAATATCCTGCCCCTCTCAAACCCTCATGGCTCTGAAAGCTCGGCACATTGTCTTAAGACAGGTTCCGGGCTTCGGCCATCCCAATATGCTTTAAACTTCGTTACTATCCAAGTTGAGTCTATCCACAGGGACTTTCCCATGTCTAACCCCAATTCCAACGCCCTCAATCCCATGCCGCCCCGATCGCCGCAGCCGAAAGTGCGAGTTTTGGCACTGGTGGGAGCGACGCTACTGCTGACCGGGGTGGGGGTGGGCTGGCGTTGGTGGGCTGGACAACAGCAGCAACAGGCGGCCATCGGACAGCCCCAAAGCCAAGCTCTGCCGGTGAAGTTGATCACCCTGGAGCCAACGATGGTGACGAATTCGACGGATTTTGTGGGGTCCCTGGCAGCGGAACAGGTGGTGGAGGTGCGACCGGAGGCGACGGGACGGGTGCAGCGCATTTTTGTGGCGGCGGGCGATCGCGTCGCGGCCGGAGCGCGGTTAGTGGAACTCAAACCCGATCAGGCCGAGGCGAATCTGGCCAGTTTGCTTGCCACCGTTAATTCAGAACGGGCGGTGGAAACGAATGTGCAGTCTGAGATCGCGGCCCTCAATGCCGATCGCATCGCCCTCAAAGCCGATGTGGAGTTGAAAACGGAAGATTACAAACGGATCGAGTTTTTAGTGAAAGAAGGGGTGCTGAGTGAGCAGCAACTGGATCAGGCCAAGCGCGATCGCGATGTAGCGATCGCCACCCTAGCCGCGATCGATGAACGGATCACCGCTGCCCGCGCCACCCTCACCCAAGCCCAAGCCAACCGCCAATCCGCCCAGGCCAACGCCAACCGCGCCCAAGCCCAACTCGAAGAAACCGTTGTTACTGCACCCTTTGCGGGGGTCGTGGGGGATCTTGCCGTGGAACTGGGGGATGTGGTCACCGACAGCGACACCCTCACCACCCTGACCCAAAATAACGTCCTCAATCTCAGCATTTCCATCCCCACCGAACGCGCCCCCGAATTGCAACTGGGGCAACTGGTGGAACTGGTGACCGAACAGGGCAACATCCTCAACACCGGGGAAATCAGTTTTATCGATCCCAACGTTGACCCCGCCCAACAAACCCTCCTCGCCAAAGCCCGCTTCATCAATCCCGGCGAACTGCTGCGCAATGGGCAGTTTGTGCGGGCGCGGCTGGTGTGGCGCACGGAGCCGGGTTTGCTCGTGCCGACCGTGGCGATTACGCGGTTAGCCGGGAAGCCCTTCGTGTTTGTTGCTGAAGTGCCGACCGAGGCGGATGAAGTGCCTCCCGATACGGAATTTATTGCCCGGCAACGGCCCGTAGAACTGGGGCAAATTCAGGGAGATGCCTACAATATTCTATCGGGGGTGCAACCGGGCGATCGCATCGTCGTTTCCGGCATTCTCAACCTCACCGACGGCGCACCGATCATGCCCCTCCCTGATGATGCGCCCGATGCGTCCTTTACTGCTCCATAGCTTATGTTTGTCAACACCTTTATTAAGCGTCCGGTGGTGGCGATCGTTTTTGCGATCGTGATTAGTCTGATTGGCGGGGTGATTCTCCCCACCTTACCCATCGCCCAATACCCCGAAATCGCGCCGCCCCAAGTCCAAGTCACCGCCAACTACACCGGGGCCAGCGCCGAAATCGTTGAAAACACCGTCACTAACGTCCTAGAACAGGAAATCAACGGTGTCGAAGGCGTGCGCTACATCTCCTCAAGCAGCAGCAACAACGGCACCAGCCAAATTAACATCACCTTTGATGCGGGGCGCGATCTCGATCTCGCCGCCGTGGATGTCCAAAACCGGATCGCCACCGTCCAAGCCCGCCTCCCCGAAGCCGTCCAGCGTACCGGGGTCAGTGTCAGCAAGCAATCCAGCGGCTTTTTGATGGCCTTGAGCCTCTATTCCGAGGGGGGAACCTACGACACCTCTTTTTTAAGTAACTATGCCGATCTCTACGTGGCGGAAGCCTTAAAGCGGATTCAAGGGGTGGCGGGGATTCAGATTTTCGGAGAACGGCGCTATGCGATGCGCCTCTGGGTAGACCCCCAACGCTTGGCCAGTCGCGGCCTGACGATGCTTGATGTGACCAACGCCGTCAGTGAGCAAAATTTCCAAATTGGGGCGGGGCGTTTAGGTCAGTCGCCCAACGATGGCGAGCAGCAATATCAACTGGATCTTGAATCCTTTAGCCGTTTCACCAGTGCCGACGAATTCGAGGAGATGGTGCTGGCGACCGATCCGGACAGTGGTTCCTTGGTGCAGTTCCGGGATGTGGGGCGCGTCGAATTGGGCGCGGAAGACTACAACACGATTTTGCGGTTTCGGGGCAATACGGCGGTGGGCTTGGGGGTGTCGCAACTGTCGGGGAGTAATGCCCTAGAGGTGGCGGCAGCGGTGAAGGCGGAGATGGCGCGGCTGGCTGACCAGTTTCCACCGGACATGACCTATGCGATCGGGTTTGATACGACGGAATTTGTGGAAGCCTCGATGACGGAGGTGGTCTGGACGTTGATTCAAGCCATTGTCTTGGTGGTGTTGATTATTTTTGTGTTTTTGCAGGATTGGCGGACAACGGTAATCCCGGCGATTACGATTCCCGCGTCGTTGATTGGCACATTTATTTTCGTTAAGGCGTTTGGGTTTTCAATCAATGCGTTGACATTGTTTGGTTTGACCCTGGCGACGGGGATGGTGGTGGATGATGCGATTATTGTCGTGGAAAATATCGATCGCCTCATTCAAACCCAAGGCATGCGCCCCAGGGAAGCTGCGATCGCATCCATGCAGGAACTGACTGGAGCCGTAATCGCCACCTCGTTGGTGCTGATGGCGGTGTTTGTGCCCGTGGCCTTTTTCCCCGGTTCGACGGGGGCGCTGTATCGTCAATTTGCCCTGACGATCGCCTTTTCCATCGCCGTTTCCACCTTTCTCGCCCTTACCTTTACCCCCGCCATTTCCGGGGTCTTACTGCGTCAAGGCCGCCACGCCCCCCCACCGCTGCAATGGCTCTTCGATCGCTTCAATAGCTTCCTCGACTTCTGCCAACGCAGCTATGCCGACACCCTCCGGACGATCATGCGGTTCCGCTGGGTGTTGGTGGCAGTGTTTGCGATCGCCCTCGCCGGCACAGCATTCATGTTTACCAAAGTCCCCTCCGGCTTCCTCCCCGAAGAAGACCAAGGCTACTTTATTACCCTGATCCAAGCCCCCGAAGGCGTTTCCCTCAACTACACCAGCGATGTGGTGGCACGAGTGGAATCAGAATTGCTCAAAGTCCCCGAAGTCCGCGCCACCTTTGCCGTCACTGGCTTCAGTTTCACCGGCAGCAGTGCCAACAATGGCATCATCTTTTCTCCCCTCAAACCCTGGTCAGAACGGCGGCGGCCGGATCAATCGGTGCAAGCCATCATCGGCAAACTCTTCCCCACCTTCATGGGCATCACCGAAGCGCGAGTTTTCCCCGTCAATCCGCCCCCGATTCGCGGCCTAGGAACCTTTGGCGGCTTTTCGTTCCAACTCCAAGACCGGCGCGGCGTGAACGATCTCGATACCTTGGTGCAAACGTCCGGCAAGATTATCGGGGCAGCGAATCAAAATCCCGGCCTGCAACGGGTGTTTACCTCCTTTGCCGCCAGCACGCCCAAGCTGGATTTAGAGATTAATCGGGGTGGGGCGAAGGCGTTGCAAGTGCCCATTGATGACCTGTTGCGGACATTACAAACGGCGATCGCCTCTCGCTATGTCAATGATTTCACCCTCGGCCAACGCAACTATCGTGTCTATGTCCAGGCGGATCAACAGTTCCGCGACAATTCCGCCGATCTCGATACGCTCTATGTGCGATCGCGCAATGGCCGCCTCTACACCGTCGGGTCACTGGTCAAAGCCACCCCCAGCACCGGAGCCCAAACCATCAACCATTTCAACCTCAACCGCTCCATCGAAATCACCGGCAGCGCCGCCCCCGGCATGAGTTCCGGGGATGCGATCGCCGCCATGGAAGCGATCGCCGCCGAAGCTCTCCCCCCCGGCCTCGGCTACGAATGGTCAGGAACCTCCGCCGAAGAAGTGGAATCCGGCGGCCAAGCCCCCTGGATTTTTGGCCTCGGTCTCGTCTTCGTCTTCCTCGTCCTCGCCGCCCAATACGAAAACTTTTTCGACCCCTTCATCATCATGTTGGCGGTTCCCCTCGCCATCCTCGGCGCATTACTGGCCCAATCCTCGCGGGGTTTAATCAACGATGTCTACTGCCAAGTGGGGCTGGTGATGTTAATCGGGCTAGCGAGTAAAAACTCGATCCTAATCGTCGAATTCGCCAACCAACTCCGTGCCGAAGGGTTTCCCCTGGTCAAAGCTGCGATCGAAGCCTCCCGCGAACGCCTCCGCCCGATTCTGATGACCGCGATCTCCACCCTCTGCGGCATTTTCCCCCTCGTCATCGCCACCGGAGCCGGAGCCGGTAGCCGTCAATCCTTAGGAACCGCCGTCTTCGGCGGCATGTTCGTCGCCACCTTCCTCACTCTCTTCATGGTTCCCACCCTCTATGTAGTCGTCATGTCCCTCCAAGCCAAACTCTTCCCCGCCCTAGCCGAACCGCCGCGATCGAAGTTTGAACATCATTAAAGCGCGATCGCGCCTCGGCAAAGCAGAAGGGGCAGCCATGTCGTCCACGCTGCCCTACGCCGGGTTTGGACGACCGCGCAAGACCGATCAGCACGGTGTCAGATGGCTCAGATGCGCCCAGGGGATGCCTTGACCCAAGTAGTTTTTCAGGGCATTGTGGAGACGGGAGGAGGCCCAGGTTGTACCGCCTCATCGGTCAGCACCGAGAGTCTGCTACTCATCTTCTGCGATCCTCTACAATGCAAAGTCAAGCCGGGTGTCTATTCAGATTGTTGTGCATGACGCAATTTGACGGAACTTCGACATTGTTACCCCAACAAATTACTGCTTATGAAAGCCCTGTTCATTTATCCCATTTTTCCGAAAAGCTTTTGGTCTTTTGAACGAACGATCGCACTCATTGGCCGTAAAACATTTTTACCGCCCCTCGGATTAATTACCGTCGCGGCACTGCTTCCCCAAGAGTGGGACATGAAACTCGTCGATCGCAATGTCCGCGAGGTCACAGACGAAGAATGGGACTGGGCTGATATCGTTATTTTGTCGGGCATGATCGTGCAGAAAAAAGACCTGATCGATCAAATTCGAGAAGCCAAACGGCGGGGCAAACTCGTCGCGGCGGGTGGGCCCTATCCCACGTCCATCCCCCAAGATTGCGAAGCCGCTGGTATTGATTTTCTAATCTTGGATGAAGGGGAAATCACCCTACCGATGTTTGTCGAAGCGATCCAAAACGGGGCCCAATCGGGTACATTTCGCTCCGGTGGGGAAAAACCCGACGTGACCTCAACCCCGATTCCCCGCTACGACCTGCTGGACTTGGATGCCTACGCGGTGATGTCGGTGCAGTTTTCGCGGGGTTGCCCGTTCCAATGTGAATTTTGCGACATCATCGTGCTCTACGGTCGCAAACCGCGCACCAAAACCCCAGAGCAATTACTCGCGGAATTGCAGTATCTCTATGAATTGGGCTGGCGTGAAACGGTGTTTGTGGTGGATGACAATTTCATCGGCAACAAGCGCAATGTGAAATTGTTGCTCCAAGCCTTGCAGCCCTGGATTGAGGAGCGGGGTTATCCGTTCACCTTCAACACAGAAGCGTCGGTGGATCTTGCCCAAGATCAAGAGCTTATGGACATGATGGTGGCTTGTAATTTTGGCTCTGTGTTTTTGGGGATTGAAACCCCCGATGAAGGCAGCCTGGCCGTGACGAAGAAGTTTCAAAATACCCGCAGCCCCTTGGGGGAATCGGTGGATAAGATTACCCATTCCGGTTTGCGGATTATGGCTGGGTTCATTATTGGCTTTGATGGGGAAGCACCGGGGGCGGGCGATCGCATCGTCCAATTTGTGCAAAGTCACGGCATTCCCGTCGCCATCTACAGTATGCTCCAAGCCCTGCCGGATACCGCCCTTTCGATCCGCCTCGCCAAAGAAGGCCGCCTCATCGACACCAGCGGCGACATCAACCAAACCACCCTGATCAACTTTGTGCCTACCCGCCCGGTCGAAGAGATCACCCGCGAATATATCGATACCTTTTGGCAACTGTATGATCCTGTCCTCTTCCTAGAGCGTACCCATCGCTGCTATCGGATGCTGGCTCAGGCCAATTTCCCCACGAAAAAACGCGCCCCCAAACCGATCCGCTGGAAAACGACGATCAATGCCATGCTCACGATCCTCTGGAAGCAGGGTATCGTGCGGCCGACGCGCTGGAAGTTCTGGCCCTACCTGCTCGACATTGCGATCCACAATCCGGGCGGGGTGATGAGCTATCTCCATGTCTGTGCCTATATTGAGCACTTCGCGGACTATCGCCATATCGTCAAGGCTGAGATTGAAACTCAACTCCAGAAATTCCTCGCCCAAAAGGCCGCCCTCGAAGCCTCGAAACAAGCGGAGCTGTCCGAGGTGGCATAATGCCCTCACCCAACCCTCTCCCACGGGAGAGGGCTGCCAGTATTGACCTAGCCTGCGCTTGATTCCCCTCTGTAGTCAAGGCAGCGAGCTAGAAGCTCGCACTACAGAGGATTCCAGGCCAGGTAGTGTGAGCCTCTGGCTCACTCATACCCCCTCCAGATTCTGGGTTATGTATAAGCAGTAGCTCCCGTGGGAGGGGGCTTTTTTTGTGGCCCGTGTTTCCTGCTGTCTTAAAGCCACTCTTCGGCGGTGGTGAAGGTGGGGAGGTTGGGGGGGATGACGGTGCGATCGCAACTCGTTTTACGGCTTTCTTGCTGGGTTGCCACATTGATCGTCACCGCCTCGAAGCGCACCGACTGCGCCCCCAGAGGCACAATTAATTGGGTCATCGTGACGAGGCTGCCTGTTCCATCGGCTTCAAATTCGATGAACGCCCGTGGCCCGTCGAGGAGTTGGCGCGTTTCCCGATCCTGAACCCAGAGTTTGACATAGACCGTGCCCAGGCTTTGGGGCGGCAATTTCACCGTCATCAAAATCATTTCCCCAGCGGTGAGTTCTCCCCCTTGCACTTCGAGGATCGGGGCGGGGACGGCGGTGGGTTCCGGCGGTGGGATGGGGCGATCGCGGATGTCCGGATCGGGATTGGGGAGCGTGGGGCGGCTCGCAGGCGCAATGGTGTTAAGTTCCGGGGGGTAGGGAAGTCCGGAGGTGTCGTATTTGGGGGCGGGGGGGCTGGGGCGTTGGGCGAGGGTGCTAATCGTGTCGGGGTCGTCGTCTTCATCATCAACCACAAATTCTTGAATGGGCCAATCGCCCCGCTCCCAGCGGTTCGCGTCGGTGGTCATTTGACGCTGTTCGGCTTGGGCGATCGCACTCAATGCCTCTTCCACCGAATCAAGGCCGGTAATGCGATGCTCGCCATAATCAAACCCATGGGCATCCTCGTGATCGGGGTGAGCAGTGTCAGCAGGATCATGATCATCATCCTGACTGGCGTGCTTGGTGAGGTCGGGCCCGGTGGGGATTGCATCGGTGCGATCGCTTTCCGTGGTCAAATCGCTCAACCGTCGCCAAAAATGCTGCTCAAATTGAGATGGGGACGCGGCTGCTGCCGCTGGTTTGTCCGTGGCCGCAGCGGGATCATGGGGGTCTGGTTTGGCGGCCACGTCGAAGGGTTCTGATCCTGGCCCGGAGTCTGCCTGTTCCCCTCGTGCCGTGTGGTTTTGTAAGACAGTCGCCAGGCGCAAATCCAGCGGCGGCGGATGGTCATAGCGTGGAGCCTCAGACCCCAGGGAAACGACGGGAATCGGTTCAGAGGGGGTGTGATGGCGTTGTTGAGTCGCGATCGCCCAATCCTCTTCGGTGGGATAGGAGAGGGGGGGCGTGGCTTCTGGGGGATCGGGAGGCTGAACCGGCGCGGGTTCCGTCGGGGGAGGAGGTGCGATCGCCTCTAGATCAGGAAACGCGGGCAACGGGGAAGCCGCTTCCGTTGGTGGCGGCAATGCCAGGGGATCGCGATCGCGACGCGGCGGCGGACTGCTGAAATTAGGCAGATCGAGCGCTTTCCGGCGGGGGCCTTGGGGTTGATTCAACCGAGGCGGCATCACCGACAGGGGACGCGCCTTCACACTAGGGCCACTGTTCCAGAAATCATCAAGGGGCGGAACTTGCGTCGGCGGTAAATGGACTTCCGGCGGGGGTTCCGGTTGCGGTAACGGCACTTGTTTCACCGTATCCAACAATTCCGCCAAACTCGCCGTGATCGAAAAACTCTGGCTCGTCAGTTTATAGGGAATCGTCTGCTCTGCTTGATAGGCATACACCTCTAGCACCACTTCCCCCAAAATTAACCGCGTCTCATACCCCGTCGGCACATCTAATAAATAGTTAAACACCAACGGAATCGTCGCATCACTCAGGGGCTGCTCCACATTCAGCAACAGGTCAAAGGTTTGGGGATCGCGGAGTTCATAGCGCAACACCCCATCAAACCCCTGATCCAAAATGCTGGGGTGTTGGGGTGGGAGGAAGTTCACATGACCCGAAATCAAAATCGGCTCTTCTTGACGACGCACAAAGGTATCTTGCAGCAGGGTGATGCCTAACTGCACCTGGCTGAAGTTGGGGGCTGGTGGGCGATCGGTGGCTTCAACGGGGGTGACTTGGGGCGGCGATGGTGGCGGCACATAGGGGGCTGGTTCCGTCACCTGGGCCAGGATACTTTCCAGGCTGCTGATCGACTGTTCAAGGAGGGAATGGGCGGTAACGCTGTCGAAGTCGTTGGGGTCTGGGGTTGGGGCGGGGGGTGCTTCGGGGCGGGGCAGGGGATCGGACGGAACCCCATTGAGGGGATGATCGCGATAACCGGGCTGTGGTGGCGGTGGCGCGGTAAAGATCGGTCGCGGCTCGACCCTGGGGGCTGTGCCGTTCCGATCGCGCCCCTGGGCAACCTCAGCCGGTGGCGCGATCGGTGGTGCGATCGGTTCTGACGGCAGCGGCTCGGCTTTGGGAGGTTGAACCCGGAGTAAGAGGGTTTGGCTCTCGGTGTCAAGACTGGGGGCGTTGAAACGAAATTCCCACAGACCCGTTTTAAGCTCAGTAAAGGGAATCACCACCATCAAGCCGTCTTTGTTGGTGCGGCCGGTGCGTTTTTGCGATCGCTTCTGGGGCGGCTCTTGATCCAGCGTTTGATAAAACACCCGAATCTCCACATCCGTATCCGCAGGACACCCCTGGGCCACAATGCGATACTGTCCCGTTGCTAACGCTAACTTCCGATTTTTAATCGGAAACCACGATCGCGTTTCCTTTTTTTGTAGTAAAAACTCCCAAGCCTCCATGCCTAATCCCCATCGTGAACGGTCTGAATTTCCGTCATCCCCATCACCCCTGCTCCATCGCATCCTCAGCCAAGCGTTGCTTCAGTGTAGCTAATGAACCGAGCAAATCCGCTTGGGACTGCTGGGTCTGCTCCTGAGTTTTCAGCCATTTTAGGCCAACCATTCCCGCTTCGGCCTCGCTTGCGCCGAGAACCAGACAAAGGGACGCGCCACTCCGATCCGCCCGCTTGAATTGTTTTTTAAACGCTGCCCCGCTGAGGTCAAATTCCACCCGCAGCCCCGCCTGACGTAATGCCTGGGCTAACTTCATCCCTTGGGCAGTGGCGCGATCGCCCTGAGACACCAAATACACCTGCGCCCATGCCATCGGCGCATCCTCACCCCTCAACTGCTCCAGCAGCAAGATCAACCGCTCCACCCCCATCGCCCAACCCACCGCCGGAGTCGCACTGCCGCCCAACTCCGACACTAGCCCGTCATAGCGACCGCCGCCGCACACCGTCGCCTGAGCACCGAGATCCGTAGACTGAATCTCAAAGGCCGTATGGGTGTAGTAGTCCAACCCCCGCACCAGACGCGGATTAATCCGATACTCAATCCCCAAGGTGGTTAGCATTGCCTGCACTTGCTCGAAATGGTGGCGAGAGGCATCGCTGAGGTAGTCCAACAGTTGGGGCGCGTCTTGAACGATCGCTTGCGTGTTCGGGTCTTTGCTGTCGAGGATGCGCAGGGGGTTACGGGTGAGGCGGTCTTGGGAATCGGCATCGAGATCCGCCTTGTGGGGGGTGAGGAATTCGATCAAGGCGGCGCGGTAGGCGGTGCGATCGCTCTGATTCCCCACGGAATTAATCTCCAATTGCAGCGACTTCAACCCCAACTGCTGCAAAATATCCGTCGCCACGGCGATCACTTCCACATCCGCCGCCGGGGACTCACTGCCGATCAACTCCGCCCCAATTTGATGAAACTGCCGCTGCCGTCCCGCTTGGGGTCGCTCGTAGCGAAACACCGGGCCCGCATACCAAAGCCGCTGCACATTACGTTTCGCCCCCAGCTTATGCTCAATGAAGGCCCGCACCACCCCCGCCGTAAATTCCGGCCGGAGGGTAATACTGCGATCGCCCCGATCCGTGAACGTATACATTTCTTTCCCCACCACATCGGTGGCTTCCCCAATCCCCCGCGCAAACAATTCCGTCTGCTCAAAAATCGGGGGCCGCACTTCACTATAAAGCGCATTCCCAAACACCGAGCGGGCGATCGCTTCCACCTGTTGCCAGTACCCCACTTCCTCCGGCAAAATATCCCGTGTGCCCCGCAGCGCCTTAATTGTACCCATCCCGCTTTTCTTGCTTCCCTCAGCGATTAATCAGTGATTCGAGAAAATCTTAACAAATTCTGAAACCCCCTCCCGCCGAAAATGCCCTGATTCTCGTTCTGAACGACATCATCACCCGCGATCCGCTTCAACCCTGCACCCCCGCACGGAGCAATGGTCACGGAGCGATCGCCCTCCATCAACATCCACCCCGCGATCCTGAAGGGGTGATGCGATCGCAGGCCTAACCCGGCAAATCATCCGATCCAATGTTCGAGTATTGCTCAAAAAGTATGGAGGTTAGCGGACTCGAACCGCTGACATCCTGCTTGCAAAGCAGGCGCTCTACCAACTGAGCTAAACCCCCGTGTTTGGGTGCGCTTTTTTGTGACGCATTAGCCATTATACAGCCTCTAGAAGAATTGTCTAGGGTTTTGCTAGAATTCTTGCCAACCCCTTGCTGTGTTGACCCCACCCCATGACCCAGATCATCGCCACCTTTTATAAATTTGTTGCGTTGCCCGATTGTGCCGACCGGATTGCTCAACTGCGGGATCTGAGCCAGGGCTGGGCGGTGCAGGGGACGTTGTTACTCGCGTCTGAGGGGATTAATGGCGCGATCGCGGGGTCTGCCGCAGCGGTGGAGAGGGCGATCGCCGACTTACGCACCCTGCCCCCCTTTGCCGACCTCACCCCCAAACGTGCCACCACCCCCACCCCCCCCTTCCAACGCCTCAAAATCAAACAGAAAGCCGAAATCGTCACCTTCGGCATCCCCGACGCTGACCCGAATCGCGCCGTCGGAACCTATGTCGCCCCCGCAGACTGGAACGCTTTAATCACCCGTCCCGATGTTGTCCTCGTGGATACCCGCAACGATTACGAGGTACAAATCGGCACATTCCAGGGCGCTCATGATCCACGCACGGCATCCTTCCGCGAATTTCCCCACTACGTCCAAGACCACCTCAACCCCCACACCCATCCCAAAGTTGCCCTCTTTTGTACCGGCGGCATTCGCTGCGAAAAAGCCACCGCCTATCTGCTTCAGCAGGGTTTTCCGGAGGTCTATCACCTCCAGGGCGGCATTCTCAACTATTTAGACCAAATCCCCCCAGAGCAAAGCCTGTGGCAGGGAGAATGTTTTGTCTTTGATGAACGGGTCACGGTACAGCCGGATCTGACCCCTGGCAACTATACCCTCTGCCATCACTGTGGCTATCCTCTGCGTCAGGGTACAACCGTCTGCCCGGACTGTCAGACTGAACAGTCCCCATCGTGATGCGATCGCACCCAGCCGCAAGCCCAGAGCATCCCGGTGCGTTGGGTTAAACCCTACAGGAATTGAGAACCTTGGAACGGCAGTTGAATGAAAAAGGTTGTGCCTTGGCCCACTTCGGTTTCAAAGCGAATTTGGCCCTGGTGGGCATCAATAATGGATTTTGCGATCGCTGTCCCTAACCCCGTGCCTCGCTTCTTCCCATAGGTCACAAACGCCTCAAAAAAAGTTTCCCGAATTTCCAGCGGAATACCCGGGCCATTGTCTTGAATAGCGATCGTGACCCCCACTTTTCCGGTCGTCACGGTCACGCCGATCTCGCCCCCCTCATCATCCAACGCCTCCACCGCATTCACCACCAAATTTTGCAACGCCCGCATTAACTTATTCTCATCCGCTTCCAGGGTGAGGGATTCAGGGCAACTCAAGACAAACGCCACATTGGCCTGAGCAAAATAGATGCGATTCAGTTTTTCAAAGCGATGGAGCGCCGCCGCTAAATTAATATCCTGTTTACGAAGATGGGCACTTCCCCGCGAAAATTCCAGCAATTCTTCCGCCATGGCCGCCATCCGAATCGACTGCTGTTGGATCAACTCACACCATTCAATCGTGTCTTCATCATTTTCGTACATTTCCCGTAACATACTACTGGATAAGTTGATGCTACTGAGGGGACTTTTGAAGTCATGGATAATGGTATTGACCATTTCACCCAACAACACCATTTTGTCTTTATAGGTAACCTGCTTGACAAACTCTTCAGTGGTGGTGCGCAGCCGTTGAATAATAAAATTAAAGAGATGAAGAACGGTTTCGCCCTTTGTGTTATTGAGAATATCAATGAGAACATTGCGGGGAAACTTGGCTAGGGTTGCACCTTCGCACACCATGGCTTGGGCACTGCGGGGCTTACCATCTAAAATTCCAAACTCACCAAAGAAATCATCAGAATTGGCTTGGGCAACAATTTGGTAATGATCATTGATCGTATGTTTTCGGAAGAGCACAGTGCCGTCTAAAACAAGGTAAAGATAATCTGAAACTTCACCTTCTTCAAAAATAACAACATGGTCTGAAAACGTTTCAATAATCGCCCGTGCTGACAGTTCCTCAGCTTGTTCAGGTTCAAAGAATTTAATGAACTGGTGGCTTTTGAGATCCATGGCCTGTTTCGGCAACTGAAGGTAATGCAAAGTGGTTTAATCATACCCTACTCAAACTTTTTTGAGTTTCCCCCCTCCATAGTTCTTAGGAAAAATATTGGGAGTGAATCCAGAGCATGAAGATTTATATCGGGTTAGATTTTGGGACATCGGGAGCGCGTTTGGTGGCTATCACCGCTCTTGGTGATGCGATCGCAACGGCACAAGTTCCCTGGACAGATGGGGGTGAAACTGCGTCATGGCAACGGGGGTTAACGTCGTTACTGGACGCGATCCCGATCGCCGTCCGGCAACAGACCGCTGCCCTGGCCATTAATGGCACATCTTCTACTGTAATCCTATGCGATCGCACGGGTCAGCCCCTTGTGCCTGCTTTGCTTTACAACGACGATCGCGGCAAAACCGTAAAAAAATCCCTAGCCGCCTTGGCTCCGCCGGATCACCTTGTCCAGAGTGCTACCTCTAGTTTGGCGAAGGTGCTCTGGTGGCAGGTCAACAGCGATCGCACCCTGTGGCGGGAGGCGCGATATCTGCTCCATCAAGCGGACTGGCTCGCGGCGCAATTGCACGGGCGGTGGGGCATCACCGACTATCACAACGCCTTGAAATTGGGCTACGACGTGGAGCAGCTACGGTATCCAGATTGGTTGCAGGCGTGGGAGGGGTTTCGGCTTTGCCCGGCGGTGGTGGAGCCGGGAACGCCCGTCGGGACTGTGACGGCAGCGGTGGCGGCGCGGTTTGGTTTCCCGGCGGATTGTCAGGTCTGTGCGGGGACGACGGATAGTATTGCGGCGTTTTTGGCCAGTGGGGTGGCGCAACCGGGGGAGGCGGTGACCTCTTTGGGATCAACCTTGGTGTTGAAGTTGTTGAGCGATCGCCCGGTGCATGATTTGGCGGCGGGGGTCTATAGCCATCGCTTGGGGCAACGGTGGTTAACGGGGGGCGCGTCGAATACGGGCGGGGCGGTGTTGGCGGCGTTTTTCGATCCGGCGGAACTCGCGGCATTGAGTGAGCAGATCGACGGGACGCAGCCAAGCCCGCTGCGGTATTATCCCCTGTTGCAGCCGGGCGATCGCTTCCCGATCAACGACCCCACCCTGGCCCCCTGCCTTGACCCGCGACCCGCTGATCCGGTGGCCTTTCTCCAGGGTCTCCTCGACAGCATGGCGCGGCTCGAAGCCGAGGGCTATGCTCGCCTCGCCGCCCTGGGCGCAACGCCATTAACCCAGGTTTTGACGGCGGGCGGTGGGGCGCAGAATGGGGCTTGGATGGCCTTGCGGCAACGACGGTTAGGGGTTCCGGTGCTGCGATCGCCCCAACAGGAGGCGGCCTACGGGACGGCACGCCTCGCCCAATGGCAAGGTTTACGCCAGTTTTAAACGGTCAATACAAATCCAAGCAAGAGGAAGCGAAGCCCAAAGGGTACACTAAGTGAGGAGCGATTCTAACGGGCCCTGAGGCCGCATCCTCAAGACATAGACAGCCAAGGCGATCGCAAGGGGCAATCGTGGCGGTGAAGGTAACGCGCTAAACCGGGATTGACAGGTTTAAGTCACCATTTTTTTTGAGTTTTTTCATCAGTAGTATCGACCTTTTTGAGCAACCATGGATTTATTGGAGTATCAGGCGAAGACATTATTTCGGGATGTGGGCATTCCGGTGTTGCCGTCTCAGCGCATTTACCAGCCGCGTGATATTAAAAAACTACAGGTTCCCTATCCGGTGGTGCTCAAGTCTCAGGTGCGCGTCGGGGGACGGGCCAAGGCGGGGGGGATTCGGTTTGTGGAAAATACGATTGATGCGATCGCCGCCACCCAAACCATTCTCACGATTGCGATCGCGGGGGAATATCCTGAACTGGTTCTCGCCGAAGCCCGCTACGCCACTCAGCAGGAACTCTATTTAGCGATCGTTTTGGATTACCATTTTCAGCATCCGGTGCTGTTGGGGTCGGGGCGGGGTGGGGTGGAAGTGGATGCCGCCCTGGATGATATTCAAACCGTGGTGATTGAAGATGAATTTTCTCCCTTCCATGCCCGGCGGTTAGCGATTCAAATGGGCTTAACGGGGGAAAGCATCCAAGCGGTGGGCCATATCGTCGAGAAAATGTATGACCTTTTCGCCAGTAAAGACCTCGACAGTATTGAAATTAACCCCTTGGGGATCAACGCAGCGGGGGAAGTGATGGCCCTTGATGGCAAAATCACCCTCAGCGATACGGCGATCGCCCGACATCCCCAACTCCAAGCCCTCCTCGATCATCCCGATGATCAAGCACTACACCCCCCTGCTCTGCTCAAAGCTCAACCGGGCTGGTCTAGTCCGAAAAAGGGAGAGGTGGGGTTAATTAGCCCCAATCCAGGGGTGGCGGCGATGGTTTGGGATGGCTTGGCGAAAAGTAAGGCGCGTCCCGGTCAGAGTTGGCTCCTTGACCCCTATGGTGATCTTGCCACCCAAACCACCCAAGCAATGCAGGCGGCGATTGATTGGCCCGATTTCAAAAGTGTGGTGGTGTATCTGCCGGGGGAATTGGCTCCGGTGATGGGGGCGGCGATCGCTACCCTCCTCGCCCCACCTCCTACCCCCAGCACCGATGACCGCCTTGAACGCCCCACCGCCCTCGCGGTCAGTCGTCAACGGCGGGCCCAACCCGTCGCCCCCACCCCCACCGAACGCCTCAAACCCTTGCCGAACCTGGTACTCTACTGCCCCGCAGGCTTAACTACCCTGGATCTCGATGCACTGGCCACCGTACCCATCCAAAGCGTGACCACCATTGATCAACTCCTCGCCGCCTTGACCGCGTAACTGTCCCGCTTGCCCCGTCCTCCCCTGATCCCGATTTGCCATGATGTTTCCCCTGATTCAAACCAACCATATTTTGCTCCAAGGCATTCACGAACCCCTTGCCCAACGGATGATCGCGCCGATGCGTCGCTACGGGACGGAGATTGTGGCGGGGGTGAGTGTGGGGCAAGGGGGCAGTCAGGTGGACGATATTCCAGTGTTTGACTTGGTGGAGCAGG
The DNA here is from genome assembly GCF_028330765.1 of Spirulina subsalsa CS-330. GTDB lineage: Bacteria > Cyanobacteriota > Cyanobacteriia > Cyanobacteriales > Spirulinaceae > Spirulina > Spirulina subsalsa_A. The sequence goes on along the minus strand of NZ_JAQMTY010000257.1, from coordinate 9,084 downwards.
CGATCGCTGCTGTGGGCGACATTGATACCAGCGTCGTCTGTGTACCGCCGGATCAGGTGGCGGATGCGGCCCTCGAAGCGATCGCCGCCGGGATTCGTCAGCTTATCCTCGTGCCGCCCCAAGTACCGCCCTTAGATACCCTATCTCTGATCAACCGCGCCAAGGCAACGGGAACGGTGATCCTGGGGGCGGGCAGTGCCGGGTTAATCGTGCCGGATCAGTTTTTGGTGGGAACCCTTGACCCCCAATGCTACAGCGTTGGGTCGGTGGGGATCATTGACCGCACTGATCGCATTGGCGATGCGATCGCCTGGGAACTGAGCCAAGCCGGAATTGGGCAATCCGTCGCCGTTCACCTCGGCACCGGGTCAATTCTTGGTACTACCTTCGCCGATTGGATTCCCCTCTTTGCCAACAACGACGACACCAAAGCGATCGTCCTTCTCGAACAACACCTCTGGGGCAACGAAGCCGCCGCCACCGTCATCCCCCCCCAGATCGATAAACCGATTTTTGCCTATGTGGCCGGGCAAACCCTCCCCGTCACCGCACCGCCCGGCGATTCCGCCACCTCGATCGCCGCCCAAAAAGTTCACGCCCTCCCCCACACCAACACCGCCGCCGAAAAAATCGCCGCCTACAAAGCCGCTAAAATCCGCGTCGCCCAATCCCCCCAACAACTAACGGAATGGCTCGCCAAAGCCCTGAAGTAGACAATGCCGTTTCATTCGGGTCACGATCATGAAAACATCTGCTGTTCAACCCATTTCCTGGGTCTTGGGGCTTATCTACGGCCTGCTGTTGGTGATGATCGCCTGGCTGGCCTATACGGACAATTTGCCGGACTATTTGGGACGGATTCCCCATTACGACCTGATCGGACATTTTTTCTTATATTTCATGGCGACCTATTTGGGGCATCGGATGCTACGGGGACGACGGATTACGTTGTGGGGTTGGCGTATCCCCCTCTTTCCCCTGGTGTTTGGGATCATTACCGTCGTGGATGAATGCACCCAAGCCCTGTCACCCGTGCGCACCTTTAGCGGCTTGGATTTGCTGATGAGTTTGATCGGGTTGGCGGTGGGGTACGGGTTGGCAGAACGGGCCCGCGATCGCTGAGAAATCCCCCACGAGTGAACAAGTTAACAAAACCTTACGGAGCGATCGCACCCCCTCCCCACCTGACGCATACTAAGCAATACTGCTGATATTCATATTCTGAACGCGAAACTAACCCATGACTGCCACCTCCCCCGCTCCCCGTCTGGCGACCCACGCGGTTAACGCCCTCCTCAACATCAAACCCCTCGCCGCCCTCGCCAAAAACCGCGCCCGCGCCATGATGATCAACCGGGCCGAACGGATTGGCGTGCCGTGGCGCGATCGCGTCGCCGAACTGCGTCAACTGGATTGGGAACCCCGCCGCGCCCAAGTGGAAAACCCCGACCTCGACTATCCCGACTACTATTACCGCGCCTTCCACGCCTATGAAAAAGGCAACCTCAGTTGGGATGCCGCCCTTGAAGTAGAATGCGCCGCCTACACCGTCCATGCCCCCCTCTATCCCAACGCCAGCAAAGACGGCGACAAACGCGGCGATCAACACCTCCGCGCTACCTATCACGAGGTGTTACAAGGGCAGATTCCCACGCCCCCCCGCGACATTCTCGACCTCGGCTGTAGCATTGGCATGAGTACCTTCGCCCTCCAAGATGTTTACCCCGACGCTCAGATCACCGGCCTCGAACTCTCTCCCTATTTCCTCGCCGTTGCCCAATACCACAGCGAACAGCGCGATCGCGCCATCACCTGGCAACATGGGGCAGCGGAACAGACCGGCTTTCCTGATGCGTCGTTTGATCTTGTGTCTGCCTGTTTGTTGTTCCATGAATTGCCCCTGACGGCGGCCCGCGATATTTTCCGCGAAGCACGGCGCATCCTACGGCCCGGCGGGCATTTCGCCATGATGGACATGAATCCGCGATCGCAAATCTACCAAAAAATGCCCCCCTACATCCTCACCCTCCTCAAAAGCACGGAACCCTACCTCGATCAATACTTCGCCCTCGATGTAGAAGCAGAACTCCAAGCCGCCGGTTTTGCCACCCCCACGATCACCCCAAACACAATCCGTCATCGTGCGATCGTCGCCCAAGCGGTCTAGGCTAGACAACTCAGCCAATGTGTCGGTTACAGCGACTGCCTTAGGGGCACCTCGAAAAAATCAGCGTCACTCGATCAACTCCCGTTCTTGGCCGCCGCCCGCGTCTAGTTCTGCAATGGAATCCAGTAATCGCCGGGCATTCGTGGGACTGCGGAATAAATAGGCCGTTTCCGTTAAAGATTCGTACTCTTCCTGCGAAAGCATCACCACCGTTCGACCATCCGGCCGAGTAATCGCGATCGCCCTACGACTCTCACAAACCTTATCTAGGGTTGCCGCTAAATTAGCGTTGAGCATTTGATCCGTAATCTGTTCCATCAAATGTTCTCCACAGGAATTGCTTGGGACACAGCCTCTAAATAGTCACTCAAACTCATTTTGTGAGCCACTGCTAATGTACGCAATATTTCATGATTTGGCATTACTTTTCCTGACTCGATTTGGCGTAACTCATAATCTGAAATACCACATTCTTTGCGACTGAGTTTATGTTCTTGCCGCAGTCGGACTATTCCCTTCGCGTATCTCAGTAACTCTTGATGACGCTTCTGATCTTGCTGTTCTTTAAACTCAGGATCAATCGCATAACGAATGGTATCCAGATCAATGTCAATATCTAGTTTTTCCCAAGATAAGTAACTCCCACTACTACTCACTTCAAAACTTTCCCATTGTTCCCGATTTACAGATCGAAGTGGCTTAAGATCGCCCATTAAACAACTATAGAGCTTCGGCTCACAACTCCAAATCAGCAATTCATCATCCCTCAATTGAGCCGAAGCTATGCGCTGCGATCGACCACCGTACAAATGAGCATTGATAATTCTTCGCAAAGACGCAATATCAATGGGAATGTAAGGTTGCACATCTGGAAACTTATTCAGCAATAATTCCCATGTTGAAATGCCATCAGCTTGTTTTGGGGGATTGTATTGATTGAGAAGAGTTACACCCGTTAACTCTGCACTTAACTTTTTAGCGTGTGAAATTTCGTCAACTAATTTATGAGGCGAAGTTGCCAAATCCGCGATCATCAGTAATCCACGCTCTTTACGCCTAGGATGATCTCGCAGGAGAGTGAGGACCCTATCATTAGGGATCTTGATATTTAAAGAACTTTTAAAGTCATTTCGATTGCCATTAGGCAGAAGAAGATCATATTCGATTGTGGCCATCTACTTTGGTTCTCCTGGAGATTGAGTGCTGACTTTTTCTTCCCATTCCTTTAAGAGTTTTTCTCGTACAGATGGCTCATCCTTGTTGTTGGATTTTTTGCGTATAGTTTTGAGGATTTGTTTCTTTTGTTTTTTGCTTGGGCCTTGACCGTAAACAATCTCAAAAACATCATCTTCATGATCGAATAAAAACTTAACCCTCACTTCCCATTCCCCATCTTTTTCGAGATGAAAATGGGGAGGAAGATGATCATTGGAGTAAAATCTCGCATCTAAACCGGCAAACTGAACAGTGCTGACCCGCCCCATATCCTGATAGACCTAGTTTAACAAGTAGTAGGGTGGGCAGTGCCACCTACTCCACACATCGATTCTACAACCGGATTCCGCATCAGTTGATCAAAGGTTCGTACTCTTCCTGCAACAGCATCACCACCGTTCGACCATCCGGCCGAGTAATCGCGATCGCCCTACGACTCTCACAAACCTGATCCAAAGTTGCCACTAAATTAGCGTTCAGCATTTGATCTGTAATCTGTTCCATTAGACCGTTAGCCCCCAAGAATTGCGGATAATTTTCTGGCCATTATGCTAACGAAATTAGCAGCCATAGACCAAAAAAAGCACAGGAGCGCGTCCTGTGCCTTGAATTATTTACTTGAATTATTTAAGGGTTAGTAATGGATAAAGTGACTTACTCCACCCCTTCGATGCGGTCTTCGACTTCTTGGTAGAGTTCTTGGAGACGTTCGATGTTGTCATCCGAGGTTTCCCAATAGCCGCGACCGTTCACCTCCAATAATGTCCCCACCATGCGGCGGAATGAATTGGGGTTGAGATCCATGAGACGTTTGCACATTTCTGGGTCTTTGATGAACGTGGTGTTGGTGTCCTCATAGACCCAGTTGTCTACCGCGTCGGCGGTGGCAGACCAGCCCATGGTATTGACGAGGCGTTTTGAGAGTTCGCGCACCCCTTCATAGCCGTGGGAGAGCATCCCTTCGTACCATTTCGGGTTGAGCATTTTGGTGCGGGCATCGAGGCGCACCGTTTCTGAGAGGGTGCGAACTTGGGCGTTTGCTGTTGTCGTGTCCGCAATATAGGCCGCTGGCTTCTTGCCATCATCCCGCAAATTTGCCACTACTTTGGTGGGGTCAGAATCGAAGTAGTGGGACACGTCCGTGAGACTGATTTCCGAGGAATCTAGGTTTTGGAAGGTCACATCTGCCGTTTTGAGGGCGGATTCAAACACTTCACGGTTATCATCCATGATGCCGGGATTGTCAGAATTGAACGAAAAAGATTTACGGTTGAGATACATATCTTGCAATTCTTTCTCTTCTTCCCAGGTGCTATTTTCCACGGCGAGGTTGATGTTGCTCGAATAGGAACCGGAAGCGTTGGAGAAGATCCGGGTGGCAGCTTGGCGGAGGTTGATCCCCATTTCTGCGGCTTGTTCGAGGGCGTGTTTGCGGATGAAGTTCATTTCTAGGGGTTCGTCGGCTTCGGCGGCCATTTTCACGGCTTGGTCGAGCAACGCCATTTGATTGATGAACAGGTCGCGGAACACTCCGGAACAGTTGACCACTACATCGACGCGGGGCCGACCTAATTCTTCCAGGGAGAGCAGTTCGAGTTTGTTGATGCGACCGAGGGCATCGGGGACGGGTTTCGCGCCCACCATCCAGAGGATTTGGGCGAGGGATTCGCCGTAGGTTTTGATGTTGTCGGTTCCCCAGAGGACGCAGGCGATGGTTTCGGGGTAGTTGCCGCCGTTGTCGAGGCGTTGCCGTTCGAGGAGGCGATCGACGACGACTTTGGCCGATTGGACGGCGGCCAAGGTCGGGATCGACTGGGGATCGAGGGCGTGGATGTTTTTGCCGGTGGGCAAAACGAGGGGGTTCCGGATTGGGTCGCCGCCGGGGCCGGGGAGGACATATTCGCCTTCGAGGGCTTTGAGCAGTGCGCCGAGTTCGTTATCGGCGCAGACTTGCTCTAGGCAGTATTCGAGGTATTCAAACAGGGGTTTGAGGTCGTTTTCGCTGACGTTGGGATAGCCGGACTCGTGAAGAGATTCGACCCAGGGGGCTTTTTTGCCGAGGTTGAAGAAGTTTAACTTTGAGAGCATCGAAACCCGACCGTCACTATCCACCTGGGCTTTGACCAATGCCCCGACGGCGGCGCGGGTGGCGGTGGTGATGTCTTGCAAGAGGTTGACATCGTCGAGGATGCCGCGATCGCTATTCCGATACACCTCTTCCATATTGCGGCCAATGCTCTCGGCAATAATCCGCATCAGGCTCTTTAATCCCTCTTCGTCGCGATCCAAGCTGGCGATATTGACCAAGGTGGCCACGGCTTCTTCGGCGGTGGGCGGCTTGCCAATCACATGCAGCCCACAGGGCAAGAGGCGCGATTCGATTTCCATCAAGCGACGATACACCGAACCGATGAAGTTATCGCGGATTTCGCCCGCATCGGGATCTTGGAGTTTGGCTTTGAGGGCATCGGGATCGGCCAGTTCGGGGATGTCCTTATCGAGGTTGAGGATGATGCTTTGATCGGCGATGGTGAGGGCGATCTGAATCCCCCGGCCGCCTTCTTTCAAGCTTTGATAGGAGCCGATCAATTCGCTTAGTTCCTTCAGCCCTTTGTATAACCCAGCATTTTCAGCGGGGGGGGTGAGGTAGCTGATCGTTTCGGCGTAGCTGCGGCGTTTAGCGATCGTGGCTTCGCTGGGGTTATTGGCGGCGTAGTAGTAGAGGTTGGGGGTTGACCCGATTAGGCTGTCGGGATAGCACGCGCCGGACATTCCCATTTGCTTACCGGGCATGAACTCTAGGGAGCCGTGGGTTCCGAAGTGAAGCACCGCGTCCGCTTTCCAAACCTGTTCGAGGTAGGTGTAGTAGGCGGCGAAGCCGTGGTGGGGGCTGGCGGAACGGGAGAAGAGGAGGCGCATCGGGTCGCCTTCGTAGCCGAAGGTGGGCTGTACCCCGATGAAGAGGTTGCCGAAATGTTTGCCGTAGATCAGCAGATTTTGGCCGTCGGTGTTGAGGTGTCCGGGGGGATCGCCCCAGTTTTCTTTGAGGCTTTCGTAGTAGGGGGTGAGGCGTTCGTATTCCATCACCGACATTTTGTACGCCACGTTGAGTTCTGGGCTAGCCAATTGGGCCTGGGCATCGTGGATCACCGCTTCCATCAGGGCTTGGGGGGAGTCGGGGAGTTCGTCGATGTCGTAGCCGTTGTGTTGGAGGGCTTGCATCACTTCGTAGATGGAGCCGAACACGTCGAGGTAGGCGGCGGTTCCCACGTTGCCTTTGTCGGGGGGAAAACTGAAGACGGTGATCGCAACTTTTTTATCGAGTTTGGGCTTTTTGCGGAGGTTGGCCCATTTCATCGCCCGTTGTGCGATCGCTTCGACCCGGTCTTGAAGTGCGATCGCCCGCCCCGTCGCCCCATCCCGTCCCGACAGGATAATCGGCTCGATCGCCCCATCCAATTCCGGAATTGCAATCTGTAACGCCACCTGAATCGGGTGCAGCCCCAATTCACTTTCTTCCCATTCTTCCGTCGTTTGGAACACCAACGGCAACGCCACCATATAGGGACGGTTCAAGCGCTTGAGGGATTCGATCGCCCGGGGATGATCCTGACGCGCCGGGCCACCCACGAGGGCAAACCCCGTTAGGGATACCACCACATCCACATAGGTCGTCGGTTCAACCCCTTTGATCCGCTTATCCCAGAAATATTCATCCACGGGCTTCGCAAAGTCCAAGCCCCCGGAGAACACCGGAATCACCCGCGCCCCCATCACTTCAAACTCTTGGATGATCGCCACATAATGGGCATCATCGCCGGTCACCAAGTGCGTCCGTTGCAGCACCAGCCCCACACAGGGCGCGAGGGGATCGCGCAGGTCTTCGGTAATATCATCGCGGCTGTTGAACCATGCCCAATATTCGTCGGAATTCTCGAACATTTTCGGCGCGAGGGGATGCCAGATGCCCATGTCCGGATAGACCACCGGATCAGCATATTGCAGTTGGCGATCCTCTTTGCAGACATATTTATCCGCCAACATCAAGAGGAAATTTTCTAAATTATCCGCCGAACCCCCCAGCCAATATTGAAAACTGAGCATGAAGTTACGGGCATCTTGGGCGCGATCCACCGGCAAATATTTCAACACCTTCGGCAGCGTCCGCAGCACTTTTAACATGCTGTCTTGGAATGAAGAGCCGGACTGCTTTTTGCGGTTACGCATGAATTGCGCGATCGCACTCTTCGATTGACCCAAATTCTCCATCGTGAAGCTGCCCATCTTATTGAGGCGCATCACCTGGGGCATTGAGGGGAACACAATCGACACATCAAGATGCTCTTGGTGGGGCTGCACCGCTGCCACCACCTTATCGGCGAGATCTTCAATGAAAATTAACGAAGCAATGAATATATTCGCGTCGGCAATATCCTGTTTAAACGCTTCGTAATTGTCTTCACTGCGTAATTCTTCAATCAGGTAACCACTCACCTGAATCGCCACGTTCGGATTCGTCTTGTTAATCGAACGAACGGCCGCAGTCAACGTGCTTTGATACTGAGGTTCAAGCACGACATAGACCACCTTCACGATGGAGCGACTGTCCTGATCGGCGGGCGTGATGCTGCGAATGGTGGACTTGACGTGGGTGAACATAAATAACCTGTCTCCTCTGGTGTTCTGTCATGGGGTCAGGGTTAATCAAACGTGGAACTGATTTAAACCCTGAATTTTTAGATACTCAGTGTTAGGTTGTACCAAAAAACGACCCCCCGATCCCTGATGCCGTGGGACTTTGACATAATTTGATAAAATAAAATCACATCTTTGTTACAAAACTTGACATTTGTAAAAGCGTTTACTTCTTAATTCCTTCATCTTTACCGCCATGGGCCAGGCCCTGGGGTTCTTGCATTCTGAGTCGGAACCGAACAAGCACATCATCGCGATCGCACCATGACCGAACCCCCCCACATCACCGCCCACGCCCATTCGATTCGCCATTACGACGAAATCCAGCGCAGCGACACCTGCGGCTGCTTTTACTGCTGCCAAATTTTTCCACCGTCCCAGATCAAAGAATGGGTGCAAGACGGCGATCGCCCCGCTGACCAAACCGCCCTCTGTCCCCACTGTGGCATTGACTCCATCATCAGTTCTGCATCCGGCTACCCGATAACTGCTGCATTCCTGCACAGGATGCACGACTATTGGTTTTAGGGATCACACCCCAAGCCGCGCCGAACCTTTTAAGAGGAGCGATCGCCTCCAATCCACTCACCCTCAGAGGAGATTATGAAACCGTTACCGCCCACCGTGATTCCCTATCAACGCACCGCAGAATTCACCGAAACATCCATCCCAGCAGGGTTACGCCACGCCCACACCACCAAAGCTGGCGTGTGGGGCAAAATCATCGTTCTGGCCGGGAGCTTAACCTATCGCATCTTGGAACCCGACCGCGAAGAGGTGCTACTGTGCGCAGGCGATGCAGGGGTGATTGAGCCGCAGATGAGACATGAGGTCATCCCCCAAGCTGGATTGCGTTTTTATGTGCAGTTTTATCTTAAAATGTGCAAAGAAGACTCCCACTATAAAGCGAGTCCGAGTAGAGTTACCGAAGGTAACGGCGGACGTGCCTTTTAGTGGCGAGATGAATTTGCACCAACAAACAAATCGAGCGACAGCGAGTCCTTTAA
>NZ_JAQMTY010000256.1 GCF_028330765.1 Spirulina subsalsa CS-330 | reverse complement strand
CCCCCCCCCCCCCCCCCCCCCCCCCCCCACTCCTTGGGATTGAGGCGCACAAGGCAGATTTTGGGCTGTCCCTTGATTGGGTTAGAGCGATTGCGTATAATTAGAAGTCTGTGGGTAAGCGTGAGTTTAGGATGATAATCTCACGCATTCACCCCGTAATTTGGAACGTTCAGCGATTCGATCACAGGAGTTTAAAATTTAATGTCTCGATATAGAGGGCCTCGTTTACGGATTACGCGCCGTTTAGGTGAATTGCCGGGTTTGAGCCGGAAAAGCTCCCGCCGGGATTATCCGCCGGGGCAGCATGGCCAAGCGCGTCGTAAGCGTTCAGAATATGCAATTCGGTTAGAAGAGAAGCAAAAATTGCGCTTCAACTACGGCATTACCGAAAAGCAGATGGTGAATTACATGAAGAAAGCCCGGAAAGCCACGGGTTCCACGGGTGAGCGTCTGCTGCAACTGTTGGAAATGCGCTTAGATAATACGGTGTTCCGCTTGGGTATGGCGGGGACGATTCCGGGGGCGCGGCAACTGGTGAACCATGGGCATTTGATGGTGAATGGCCGGGTTGTGGATATTGCGAGTTATCAATGTCGTCCGGGGGATGTGCTGAAGGTGCGCGATCGCGACACCTCGAAAAACCTGGTGAAAGCCAATATGGAATATCCGGGTTTGGCCAATGTCCCTAGTCACCTCGAATACAACAAGGAGTTGATGGAAGGCAAGGTCACCGGCGTGATTGAGCGCGAATGGGTGGCGTTGCAAATCAATGAACTGCTCGTGGTTGAGTATTATTCTCGGAAGGTTTAGCACAACCGAGTGGGACGGGGTGCGATCGCGGCTGACGTACTTCCTCAACTCTCACTTCGTGATCGATTGCTGATCGCGTTCCAACATATCTTCAGGTTTGAAAACCGCCGATCATCCTCACGGCGGTTTTCTCGTGTTTTAGGTGTGGAAAGCCCCTCACCCAACCCTCTCCCGCCAGGCGAGGGCTTTTTCTCCCTTCGCCCTGTGGGAGAAGGGCCGGGGATGAGGGTCTACAAACGATTTCAGCTTTGAACCTTGATACACTAGGCGGAGCGAGGTGCATGGAGCCATGTCAATGCAAACAGGGTCGATGTTTAAAGCAACGCGGCGACGCTTGACGCTGTGGTATGCGGCGGTGACGGCGGTGTTGCTGCTCTGTTTTGCCACGGGGGTTTATGTGTACGTGCGCAGTACCTTGATCGATCGCATGGATGACACCCTGAAGCATGTGGTGGAGGTGGTGGAGCGATCGCTGATTATTGAAACTTTTCCGGCCAGTGAGGGGGGCGATCGCCTCAACGTCGAAGCCAGTTTTCGCCAAAATGGGGAGGTGGTCGAAGCCGATCACATTGACATTGAATGGTTCAGCCCCACCGGTCAACTCCTCTGGTCTACCTTCGACAGCCCCCCATCGCTGCCCCTCCAACTCAATCGCCACGGCCAAACCATTCACCTCTCCCCCGATCACCTCCTGCGCCAAGTCACCAAACGCATCGAACGGGGGCGGCAAGTCCTCGGCTATCTGCGGGTTAGTCATCCCTGGTTTGAAGTCACCAAACCGATTCAGCAGCTTATTTTTGACCTCACCTTGGGGACATTGGCGATGATTGGCAGCGTGGCGGGGATTGGCTGGCTGCTGTCCGGGTTGGCCATGAAGCCCATCGGTGAATCCTACCAACAACTGAAACAATTTACCGCCGACGCTTCCCACGAACTGCGCAACCCGATCGCCATGATTCAGGCCAATGTGCAAACGGCCCTGAGCTACGGTGATCCACAGATGCAGCACCATCAGTTACAGGTGGTGGAACGGTTGACGCAACGCCTGGGACGGTTGGTGAATGATCTGCTTTTTTTGGCGCGATCGGACAGTGGAATTTTGCAACCCGTGGGGCAGGCCTTACCCTTGGATGCGCTGTTGATTGAGGTCTTAGAAGAGCAGCGGATCGTGGCGGCTCAGGCGGGAATCGCCCTCTCGCTACAGATTTCCACACCCCATGGGGCGGATTGTGAGGATGAAACCCTATTTTCGGTGCAGGGGGATTGGGATCAGTTGGCGCGGATGCTGACGAATTTGATTAGTAATGCCTTGGACAGCACCCGATCGCGCTCCCCCCACCCCCAGGCCGTGACCGTCACCTTAACGCGGCGATCGCTCCACCTGATGATTGAGATCGCCGATACCGGGGTGGGCATTCCCGCCGCGGCCTTGCCCCATTTGTTTGATCGGTTTTATCGGGTTGATCCGGCGCGATCGCGGGAATCCGGCAGCACCATCACCACCGGCACGGGTTTAGGGTTAGCGATCGTCCGGGCGATCGTCGATCAGCACCAGGGTGAAATTACGGTGCAGAGCCAACCCGACCAGGGCACGACCTTCACCATCCTGCTCCCCGCCCTCACCCCCTTAACCCTCAACCATCCCAGCAAAACCGCCCCAGGTCTTTGATGGTCTCCCTCAAAGGATGGAAACTCCTGGGACAAATTGCGATCGCCCTCTGGCAAGAGTCCACCCCTCTTTATTTTCGCATTCTTCACAACGGCTTTGTTCAGAGCCAAAATAGAAGCATAGAGCCTCATTTAGCACCCATGATTCTGTTAGCATCGGGCTTAAAAATTCTGGCCCGCCGTTTAATTATTCTATAATATCCAGACTCTTGATTATGACTCTCTGGATCATGCTATTATTCAACGTTTCTTGACGATTTGCAAACAGGAAAAATCCTCATTCATGGATTCAACGTATAATTGATCATGTTGGTTTCCTGCCTTGTCCTCCGGTTGATGGGGCAGAAACAACAACTTAATCGCGTCATCAAAATCGAAAAAAAATGGCACAGTTAACGAATATGGGAAATGCTCTTGGTGCTCAAACCTTGCGCTCTAGAATTGCAGAATTGACGAGAAATCCGAGTACACGCACGGTATTAGTCGGAGTGACCGCCGTGGCATTGACTCCGGTAGTGTTGCCCTTGGTGCGACCCCTGCTGAAAAGTACGATTAAATCTGGGGTGTTGGTCTATCTTAAATGAAAAAAGAGGACTCCCGCTACACCGTTAGGTTAGCGGTGAGATGAATTTTTGCATTTAAGATAGTCATTGAAGGCGATCGCCCCATCTGCTCCCGCTGCATCCGTCGCCGGCTGAGGGGGTGGCGGCGGCGGCGGGGTGGCGTGGGCTTGTTCCCGTAACTGGCCCACGCCTTGGCGCACAATCGCCGCAATCAACAAATTCACCAAAAGCGCCTGCGCCCCCCGTAATCGCAGTTGATTCGTCGTGAGCAAGCCCGCCACGACCGGCAGGATCATCGCAATTTCGCTGTAAGTATCGAGCCATGCCCCGATCCGGCTGGCTACGGTGGTCTCCGATGTGGGCGCACTGATGGCTGCCGCAGTATTTGTCATAGGTTATGTTTCCGTTATTCAAAAAAATTAGTGCGATCGCCGCCGAATCAACCTCGTCCGCCGCGATCGCGATGACCACAGCCACAGATCGGCCAAGGATCAGCCAGAATCGGGATTTGGTAGCGGAGCAAGAGGGGATAAAGAGCGCGAATATGGCGCTCTTCTGGATTGAGAATATTAATAAAAGGTTGCACTTGACCAAAGCGGCGCAGAATCTGGCGATAGGTGGCGCGTGCTTGATATTCGTCTTGCAATGCTTCCGTGAGCGCCGCAGCAAGGCGTTCCTGCTCAGTCGTGTTGGACATTATCCCCCTATCGAGTCAGACACACAGATGATTGATCTGAAGCTAATCTTGCCGCTTAATGAAAGTAGTTGTCAATATTGATGAAATTAATTCTTAATAAAGAATCAACCCCTCTGGATTCAACCCGTCCATAGCAATCCTATTTGATTCATGAACAGGCAAGGGGCTTAAGCCCCTTGTTGATGAGGAGATCAGATCTCCGATTGATTGAGGATCGCTAGATCCCAAGGGTGGGGGACTCACGAAAAATTACCCCTCAAAATTAGCCCTTACCGTAAATTTTGGGTCTAAAGCCCCGTCCTTGTAGGACGGCTTTATCTTATGATTCATTAATGATACATTCATATTAAGCGACCTAACAGAGTTGAAGTATGGGGTTCTAAGAGCAAGTCTTTTGGGTAAAACTTCGAGCAACACTTGGGAGCGTAGCTGAGTAGTTTAGTTGGATAAAAAACGAATCGCT
>NZ_JAQMTY010000255.1 GCF_028330765.1 Spirulina subsalsa CS-330 | reverse complement strand
GGCCTCGTCTGCGTTTGATCCCCCTAAATCCCCCTTAAAAAGGGGGACTTTTTTGCGTTCCCCCCTTTTTAAGGGGGGCTAGGGGGGATCGAGAGAAGGTGAACATCGTTAAGAGCAGTTTGTGTATAAGCAGTAGCCCACAAGACGAGGGGCTGCTGATCTGTACGTGATGATTTCTGAGCAAGCTGTATCAAACTAAGCACTCACTTTCACCAACACTAAGCCATCTTCTTCTTTCACTTCAAAGACGGGTAACGGCTTTTCCGCAGGCCCAGTGGTCACAGACCCATCCAGGGCAAAGACGGAACCATGGCAGGGACAGGGCAGATTTTTCGCGTCGGGGTCGAGCTTGACGGTGCAGCCCTGATGGGTACACATGGGATTGAGGGCGACGAGATCAGCGGTATCCGGATGCCGGAAAATCATCACATAGGGTTACTGTATCGGGTTGCTGTGTTTAGGATTGTTGAACGGGAACATCTGGTTTGGTGACCACTACATGGGGGTCGGTGGTGGGGGTGGGTGCGATGGGGTTAGGGCGGAGTTTGTAACGGGCGGCAGCGATCGCAACAAAGAGCAAATCCATCCCCACCAGACCCGCGACAATCCACTGTGATCCCCCCGTGGCGAATCCGTAACTATGCAACCCGGTTCCGAGGACAAAGTTAACGCCATACCAGGCCATCAGCACCGCATTGAACCCCACCACACTCGTTACAGCCAACCCAAAGGAACCGAGCCACCCCATGAGACGACCGTGGAGCGGAACCACGTAACACATCAACGCAATCAGCGCCCAGGTTTCTTTCGGGTCCCAGCCCCAGAAACGTCCCCAGGAGAAATGCGCCCAGATGCCACCGAGAATAATCCCCGTTGTGAGCAGCAACACGCCCACTTGCAGCACGCCGTAATTCCATTTGCTGAGTTGGGCAATGCGGGGGGATTGGGGGGCGAAGAGATAAAACCCCAGCAGGATATGTCCTAACCCCAAGGCTAGGGCGAAACTGGCATAACTGAGGGTGATCGTCGGGACATGAACCGCGAGCCAAAAGTTATCGCGCAGGACGGGGACGAGGGGGCGGATGCTGGGGTCGAGGACGGCGGGGAGGCTGTCGGCGAGGAGGAGGCAGACGATGGAAAGGGGAGCGGCGGCGAGGAGGTAGTAGCGGGCGCGGTGTTTGAGTTCAAAGAGGAGGGCGATCGCAGCCACACCAAAACTCACCCAAATCACGGATTCATACATATTCGTCACGGGGGGACGACCGGCGATCTGCATCCGTTCAACGAAGCCGTAACCGTGAATCCCCAACCCTGCCACGAACAGCCCGATCGCCGCTTGATCCCATTCGCTCTTGCCAGTAAGGACAACGATCAGCATCGTGACGAAAGCGATCGCGTAGAGTTGCCAGGCTTTCGCGAAGGGATGGAGGCGATAAAAGCGGGTTTCCCGTTCGAGGGGGGCGGTATCGGGGTACACTGTCGGGCTGAGGTCAGCGAGGGTATCATGGAGGGTTTGGGCTTGGCTGGCGAGATCGCGGGTATGTTGGCGATAACTTTGGCGCAGGGATTGGTAGAGGGTCGCGATCTGCTCCGCTGTGCTGTCAGGATAGAGGGTCGCGGTGTCGGCAATCCCCACCCAAGCCCCGTGGGCATCGCTGGGATGGGGGACGAGGGGTAGGGCTTCGCTGCTCACTGTGCCGATCAACAGCGAGAGGCGGTCTTCGAGGCGCAGGGCTTCCCGTTCAGCGCGGCTCAGGTCTTGATCTTGGGCGTGTTGGTGGGCAGTGGAGACGATGCCGCCAAGGCGCGATCGCATCAACTCCCCAAAGGTGAAGTATTTCTGCTCCGGATCTAGCCCCACCTCTGCTTTTAACGGGCGATAGTTGAACAGAATAAACGGCTCTTGGTTCCAGTCGCGATCGTTAAACAGCAGCGCGAGATAGGTCTGGAGTCCGTCCAACTGTTCCCCATTGGTGGCTCTGTAGGTGGTGCGACCATGGATCTGCTGCACTGTTTCCCGCGCCACGGTATCGAGGGGCTTTTTGCGACCGTCCAACTGCACCGCTAAATCTTGCAGCGGCGCGAGGGGAGAGGCGGAAAATTGACTGAAGGGAACCACAATCAAGACCACGCCTAAACAGAGTCCAATCAGGAATTTTGCAAATTTCATGGGTTCAATCAAGAGGTTAAACAACGAGTCGTTAGGATGTGCCCTCACCCAACCCTCTCCCCCAGGAGAGGGCTTCTGGCTCCCTTCTCCCCCAGGAGAGGGCTTCTGGCTCCCTTCTCCCCCAGGAGAGGGCTTCTGGCTCCCTTCTCCCCCAGGAGAGGGCCTCTGGCTCCCTTCTCCCCCAGGAGAGGGCTTCTGGCTCCCTTCTCCCCCAGGAGAGGGCCTCTGGCTCCCTTCTCCCCGTGGGAGAAGGGTCGGGGATGAGGGCCCAGCTAGGAAGGTGAAACGGGTTCAGGTGTTGCGATCGCGCTGCTTAATCCCGCCTCAGACTCTGACGAGAGGGGAACAGTTGACGGCTCAGTGTGCCGCCATTGCTTCACCAAGGCCGGGCCATAGAACATCACCGCAATCCCACTAATCACCAGCGCCGACCCGATCCAGGTTAAGGCCGTCACCCAAGCCGGTTCCCGCTTCACTTGCAGGGTGGATTGCTTCAGATCCCCCGGATTCCACGAGGCTTGGGCCAGTTTCCAACCGTGATACCAGGTGGGGTGATTCATCCACACTCGCCGCGCTTCCACCCACTGCGCCACCGGATCAATAATTTCAATCTGACTCGTCCACATCGCCACTGACTCCGAGCCTTCATTGCGATCCACAATAAAATCATCCAACTGTACCGCAAAGGGGAGTTGCAGCAGTTTGGGCGTAAAGGCGGCCAGGGTTTCCCCGCCGTCGGGTTCGGCGATCGCGGTGGGTTCACCCCAGGGGAGCCAAGCCTCGGCTCCTGCCGCCGTGCGCACCTGGAGGGCAGGAACGCCCTCTAGACCCGGCTCCTCAACGGGGACAACTTCGCGGTGTAGTTGGGCATGGTCGAGCACATCGGCGAGGCGAATCTGGAAATCCGCCCAGCCAGGGGTAACGGTTTGACCGCGATTAAACGGCCCGGATTTGACCCCTTGGGAGGATTTCGCCACGTAATACAGTTGCGCATCGGGCCCGATTACCACATGGAAATAGTCTTGGGGTTGGGGCGGCGCGATCGCATAATCAACCCTCAGATCCTCAGTGAATGCCATCGTGATCGGCGTGCGCACCGGCGGAAAATCCGGTTTCGCAAACACAAACCACCGCTCTTTTCCCGTCGGAGATTGCACCGTTAACTGTACCGCCGGATTTTGAAACTCATCCGAGACGCTGATCGGCTGGCCTTTGCCGTTGAGTTGAAAATTGGGAAACACTGCCACCACTTGCGCCGTGATATCCCCGCAGCGAATCGACTGATCCGACTGGGCCGCCGTCTGAAGATCGATCACGTTCGATTGATCCGGAGTGGTGAGGGTGAGGGTTCCCCAAGGGTGAGAATCGGCATCGGTGGAGGGATGGAGAAGCTGGTCAAGTTCGGCCCCACTCTCAGCACGGGCGATCGCCAGTTCCGCCGGGCCCAGGGTGACAGAACGATAGGGGAGCGGCGCGATCGCCAACCAGCGATCCACGGTTTGGACCATGCGATCGCTCCGTAACTCCAACCGCACCGCCGGATTCTCCACCGCGCCCCCCGCCTGAAAACTCACAGTTTTAATCGTATTTTCCCGATAATCCAGCAACTCCAAACCCGCCGCCTGCCGCGTCTTCACCTGCCCATTGGTGATCACCACCTCCGCCTGTGCCAGGGATTGATCGGGCTGCATCACCTCTAAAAATTCTCCCTCGACTCGAATTTGGTTCGTCGGGTTTGCATCCGTGCGAACGAGTAACATCCCTTCCACCCCCACATGGATCACCGCCGCCGCCCCGGCAATAATCACAATCAACCCCAAATGGGTCAGGGCAAACCCCACCTTCCGCGCCCCCCGCCAGGGATAGCGCGACATCGCCGAAGCCCCTAAATTCAGCGCTAGCAAAAACATCAAGCCCCCAAACCAGGGACTCTTATAAATCACCTCTTGCACCGTACTCGACCCCACCTGGGACTCGTACACCGTCGCCCCGATCAAAATCACCACAATGGCCGCCATCAACGGCACTGCCAAGCGAATCGAGCCGAATCCTTTCAACAAACGACGGAGCATCATAAGTCACGAAGAGGGGAATGGTACAACGTCTCCATGGTGTCGGGACTCGCTCATTTTTTTTGTAGTGAAAGTGGCAAAACCCGGCTCAATCATGCAAATTAATCATGATTCGATGCATGATTAACCCACCCATCCCCCCTACTTGATCGCCGCCGGAGCCTCACCGTCCACCACCAAATCTGTAAAGTAGATCGCCACGTTGGATTCCGGTAACTGTTGATCGGGAACTTTCTGCCAATCAGTCGCTTGGGGAAAGCGGTTTTTGAGGGTCTGGAACCGAGGGCGATCGCGCTCAATCGATCGCGACACCACCAACACCACCCGCAATAGCTCCGACGTGAAAAACGGACTGTCACTATAGACACTCATCGCCCGTCCATGGGTTGTTACGAACAATTCACTGAAATACGCCAGCGGTAAAACACGTCCATTCACCAGTAACCATGATGAAAAAGCACTAATATTATCTATTCCCAGAGTAATTACATCTTTTGGACTTTGAATGAGATTTTGAATTTCAGTAAGAATTCCCGGAATATTTTGCGATGTGATGTTCCGATCATAGAGGTATTCTGATGTTGCGAAATACTCGGACTTTTCTCGAATTAAAAAATTTTCTTTAGCAAAAATACCAACATGAAAAATATTAGGAAAGATAACAATGAGTAGCAAGATAAGCCAGTATATTTTTTTTCGCTTTTGATACTGTTCCTTGAATAGAAATATTACTCGTAAAAGAATGGTCAATACAATCATTTCTACAATGATAAAATGATACGATCCATGGCGTGGATTAAATACCAAAAAATTATACCCAATGCGGTTGGAGAGGTAAGCAAGGGGGAAGAGCGGAATAAAGCCCACACAGGCAGCAAATCTTAAGAGTGACGGGCTAAACTGATGGTGATGATGCCATAGTAGCCATGCCATTGCAGCACTCAGGGGCAAGACGAGAATGGCAAGGGGAATAATTCGATTATGAAAGACAATATCTGAAAAGAAGGGTAACCAGCTATCACTAAAGAAGACAAAGTGCATCCACACAAACATACCTTGGAAGAGGTAGAGAGTCGGAACAGCCAGAAGAAAAAGGAGCATGTACCAGCCGCGTGGGTGATCCGGTGAAAAATCTGAGAGTTCTGACTGCTGCAAGACATTAACGGTTTGGGTTAAGGCTTGGTTGATCCCTGACAGTAAAGCGGGTGGGATGGCAAAACTGAGTCCGCCGATCGTGAGCAAGATCAGTTTTTGTGGCCAGTTTAGTGATGTTTTGAGATAGAAAAATAATTCAATGACTAGATAAATACAGAGGGCAAACGCAGCGGTGACCGCAGAATACTTGATCCAATAGACACTGCCTGCGAGGATGCCGATTGTGGCAATATCTAAGGCGGTTTTGCGGAAGCGGAGTGATGCGGCTTGGGCTTGCCAGTGGGCGATAAGGTGTAAACCGTAGAGGTAGAGCCAGGGGAGGAGGCCGAAGGG